>JAWLEA010000248.1:0-2712 GCA_041686345.1 Polyangia bacterium | reverse complement strand
TTATAAAGGAGACACAATCAAGGAAAACCGGCGAATGTATCTTCACCTTTACTTTTCTCCTGAGCGGGCTTTAGAGGATGAAATGGCCTTTAACAACCGAGTGGCAAGGTTGCAAAACGAATTGGAAAACAACCAGTGGAATCCGGATCATGAAAAGCAGTATGCCAAATATTTTGAGGTTAAAACCACACCGGTGAGAGGGACGAAGGTCATTGCCAAGGAGGAAGCTATGGCTGAAGCCAAGCGCAATTTTGGATATTTCTCCCTTGTGAGCAACGAAGTTAAAGATGCAGTGACTGCGCTTGAAATCTACCGGAACAAAGATCTGGTGGAAAAAGCCTTCAGCAACCTCAAAGACCGTCTGAACTTGAGAAGATTGGCCGTTTCATCCGAAAAAAGCCTTGATGGCAAGCTGCTCGTGCAGTTCATAGCATTGATCTTTCTATCCTGTATCACAAAAAAGATGCAGGAAACCAAGCTATTCAGGGAATACACGCTACAGGAGGTTTTGGATGAGCTGGATATGATTGAATGTTTTGAGGTGCCAGGTCGAAAATTGCAGGTCGGAGAGGCTACCAAGCGGCAGCTGGAGCTTTACACGAAACTGGGCATTACACCGCCTGCATCGTTACAATAAATCGGGAATCCAGGTTATATCGAGGACGGCCGGGTGGGTCCAGACAACAATGCGGTTGAAAATGCCATCCGGCCCTTTGTGGTCGGCAGGAAGAATTGGCTGTTCTCCTGCACTCCTGAAGGTGCTCGGGCGAGTGCAGGCATTTACAGCCTGATTGAAACCGCCAAAGCCAATGGCCTCGAACCGTACTGGTACCTTAAGCATCTGTTTGAAAATATGCCAGAGGCCATGTCTGACGAAGATTTTCAAGCCTTGCTTCCACAACGGATTGAAAAAGATCAAATCGCTGTTCCATTGCCGTGAGTTATACCGGAGTCCTGAGCTGATGAAAAGATGCGGTTTATTAACCGCTTACCCTACTATTTTATTGCCGGGTTGATGGGGTCAATATTTTTCAATTTTGTTTTTAGTTGCTCATAAGCAGCTTTTGCTGCTTCCAACTGATCGCAAGCCACATAGCAATCTCCGATTTTTTTTAAAAGCTCAATTTTTTCCGGCAGAATCATAAAACATTTTTCGTAAGCAACAATAGCATCCTGGTTTTGGCCCGCATCTTTCAGGCTGTCTCCAATAGTTTCCCAATATGTTGCAAATTGTTTATCGATTGCGACTGCATTATTCAATGCTTCTATCCCATAATCAAAATCCCCTGCGCGGAAACAGGTTTCTATAACCTCAGAGTGGGCATCCTTACTCTCTGGAAGGACATTCAGGGCTTTTTTAAAATTTAAAAGCGCATTTTGGATGTCGTTTTGTGAGATTAAGAGCTTACCATTATAAAAAAAGATTTCACCTGTAAGATTGTTGGGAAGTTTTTCATATATATTTGTATTATCGGATGCGTAAGCAGTCCAATCAGAGATGATATCAGCACATAGGGATAATGTTTCGCCTTTTGCATGCGATTGGATTGTTTCAAGATCCTTACGTAAAAGGGCTTCCAACTCTTGAATAAGATCAGCATTATCCGGGTCGTATTGCAGTCCTTTTTTTACCATATACTTAACGCTGATTTCACGGCCCGGAAGAGTTTTAAAGTATCTTGCAAAATTCAGGAACTCATTACCGAGGCTTTTTAAATGAGAGGTGATTCGGATTTCAAGACCCGGGTCAAGCTCTTTTGCTTTTTGGAAGTGATTTTTAGCGTCTGTAATACTTTTTGTTTGAGCGGTAATGCACCCAAGGAAAAAATAAACTTCACCGGAATTTTCTCCGGCTGCAAGGAGGTCTTCCACCAATGGTTTTGCCGGCCATAAATTGTTGGATTCAATGTAAAGTCCTGCTAAATTAAGTGTATTTTTTTCTTTTTCAAAACCCTTGTCTATTTTTTGTAAATAATCCTGTTCTTTTTTATGGAAGAAGAGTGTATCATTAAAATTTTTTTCCAAGAAATCAAGTGATTGCTTTCTAACTTTATTAATATCGATCAGTCTTTCCAGGTTTTTTTCAAGCCATTCAATATATCTGGACGGATCGTTCTGCAGGGTTGCAATCTGCTGTTTTTGTCGTTCGCTTTCTTTAAGTCCGTCCATGGTTATTTCTTCCACTAAAGTCCATACATCTTTTGTATTGTCCAGATCTTTATGGAGTTTATCAACTTTGTTGATCTGCTTTTTTAGCTCAGGCGGAAGATTGTTGAATGAATGTACAGACTTTCCGGTTTTTTTTATTTGCCTCAGCCGTTTAAAAATTGTCTTTGTGGTATCATCAGCCTTTTTTATGGTGCTTTTAAGACTTTTTATTTTTGATGACATTTTACTGAATTCGACAAGCAATTTGTCAGGCTTTATGTAAGGCAGGGAAGTGAAAGTCTCGTTCAAGGTTCGGGTGGTGTTAATTTTTTGGGTAGAGTTTTCATCTATCACATCCTGAAGGGTTTTGATATGTGTTCCTTCAATATGTGCGCCTCCCTCTGTGGCGTTAATATGTGTTTTAGTGGATTGGGATATGGCGGATTCAAAAAAGCTTTTCATGGCCAGAAAAGAGCGGTTGGATCTCAGCCTCTTTCCATTGATACCGATAACTGTCTCTCCCATGGCATTGCCGGCTATTATGTCTTTGGGGGCGGTTCCCTG
>JAWLEA010000247.1:0-2713 GCA_041686345.1 Polyangia bacterium | reverse complement strand
AAGCCAGAAAGGGGAAGTCTGAGTGAATTTCTAAATGAATATTCCCTGGCTCATCAGGAAGATTTTACAGTTATCCAAATCGGAGCCAATGACGGAATCACACATGACCCAATTCATAAATTTATCAAAAGGGATAACTGGAATGGCGTTTTACTTGAGCCTCAACCAGATGTGTTTAATCAATATTTGAAAAGGCTTTATGCCAAAAACAAGGGAATTAAGTGCGTATGTGCTGCTATTGGGGAAGAAGATGGAAGTCAGCTTTTATATAAGATTGGCTTTTCGGATATGCGTTGGGCAACCGGATTGGCTTCTTTTTCCAGGCAAAAAATTGAAAAAACATTTGAAGACGGTATTGTAGCTTCCAACTGTGAGCGATCAGGAATAGATATTCCCAAAAACAAAAGCGAATGGATTAGCCATGAAGCTGTAGAGGTAATCTCCCCGGCGACTCTGATTAGCAGATATGAAATAAAAAAAATAAACTTGTTGCAAATAGATGCAGAAGGTTATGATCTCGAAGTAATCCGCATTTTTGATATTGGAAAAACAAAACCTCAGGCCATTGTATTCGAGAATGTTGGATTGCAAAATGATGAATACGAGGCTGGTATTTCCAATCTGCATAACTACGGTTATTCAACCCGGAAATTCGGACCTAATACCCTTGCCATGAAACAACCGTCCGGTTCATTTAATAAATTCTTTTTATCATGAATTAGTAACATGTTGATAAACTAATTGATAACTATACTCGATACGTATGAAAAAAGAACTGGTTTCAGTTATTATTCCATGCTATAATCAGGGGAAATACCTTGCAGAAACAGTTCAATCCGTTATTGCATCCTGCTACCGGCCCCTTGAAATAATAATCGTAAATGACGGGTCAGAAGACAATTCTGTGGAAGTTGCCCTCCAGCTGGAAAAACAATATTCTGAAATCAGACTTATCAATCAAGCCAATGAAGGTGTGGCAAAGGCAAGAAATACCGGAATAGAAGCTGCATCAGGAAAGTACATCCTGCCATTAGACGGAGATGACTTGATCTCAAAAGAATATATTAAAGAAGGAGTTGCAATATTGGAATCAAATCCTCATGTTAAAGTAGTCTATTGTCAGGCCATGAAATTTAATAAAACGAAAAAAAAAATATGGAAATTAAAGCCGTTCAGCAAAAATCAACTTGCACGGGATAATATGATTTTTGTCTCTTCCCTGTTCAGAAAAACTGACGCCGAGTCTGTCGGGGGATTCTCAGAAGATATGAAAATGGGAAGGGAAGATTGGGAATTTTGGATTAAAATGCTCAAAAATGGCGGCAAAGTAGTTCAGCTTCCAATTACAGGGTTTTATTACCGGCAAACGTCAAAAAGCAAAAGAAAAAAGACAGGAACTAGTGAGAAAAAACGGGAAAGAATAAAATATTTGAATTCCAGGCATTTGGATTTCTTTCAAAGAGAGCTGAACGGGCCACTCAGATTTCAGAGAAGTTGGTCGAAACCCTATAATACACTGTTAAAGTGGCTTGGGCTTCTTTAGTCAGATCTTATCCAACCCTTTCCAGAATTTCAAAAAATAATATTTCAACGGATGGGTGTATTTCAACTGCTTCCACGGACGGCTGGCATGCGGTTTATGTAAAACAAGAGTATCCATCAGTAATATATTGTGAAATCCCAGCTGCAGGGATTTTTTCGAGATGAAAGTGTCATACCAGTCCTTTGCCTCATTTAAGCCGGAGAAATTGTAGTTTCTTAACAATTCCAACGAAAATAATGTACAGCAAAAACTCAGGCTTCTCCCGGTCAGTATTACTGATTCTTTAACCCCTTTAAATTTCTGGTAGGGAAAATTGATTTTCCCTTTTTCATCAACAGTTATTGCTCCGATGAGCCCGGCTTTTTCATCCGAAAGCAGATGATTAAGGAGCCGTTCAATGGTATCTTTCCCAATCACAACATCTGATTCTACAACAATTAGAGGAATATTTTCCTCTAATGCTTTTTGCTGAGCTATCTGAAGCACCAGCTTATAATTTGGTGAGGGATGATCAGTCAGTTCTTTCAGATTAACCAGTTCATATCCTATTTCTAATTGATATGATTCTAAAACAGACTGGGTTTCGGGTGTGCTGAAATCGTTAAAGATTATATGTTTGACCTTGACTGAAGAATTAGCAACAGCCCGGGCAGAACTGAGGGTTGTTTCAATGGAGTCTTTTACCGGAGTAACGACAAGTGCTTTAATCATTTGTATGGACTTGCAACATTAAAATTGACAACAACAGGTTAAGTCAAAAGTAATTATTGATTTTTTTTCTCTGTCTCTTTTGCTAACATTTTTTAAAAAAGTGGTATGAATTCTCCTGGTATTGTACCGGGTTTCGATATTCTTCCTTAATCAATAATCCGGATGTTGTTCAAATCCAAGGTTATGTCTGTTATCGAATCTATATTTTTCCAAAAATCTTGCTGCCCTGCGGAACGGCAAGATTAAGTGTCAAATTGTCAAATTCACCCTGTGAAATCCGCTTCGCGGAAGGCTTCGCCTTATTTCACAGGGTTAATCAAAGTGTCAGTCCTTAAGGCAACGCACAGAGTAGCCGCTCGCCCGGAAGTCGCTGTACATGAGGGCATTGCTACTGCGGAAGTACAGGCTCCGCGAGTAGTTACCATCAACGGTACTTGACCAATAGTAGCCGACGGAGCC
>JAWLEA010000108.1:0-11827 GCA_041686345.1 Polyangia bacterium | reverse complement strand
ATTTCTTTGAATAAATATGAACAAAAATTTTATTCCTGTCTGGATAAGACATAATTATTTTTCTCTTATTGCAGGGGGATTATTTTTTGTTTTTGCCCTATTTTTCCTTCTGAAAACGAGTGATTGGGGGGGAGGCGAGCTCTTTGCCGCCCAAAAAGCATTTGCTCCGTCGACTCCTCCCGGAGATATCCTCTATGTGCAATTATCCCAATTGTTTCTATGGATTTTGCCGGGACCGCTTTTTTTTAGAACCCAATTATTCAATCTGATTCTCATAACCTGCAGTCTTGTGCTGTTTTATCAGATTGTTGAATCTGTTTTTGAATCCCACCAGGCTGCGATATTTACAACTTTGGGAATTGCCTCATCTGTGTTTGTTATTAATGCTGTTTCCATTGTAACTTGCGAGCCTCTCACCTTCTGCCTGGTTCTGATTATTGCCAGAATTGTGCTTTTGCCAGATTTTTCTGTCGATAGCAGATACTCATTTGTTATATTTTTCTTGGCAGGCCTCGGCATCTTTGGTCTTAATTCCTCCTTCAGACTGATTTTCCCTCTTCTTTTCATTTATTGGTCTTGGCTTTTCACTAAACAGCGATTGCTTTTTCTGGCCTCTCCTGTTTTTTTCTTTGCCGGGTTTGGAATTGTTTTTTTTCTTGTTCTTGCTTCTCACCGCAACGCCGGTCTTTGGAGTCTTCCTCACAATCTCGGCACAATGCTTGCCTATTCTTTTTCCCGTCCAGTTCATAATATTTACCAGCAGGTTGTTCAACTTGCCGAGCCCTTTACCTGGTTACCTTCATTGAAAATTCTTTTTTTGCAAATTGAAGATAATTTTCCTTTTTTTCTGTTGCCTCTGGTTGTGGTTGGCTGGATCTATTTTTTAAAGCATAAAGAAAAAAGAATATTATTTTTGCTGGTAATTCTTGGTTTTTTGCAATTTTTCAATCTGGTTTTATTTGATTTTTATCGTCTTCATATTTCCGGTCCCGGATTTATAGTGCTCTCCTCCCTTTGGATTTCCACTGTCGCCGGAGTGGAATACTTGGTGACATCCATAAAAATCAATTATATAAGACAAGCAGTGGCAGGTTTGATTATGCTGACCGGTGTCACTTATACTATTTTGGTTTCAGAAAGCAGAGTTGAATTTCCGCCTCCGGCTGCTCCTTATGGAATTACCGCATTTGAGTTGACTCAATTACCGGCTGACAGCACTTTGATTCTCCCTGATTATAATCTGGATATTTTTTTAAAAGCAAGATTCAGTTACGGCTTAGGCGAAGATTTGAAGCTTATTTCTCCCTGGAGAACAGGTTCTGTTTCGGACGAATTCATAAAAAAAACAAAAAAATTATATGTTTTTCCAAATTTCAATCTTCCAACTGAATACAGACTGATCCCGGCGAATCCATTTTTGGCAAAAGTTATTTCCAGGGAAACTTTTATTTATTACTCACTTGAATCAACCCAATCCATTTACGATTATTACGCACGTTTTTCTGGAAAATCTCTGTTTCTGAGAAGATGGGCGGCCAGGAATCTCTCAGCCTGGGGGCAGTTGCTCTTGGAACAGGGGTATTTGCAACGGGCAGCAACTTTTGCAAATTTGGCATTTACTTTGTCTCCCTTGTGTTCAAGTTGTGTTTTTTTAGAGAGTCGTCTTTTGGCTGCGAGAGGTTTTTATCAAGCAGCCAGAGCCCGGCTTGAATCAGCCCTGCAAACAAAAACCACTGATTTTGACTTTTATGATTTTGGTTTGAATTTGGTTTTTGAATTTTCCCAGGGAGTTGAACTCGATACCGGAGAGGAAAAAGAGTTGATTGAATGGGCCGAAACAATGGCGGAAAAAGCCCTGCGGATTTCTTCAAAGCACAGCTTGATCCATTATAAATTAGCCAGGGTGTATTATGGTTTGAACAGAAGGGAAGCGGCTCTGGAAAATCTGAGGAAAGCCATCCTGAAAAAAAGAACCAATAAAGTCGCCAGAAAATTACTGCGTAAAATCAAAAGAAACAAATAAGTTTCAAGTTAAAATGTCGGAACTGTTTTGTTTTAAGTTTTTTTTTCAACCATTTTTACAGCTGTTTCAATTACCAGGGTGCTGAAGGAAAAATCGCCAAAGCGTTCGGCGTCTCTAAAACCTCCGGGGCTGAAAACATTGAGTTCGATTATTTTATCGCCGATAAAGTCGATTCCGACCATAAAAAGTCCATCGGCTAAAAGTTTGGGTTTGGCCAGTTCGACAGCTTTTCGCATTTGTACTGAAATTTTGGCAGGTTTGGCGGTGCCTCCGGCATGTAGATTACTGCGAAAATCGCCTTTGGAAGGTAATCTCCTGATAGCAGCTACTTTTCCTTGATGTTCGAGAATTTTTCCATTTATTACAATAACCCTGGTATCTCCAGCTTTGGCTTCGGGAAGAAATTCCTGAGCAATTATATAGCCTTCTTCCCGTAAAATTTCAATTATCTGATTATGATTGGCATCGTTGACAGGATTGAGACGGAAGACATTTCTGCCCCTGGTTCCCGAAAGGGGTTTTATTACTGTATTTTGTTTGCCTTTGTTGTTTATGAAAGTTTTCAGGGAATCTTTATCTTTGGTTATCAAGCTTTCAGGTCTGATTTCAGCAGGAAAATTCATCAGATAAAGCTTTGAGTCTGCTTTCCTGAGAGCTTCGGGGGGATTGAGGACCAACACTCCTGATTCTTTAAGACGAGTCGCAAGATTCAGGGATGTGTCATGGGCACTCTTGTTTGGATCCCGGGCCGGGTTGGTTCTGATGAAAAGAAGATCAAAACTGGTGATGTTTATAATTTTGCAAGTGTTTTTCTTGAGAATTTCAAGTAGTTGATTTCGTTTTATCTTGTGGATTTTCGGGTAGGGCTTTGCCTTTGCCATTATTTTAGCGGAATTTGGAATCAACCAGTCGCCAACAGTGAATATCCAAACTTCATGGTTGAGTCTGGAGGCAGCTTCCATCAACATGGAGGTAGTCATGGTTGCTTTCAGGCTTGCATAATCGTTGATCAGAAAGGCGATTCTCATTTTAAAACACCTCAGTTTCGTCTATCAGACCCAGGTGAATAATTCTGGAACCAGTTTGGGCGACAGGATTTACACTTTTTCCAACCACTATTCCTTTTTCAGGGCTTTTATATTCTTTGATCAGAGTTCCAAAAGGATTGACAATCCGAGCAATTACCTGATCTTTTTCTACTATCTCAGTAACTTCAGGTAATACTTCCAGAAAACCGCCTTGCTGAGTGTAAAGCCAGTAGGAACTTTTGCAGATTACCGGAGGTGGGGCAATAGCTACTTTTTTGCGGGGCATCAGTTCAAATTCTCTGAGTACGGCTTTGATACCCCGAATGCTTCTCTTTACATACTTTGTTTGAAAAACTTGTGGATCGCCGATTTCCAGAGTGATGGCAGGAATGCCATGTTCCATGGCTGAGCCCCGGAGAGTATAATCCGAGGGGGGATTGTGGACGATGATCTGGGGATGCTGAAGATAAGCCATGGTTCTGGTATCTTTGTTTTTCATATCGGCTCTGACATAAAGGCTGTTGTTGCGTCCAAAACTGGATGTATGCAGGTCGATGAGATAATTAAATTGGGTGACAACCCGGTTAAAAAGACGATGGACATAAACTTCAGCTGTGGACCCTGTTTTTTTCCCGGGCATGATGTGGTTGGGGTCAACTCCTTCATTGAGTCGTCGTTTGTGATGATGGACGGCAATGGTATTAGCAGCTATAACTCCTGCCACAGTTCCCTTCATGCGGTTGAGGGGCAGGTTGTTGAGAAGATTGTGCAGCACCGGAATGCCGTTGAGTTCATTGCCGTGCAGGGCAGCTGTAATACCAAAGATGGGGCCGGGTTTTTTTCCTTTGGCTACGAGAACCGGTATTTCCACAGGTTGGGATAATCCGTCCTGAATGAGTTCAATCCAAAAAGGAGTCAGTGATTCAGAGGGAAGGTCATCCAATTCAAGTTGCTTGGTGAATCGGGGTTTGAGCATTTTTTCCACCTTGGGCTTGAGTTCTGCCCGTATATTTGTGTCTTGATGATGTATTACTGAGTTTTAATTTCAGTAATTGCAGACTTCATTTATAAAAGCCGGATCAGGATTCATTCTTCTGAAAAATTTTCTTCTGAATTTTTTCTTTTTGGTAATAAATCTGCTGGACATGGTATCTATGGCTTTTACAGAAAGAACGGTTTGAATAAAGGCTTCTATTAGTCCATCAATACTGAAACCAATTTTGTTGAAATCTTTTTGATCCATCAGCATCAGGCGATTGCTTTCAGTTTTCCAGCCTCCGTCTTCAAGACGCACGGAAAGATTTGTCCCCAGAATATCCCAGGAAGAAGTTTCAGCATCTATATGTTCTACCAAGGGTTTACGGGCTCTGCGGGCATACATGGACACAGGAAAAAAGCCTTCAGGTCCACTGCCCACCATAAAACGGATGTCGAACACAAAGATATTATTGCGTCGGTCGGGCATCGTTCCAACGTGGTAGTAAAAGCCATGTCTGCTTTTGGAACTCCAATGACGGTTTCCAATCAGGGATTGTACTATAAAACGATCATATCGTTGTTCGATCTGCATGAAATTTTCCAATTCTTTGGGACTGGTTACGGTCCAGACACCCTGGCCGGCATTGCTGTATGGGTTTTTAATGCAGGCGATTCCGCCCATGCGGTTTACCCACAAGGGAATATCCTCATGTTGTACGTCCCAGATTGTTTCCGGCGCCTGAATCTGAAGGCGGGATTCGTCAAATTGGGCATTTTGCAGGTCATAGGCTTTGGATGCCATCATTTTGTTGCGTCCTCCGGCCAGACAGCACACTACTGGATTGAAGATAAAAGTTTTGGTAAGGGGAGGAATTCTGGTCCAGGGCCTTTGGGTTACATATTTGAGCGCTGCCCTGATAGGATGCCATTTTTCCTCATATTTTATTTCAAGAATTCCTTTGGAGGTAAATCTTGCCGGGGGATCGGGATCATCAACAAAAAAAGGTACGTGATATACTTTTTTTCCGGTTAAATCGGCCAGGGTTGCAGCATATCCGGTGGTTTCCATGGGGTTTTTATCATAAAGAACAGCCAGATCTCCCTGAGGTAAGCTTCGTTTTTTGAGCAGGGGAATAAAGCTTCCCTGTATGAGTTTTTTATATCCAGCATGGGGATCGCTGTCTGAAAGCAAAGGCATCGATTTTTGTCCGGAAGGACTGGAATTAGTTTCAATTACCACAGTCTGGCGTCGTCCTTCATCGTCTGTAGTTTGGAAAAGATCGGCTCCGCCCCAGCGGAAGAGAGAGTTTTTGCTTTTGAGGAGGGCGATGACATCGTCATACAGGATTGCAGGATGAAGATGGCAATAACGACGAGCGATTCTCTCATGGCTCATATTCATGAAAGTGCGAACCATGGGATGGAGATTGGCGTTGATAACTTTGGGGTAAAAATGGTTTTCTATTTCGAATGAGTCTGGTTTTACCATGGTAACTAGAGTGTCATATTTAGACATTTTATAATCCTTTCAAAATAGGTTTTGAAATGGTTGAAGCCAAAAACCCCTATTCTAATTAGAAGTTTTGTCAATAAAAGTTGATTGGAACTGAAAAAACAGAAGACTGGATTTAGCAGGGGAATTTAAGATGCAATTGGAAAAATCAGGGTTCGTCGGCTCCGGGTGTTGGTAACTGAGGTGCCATAGGGCGTGTATCCTGACTGAACGCAAAGTAAGATTGGGGTTGGAAAAAACAAGGCGATGAGAACTATCACCTCCACTAAGATCATAATATCCATCTTCCAGTTGAATTGTTGTTCCGGAAGTGGCATTTTCAATAAGATCACGCAGGGAGTCAGCATCTTCCGGAGTAATTGTTGTTGTTTCTCCGGTTGGAGCCGGCAAAGCTTCGCACTTGAACGAGCAAATTGTATTGTTGGTATTGTTGGTATTGTTGGTATTGTTGGTATTGCTGGTATTGGATTCACAACTTGTCAACAGAAAAAGCCAAGTAGATAAAGTAATTTCAAAAATTAAAGTCGTGGTTTGTCTCATTGGCAAATTCCTTTTTACGATGGGAACTTTTAAATTCTCGATTATGGTATAGAAAATTTTACAGTCGATCCCTTAATATTAGCTTGATTACCTGGCAAATTAAGGTTAGAAATATTAATACTTTCATATAATTTAGTAGTCTTTATTTGAAATTGCAATTTTTCGCTTTGATCCCGTAAAGTATTTTGCTCTGAGGGTTATATTAATGACAGACAGGAAGACCTATCCAACTTTTGCAGATTTTTATCTTGATAACAGAAAAAGAAAAGGAAAAAAGTATCTGCTCGATATAGCCAATTCAAAACTTGATTGGTATCAACTACAAAAGTTACTGGAAAAAAATAATTTTTGGAAAAAAGAGTTGGAAGAACATTTTTATCCACCCCTCTTTATGTTTAAAATAATTGTTCTGCAATATTGGTATGATTTAAGTGATCAGGAAATTGAAGATGCTCTTTATGATCGCATTTCTTTCATGCGTTTTGTCCATCTCAATGTTAACGATCCTGTTCCCGATCACACAACGATTTATCGTTTTCGCAAACGCCTCTACAAAGCCCAATTGGCTACTCCCCTCTTCAATGAAATTAAAAGTCAACTTGCTCGGCAGGAGTTGAAAATAATCAGAGGCTGCAGTTCAAATCCTCTTCTGTTAAAAAGCCATTCATCTAAATCGGAAAATCTGCAACTGGAATTTGATTTTTAAAATTAACAATTGCTTTTCCAAATATAATTATCACTTTCACCTTTCAAAAGATAAAACTTGAATTGAATGCCGGGGTCAAGGATTTTTGAGGGGAAATTTGCGAAAAAACCGATAAAATTCGGTTTAAAAGATGTAATTCATCTGGGGGAATCTGCCGGGATGGGCTTTGAAGAAATTTACCATATCTTTGGCATATTTGATGTCTGCTCGAATCATTTCTTTAAACCCTTTTTCTCTTTCTTCCCGAGCCAGATATTTATTCAGTATTGCCATATTCTGCTTTTGGTCTTCGGTAATTTCCCAACTAAGTGTTTTACCACCAAATTGCACGTCCGGTTCAAGTTTTATTCTTTCTTTTCTGGGCAGGGAATTCAGGGTATTCAATTTTACCACAAGGGTATAACTGTCGCCGAGTTCTCCCGCCAAGTTGAAATAGTTATCGGCTTTTTCCATATCCTGTTCCAGGATTTCACCTTTCAAACAGGCAACTCCAAGTTTGGTCAGCATCTCCGGATGCCCCAGCATGCCGGCTTTTTCCAGATATTCAACTGCCAGTTTTGTGTTGCGAGCAACATATTTTCCTTCCAGCAGAATTTCTCCCATTTTTGCAAGTGATTCCGGAAGATCATTTTCGGCAGCTTTTTGCCAGAGAGAAATGGCTTTTTTTATGTTTTTTTCAACTCCTCTGCCTTCTTCGTATAACATTCCCAGATTGTGCATGGCAGGGTAGTCATTTTCAGCAGCAGCTTTTTTCCAGTAATCTACTGCTTTTTTCAAATTAGCCGAATCCTCATATTCTCCGTTGTAATAATAGTCGCCCAACCAGAAAAGGGCGGATCCGTGTTTTTTTCGGGCCGCTCTTTTGATACATTTCATCCCGAGTTTGAAATTACCTTGATAACCTGGTTCTTCAAAATGGAGGAGTCCCAATTGGAACAAAGCCTGCAGATCACCATTGTCAGCTGCTTCTTGAAGTAGTGTTTCGGCTTTTTGCAGATTTCTTTCAACTCCGGTTCCATTAAGGTAGAGATTGGCAAGATTGAGGGTGGCTGAAGGTACTTTATTCTCGACAGCTTTTTCCCATAATTGTTTGCATTTGCGGGCATCGGTTCTGACTCCGATACCATGCAGATAGCACAAACCCAGATCAAGAGCGGCAATATGGCAGCCCAGTTCCATGGCTTTTCTCAGGTGATATGCGGATTTCTCCTGATCGATTTCCACACCATATCCCTGTTCATAAATGCGAGACAAGCTGTAATGGCCTTCAGGATTGTTTTGTTCTGCAGCTTTGCGACTCCACCATAAAGCTTGATTGAAGTTCTGCTTAACTTCATCTCCCATTATATACATCATTCCCAGATGGGCCATTGCCTGAGGATTTCCTTTGCGGGCTGCGTGATTGACTGTTCGAAATATGGTCATTTTGTTTTACCTTTCTGCTTTGCATTTTTTATGTGCAAGCTTCAAAATTTGTATGAGAAGTAAAAAATTATTTGCCTATATTTTCGAAATTTTGCAGACCGATATCTCCATTTTTTTTAAAAAGTTGAAAAAAAATGTTGTTTTTTGGTTAAGCATCTCTTTGCGTGTAAGTTATGTCATTGTAATTATTTGGCAATTAAAGTTAGTTGTTTTTTTTGAATCTTTCCCCGGCAAATTGAATAATCTGTCTTTTTATATGTTAAAATGGAAAAAAACGACTTTTTGCAGTGATTTAATAAATGGACTGGTAGTTTTCATTGAATAACCTAATAGTATTTTAACTTTGTTGTTTTTCAAAAGAAGTTGATTTTCAGTTTAAATTTGTTTATTGTATCCAAGAACTTACCTTTGTTTCTAGTTTGCCAGGAGTTTTCCATGTATAAGCGTTATTTTACAATAATTTCTATTTTTTCTTTTTTGTTAACATCAGGGTGTTGGGAAGACGATGGCAACTGGTCTGAAAATCTTAATAATGAAAATAATATTAACAACAACAACAACTGTATTGGTGATGCTCCAGATGCCCAAAAACAGTCAGGCATCTGCCGGGGTAGCAAAAAAGTCTGTATTACTGACGACGATGATAATTATTATTGGGGAGAACCTGATTATACTCAAATCAATGGATATGAAGCCGACGAAATTTCCTGTGATAATACAGACAATGATTGTGATGGGGAAATTGATGAAGGGCTTACAGAAAATTATTATCCGGATCGAGACAATGATGGTTTTGGAGATGAAAATGACTCCGGAGTAGAAGAGTGTGAACCTCCTTTGAATTATGTAGCTGATAACAGTGATTGTAATGATGACAATGCAGATGAATATCCCGGAGCAGTTTTTTATGCCGATCTTGATGGCGACGGCTATGGAGATCCGGACAACACTATGGAAAGCTGTTTGCAACCCGAAGGCTATGTCTTAAATTCAGATGATTGTAATGACGATCCTGATAATAACGGAGCTATTGTTTATCCCGGAGCTACCGAATTGTGCGACGGAATTGACAACGATTGTAATGGTGAAATTGATGATAATACAACTACCGTGGAGTGGTATCCTGATCTTGATGGCGACGGCTTTGGTGATATGGATGCAACTCCTCTTCTGGATTGTGCTCCGCCGGCAGACCACGTTCAAGACAATACAGATTGTAATGATACTCCCGGAGAAGGAGAACAAATCAATCCCGATGCTTTGGAAATCTGTGACGGGATAGATAATAACTGTGATTCAATAGTTGATACAACCAGCACTTGTTCGGTCAATGCTCATTGTGAAGATGCCGACGGGACAACAAATGCCTTCTGTCAATGTAATTCAGGGTTCTCAGGCAATGGGATTACCTGTACCGACATAGATGAATGTGCGGACAATACTGATAATTGCGACAACAATGCCACTTGTTCCAACACCCCGGGTTCATTCACCTGTGCTTGCAACGACGGCTGGGAAGGCGACGGTACCAGTTGTGCCGACATAGATGAATGTGCAGCCAGCACGGACAATTGCGATTCCAATGCCACCTGTTCCAACACCCCGGGTTCATTTACCTGTGCCTGTAACGAGGGTTGGGAAGGCGACGGTACCAGTTGTACCGACATAGATGAATGTGCAGCCAGCACGGACAATTGCGACAACAATGCCACCTGTTCCAACACCCCGGGTTCATTTACCTGTGCCTGTAACGAGGGTTGGGAAGGCGACGGTACCAGTTGTACCGAAATAGATGAATGTGCTGCGGGAACAGATAATTGTGATACCAACGCTACCTGTTCTAATACCACTGGTTCTTACGAATGCACCTGCAACGACGGCTGGGAAGGCGACGGATTTTCCTGCACTGATTTCGATGAATGTGTAGCCGGCACCGACAATTGCGATCCCAATGCCGATTGTATCAATACCACCGGTGATTATTTCTGTTCCTGTCTAGATGGTTATACTGGGGATGGTTATACCTGCACAGATGTCAACGAGTGTGCCTCGGGAACCGATGATTGTGATCCTGATGCCACTTGTTCCAATACTGAGGGCAGTTACGAATGCACCTGCAACACCGGTTATACCGGCGATGGTTTTGATTGCTACGATATTGACGAATGTGCTGAGGGTACAGATACCTGTGACCCCAATGCCACCTGCCAGAATACAGCCGGTTCTTACAGTTGTTCCTGTCAAAGCGGCTATACCGGCGATGGCTATACCTGCGAAGACATTCCCTGTTACGATCAGGTTGGAGTAGGGGGTTGTGCCACCAATGCCACCTGTGATGGAACTTTGGTTACAGATAGTTGTGTTTGCGAAACCGGCTATGTGGGGGATCCAGTCAATGAACCGGGTTGTGATGATTGTGATTCAACTGGTGGTTATGTAAGTGATGGAACGGGAGGTTGTCTCCTTGCTCCTGCACCCGCCGAAGGGGATCTGGTTGTAAACGAATTGCTTCTTGAGCCCTTGGCGGTACCAGCTGTTGATGGACAATGGTTTGAAATCTACAATACCACTGATGCTACCCTTAATCTTGCCAATCTGGAAATTGAGGTCGATGGGGTTGTTCACACCCTGGCTTCAACTTCCTGGTTTTTGCCGCCCGCTGCATACATTGTGATAGGCCCCAACGACGATACCGGTACTAACGGCGGAGTTAATCTTGATATTACTTTTGCTTCCATGCCTCAGTTGAGCACCGACGGTACAATCACTATTTCTTTACCCGGTTCTCCCGTTGTCATTATTGATGAGGTTGCCTGGAGTTCTGGTTGGAATCACAATTCTTCCCATTCCCTGGCTTTAAGCCCCGGTGCTCTCGAGGGTGATATGGCAGTTCTCAATGATAATCTTCTCCACTGGTGTCATACCAAAACCAGCAATTTTGGTTCCGGAGACTTTGGAACTCCCGGCAGCGAAAATGATCCCTGCACTGTGGATTATTGCCACCTCCAGTACCCGGAAACTACCGAAGTTATCAAGAATACCAGCACCGAACTGATTTACGGCAGAGTTTATGAAGAAAGTTCAACCCCCGGTACAGGCCAGGGGGCTTTCATTTCAGCTCAAGTTGGGTTTGGCAACGAAAATTCTGTCCCCGATGATTCCTGGACTTGGTTCAGCACCTATTATAACGGCGATTACGATGGTTTGACCGCTGGTGATCTTGCCAATGACGAATATGCCGGTTCCATGGATGCAACTATTCTGGGGCCCTTTGATTATGCTTACCGCTTTTCTCTTGACGGCGGACTTTCCTGGACTAATTGCGATCTCGATGGTTCCGATAACGGATATCAGACTGCCCAGGCGGGATTAATGACCGTATTGCCCGAAGCACCCAAGTTGTTTATTTCCCAATACGTCGAAGGCAGCAGTCTAAACAAGGCCATTGAAGTTTACAATAATACCGGAGGAAGTTACGATCTTGCCAATTGCACTATCCTGGTATATTTCAACGGAAGCGAAAATTCTACTTCTGCTGTTTCTCTGAATGGAACCCTGGCTGCTGGAGATGTTCATGTTCTTTGTGATGATCCAGCAGTGCTTGATCAGCTGAA
>JAWLEA010000246.1:0-2737 GCA_041686345.1 Polyangia bacterium | reverse complement strand
AAATATCTTCCCCTGAACAAAAAATCTCGTGCTTGTAACTTATTGATACCGTTGCCAAAAAAAAAGGCCGATTCTCGTCAGAACCGACCTTACTTGGTGGTAGCGGGGACAGGATTTGAACCTGTGGCCTTCGGGTTATGAGCCCGACGAGCTACCAAACTGCTCCACCCCGCAACAGCGATTTACATTTGTACTCTCAAGACTAAGTTTGTCAAACACTTTTTTTGCAATAAAGTGAAACTATGCCTAAAGCAATGTTATTATTGCCAATAAAAGTTTGATTTTTATTTGCCTCTGGTATTTTTGAGCAAAATTTAGCTAAAAATCAGTTGTTTTTTCAACCAGACTGTCATGATTCTGTTAAGATTGAAATTTCTCAAACTCTGCTGCTTCAAGCTTCTACACCATCCTAAACCTGAAATTCCAGATCACAATAAACAGCATAATGATCAGAGGCCAAGGCACCGTCTTTGTTTTTGGGAGCCACCAGACCGCTTTCAGGAATGAGTCGGGGCGCTGTTTGCCGATTGACCAGATTGGGCGAAACCAGAATATGATCAAGCCAACCACGATGAAGACCAAAATTCTGAACGATCAAATCGGGGTATTCCGTGGTCCAGAGCTGGCGAGCCAACTTGGGTTTTGAATTCATATGCCAATGAACATTGTGCATAATCAACTCAGGAGCAAATACATTTCCCATGATTGTTTCAAGTGCACTGAATCCCAGCATTCTTTCCATGCTGTCCAAACCGGGCTCATCATTAAGATCGCCCATCAGGATAATTGGCAAACCGGGTTGGGAAACAAGCAATTTGTCCAAACGACGACGAATCTGTTTGCATTGTGCCAGCAGCCGCTTGCGGTTGGCAAGGGCCAGATGCTGATGCTCGAAAACATCTTTAACTGAAAATACCCCTTTGGATTTGGTAAAAACCAGAATAACGAGAAATTCAACTCCAGTTTCAGTGTTTTTGAATAATGCCTCCAGGGGTTTTCTTTCAAAATGGCAAAGTTCTTTAATACCGTCCGCATCAATGTCTTCCAGCCAGTCATCATAAAAATCCAAATTCTGATCCAGGGATATTACTTCAAAAGGTTCCTTATACAGAAATGCCAAATCCTGCTTGGTACGATTGCAACTTGATTTTGCAATTTTATACCCGCTGTCATGTAAACAGGTATCACCGATAAACACCTCAAGATGTTTAATCTTGTTGGAGGCCTCAACAATACCGAGAATATCCGGCGCAATTTCCTTGATAACTCTGGCTGCGGCCTCAACTTTGGGTTGTGCTTCCGGCAGAATTTTATTGCTTTTGAAACATCTTCTCATGTGTTCAATATTGTAGGACATAATCCGTGATTTCATCTAGTTATCCCCTTTTTTCTCTCCCAATTTGGCCTTGGCAATCATTTCCAGATGTCCGTCTTCCTCAAACTTTACCAGCACTATATTGTTGATCTGCTGCTGATAATTACATTTTTCGGCTGCATACACCTTCCAGGCTCTGTCGAATTGTTCATCTTCCAGATCATTCATGGCCAAAGCTATGTGAGGTCGAAATTTTTCCGGTTTGTAGTCTTCTATCAACTCATCGCAAAATATCTCCAGAAAGGAATTGACCAGAATATTTACTGCCAGTATTTCCTGCTGACGTTCCACCTTCATGTAGATAGAATCTTTCTCCACATGATCATATTTTTCCACCGACAGAATCCAGGGCTTGACCTTGGTCCCGAATCTCTGGAAATTTTCCTGGAGTATCTTCAGTTTGTCCGGAGCAATACTGCCACCGGCCAGCGTAACACTGGGGTACTTGAAAACCTGAACTCCTCTGGTGTTGTATTGTTCTTCAAAACTTTGCCACAACTCTTTAACTTTTGCTCCAAGTGGATCTTCTACAATTGAAATAACAGCTATAAGTTCATTGTCCATATTCGAGTCCTCTCATCAGTTAGTTCCCGCATCCTGCAACTAAACTGACCTATTCAGGTGATGACTTGCCTTTTGGGGATGAAAACGGGAAATCATCCGGTTATTTCGGGTTATTGTTGATTATACTCAGGTTATGTCAACTTGTTTTTCGGTTTTCCCGGATTTTTTTTTCTGATATATTGAACCCCACTCGTTTCCGTCTTTTTTCCATCACCAGATTAAATCGATTCCTGTCACCTACTTATCAAGAAAGGCCGTCATTAATGAAATTTCCCGGAAAAAGAAAGTCCAAACACTACTTTCCCGTTCACGAAAAGGACCCCCTGCTTCTCCATCCCGCCTCGGTACAATCACAAACCCATGTCATCGGCATCGATCAAACCATGGTGGATATCGAAGCACGTGTAAACAAAAGTTTCCTTGAGAAATATGGGCTACTCAAAGGTCACAGTCTGGTTATCAACGAAGAACTCGCCGAAAAACTGCACGAAGAACTAATATGCAACAACATGATAAATTCGGAATTTGCCGGGGGAACTATTGGCAACACTTTGCACAATTACTCTCTTCTGGCTGACAACAAATCAATTCTCCTCGGTGTCATGAGCAACAATATTGAAATCCGCAGTTATTCCTACAAATATCTGTGCAACACTTCATCCCGGGTTGATCTTAACTAGTTCCCATCCCAGAAGTGGTGTTTTTGGCTGGTGAAGAAATTGGATTGAGATGCGCGGAATAACTTCGCAGACATAGTTGCCACTATTTCAAGAAGTTATGACAAAGCAGATTAATTCA
>JAWLEA010000245.1:0-2741 GCA_041686345.1 Polyangia bacterium | reverse complement strand
GTCATCATTTAATCGCCATGGAATATATTTGTGGCAAATATCTGTTGCAGATTCTCACCAAATTCAAAAAGGCAAAAGCCTTCATGAATGCCTATCAGGCCGCATTTGTTACAAAAAACATATGTGCCGCTCTTGACTATGCCCACAAAAAGAAAAACTCCGAGGGAGAATTGATGAATATTATTCATCGGGATGTCAGTCCCCAGAATATTCTCGTCTCCTATAACGGGGAAGTAAAAATCATTGATTTCGGTATTGCAAAAGCCAGAAACAGGTCTTCTCACACTGCTGCCGGTGTATTAAAAGGCAAATTTGGATATATGTCCCCCGAGCAGGTAAGAGGTCTGCCTCTCGATCATCGTTCCGACATTTTTGCAATTGGGACGTTGCTTTATGAAATGCTTACATCCAGACCACTTTTTGTTGGGAAAAGTGATTTGGATGTTCTTGAAAAAGTTAGAAATGTTGAAGTTCCTCCTCCCCAAAAAATCAATCCTCGCATTCCTGATAAATTAGTTGAAATTATCAACAGAGCTCTTACCAAGGATGTTGAAGAACGGTACCAATGGGCTTCAGACCTGCAAGATGATCTTGAGATGTTCCTTCACTCCACAGATCCGGTTTATTCATCAAAGCGCTTGAGCATGTGGATGAAAAAAGTTTTCTCGGATGAAATGAAAAAGGAACAGGAAAGTCTCGAAAAAATGTTGAAATTGGCAAGAGCCATGGAAGGACTTGAAGAAGAGGAGGAAGAAGAAAAAACTGTATTAGTTGATGACGAAGAGGAACTGCTTGAGGATATTGAGGTGAATATTTCCGATGAAAAAACAGCTTTCCTCGGAGATGACGAAGAAGAAGATACAGAATACAATAAAGAAGCCACCCGTATTCTTGAAGATGATGAAGACATACCGGAAATTAGACCTGAAATATCCGAACAGAAAACTCAATTCCTCGACGAAGACGATGATGCTACTATCAGGCCTGATATTTCCGAACAAAAAACTCAATTCCTTGATGAAGACGAGGGTAATCCTCTAAATGAAGCACAAACAGTTCTTTTTGACGAAGATGATCCATCAATGAGGCTTCCTTCCAAACCTCCAATTTCTCGACCTCCTCACTCCGTACCTCCCGGTTCTCCCTCTCAACCTTCTGTACCAGAATCGGACATCGGTATTCCCGGACTTAAACAATCTTCTCAATCAGATACCCCATCGATGTCCAAAGAGTTGAAAGCAAAAAGTAAAAATAAAAAAGATACTGGCAAACAATATGGAATTATGGGAGGAATTGGTGCAGGTGCTTTAATTGCAGGACTCATCCTGGGTAAAGTTCTTTTTGGTGGTGGTACAACCATTCCCGATAAATCAAGTTTGATAATTTTTCCTCAATTGGAATCACCTGCCTTAATTAAAATTGACGACTTGTTAAAACAAAAGCGGGTTAAAGCAGGAGAGTATATCAAACTTGATAAAGTACCTCCGGGGCAATATAAAATCATGCTCGAAGGAGGCAAGTACAAAGAGATGAGCAAAGAAGTAAAAATTCAGAAGGGCAAAACAAACATCTCAGTCCTCATACCTGATAAAAAATAGGAGATAATCTTCATCCCTTTTCTGCCTTTTTTGCAAGAACCCACAATTCTTCCATCTCTTCAAGACTCAAATCTTCCAACTGCACCCCCCTGCTCTTAGCTGTTTTTTCCATATATCTGAATCTTTCCATAAATTTTTTATTGGTATCCTTGAGAGCTACTTCAGGATTTATCCCTGCAAACCTAATATAGTTAACAACTGCAAAAAGCAAATCCCCGCTCTCCTCCTGAATATTTTTGGGATCATTCAACCATAAAGCTCTCTCTAATTCCTGCATTTCTTCTTCTATTTTCAACTTCGGTCCCGAAATATCAGGCCATTCAAAACCTGTAGCAGCAGCTCTTCTTTGGATTTTTTCAGATTCAAGAAGAGCCGGGAAAATGTGGGGAATATCGTCCATCATGGATTTACTGTTTTTGGAACTTTTTTTGTTGAGTTCCCATTGGTTTTCTCCCTGATATTTATTATTTTCTTTTGAAAATACGTGAGGATGGCGATTAATCAATTTTTGGCTGATTTTCTTTGCAACGGCATCGATATCAAAGTCACCTCTGCGCTGACGCAGGGCTGATTGAAAAACTATCTGAAACAAAAGATCCCCAAGTTCTTCCAGGTGTTTTTCGGGTCCGGATTCCATTACAGAAAGGAGTTCATAAGTTTCTTCAAGCAAATATTGCCTCAGTGAAGAGAGAGTTTGGGCTTTGTCCCAGGGACATCCATTTTCTGACAGCAGCTTTTCTACTGTTTCAACTAACTGATAAAATGATTTTTTTTTGTTATTCATTGATATTATGATTTGGCTTGGGAAAGGGTATTGCCATACAACCCCAAAAGCCAAGGCAGCATTTTCTCAGGCTCATCTTTCCAGATTTTCTTTTTTATCATTTCAGAAAGAGTTTTATACAATTCTTCAGGATATTGTCTTCCCAGTGAGTATCCTGCAAAGGCTGGCAGAAGTAAACCATTGCTTCTAGCCAAATAGAGCAGATTTTTTTTTCTTTTTTCAAAAACAAGGGAAAGTGGACGAAGACTTGAATTATTTTTGTAATCCTTTTTTAACAGATATTGTTTATAATCTTTGGGGTCCAGACCCAGTTTGTTGATTGTAACCAGACGAATATTTGCCCTTTTATCTTTGAGAAA
>JAWLEA010000010.1:0-46392 GCA_041686345.1 Polyangia bacterium | reverse complement strand
GCAAAACTTTTTTTGGTCAGGCGTATTCCGAGATATTTTGCTACTTTTTTGGTTAAATTATATACACCGTATTTGGTCAAAGCTTTTCGGGGCAATTTAACCGCAGCTTGGCGGGACATATGAATGCTCAACTTTCTGATTCCTTCAACAGCTAGGCTTTGACCAAACATCACTCCCAAAAACAAGGTCATTATGTTCAAAGTGTTATCGTCTATCGATTGCTCCATTGAAATAATCTGGGGCCATCCATACAAATAGGCCAGTTTTTGGGAAATCACCAGGGTATGCCAGATAAATTGGATAAGATCAGCCGGGATGGCACCAAACTGAATGGGACCTCCCGGTAATCCGGATAAAAAACTGAGACCGCTGACAGTTCTTTTATGAAACAGAACTGCAGCATTGGCCAATGTTTTTAATACATCTTTATCTATTTCAGCTTCAGCTGGAGTTGTTTTAATTGCTACTTCCACCTGTTCATCAGATACACATTTACTTAGATTTTTCCTGAGATAGTTTTCTCTATTTACTCTTACTCCCGGCATCCTTAAAGCTTTTTCAAGCATAACATACCATTTTTCCCTGCTATTTTCTTTAGTTGGATAATAACTACACATTTTTACTCCCGCTGTGTAAAGTATTTACTTTTTGAATTTTGGTAGCGATGGAGGGAATTGAACCCCCGACACAGCGGATATGAGCCGCTTGCTCTAACCGACTGAGCTACATCGCCAGAGAGTGGAAGAAATATATAGATTAGTTGACAATTTTGTCAAGCAATAATTGAAAATTTATTTAATCTGTTTTAAAGTCCCGGAAAAGAACAATTCAAATTTTCTTTTCCTGTTAATATCTTTCCTTTTTATCAACTTTTTTCTGGAGCAACAATGAAAAACAATCTCTTCCACATTATATCAAAAAACATTCAAAAAAATAAAACCTTTGCTCTGGTCACTGTAATCTCAGTCAGTGGCTCAACCCCATCGAAACCGGGGTTTCGCATGGTTGTTTATCCTGATTCAACAAGTGAAGGCACAGTTGGTGGCGGTCAACTTGAAAACATTTCCATCAAAAAATCAGTGGAAATGCTGAAACAGAAAAAGAAATCAGAACTGAATACATACAAGCTCGATCAAGATTTAAACATGGCTTGTGGCGGCAAAATTGATGTATTGTTTGAAACCTTTGACAAACCAACTTTGCATCTGATTGGAACCGGACATGTAGCCCAGGCAATTGCCCCTCTGGCGCTAAATTGCGATTTTGCAGTAAGCATATATGATGACAGAAAAGAATACCTCGAACTTGCCGAGTTTCCAGAATCTGTGGGCAGATATGCAGGAAAAATCCCTGAAATAACCGATGACATCTCCTCAGATCTGGGAGATTACTTTGTTGTCTTGACCTACGATCATAAATTGGATCGTCAGGCTGTTTACTCATTGATGCAAAAGCAAAAATTCTCTTATCTTGGAGTTATAGGGAGCAAAAACAAAGCTGTAAAAATAAAAAAACATCTTAAAGATCAAGGAATTGAACAAAATAAAATAGAAAATTTACGAACCCCTGTTGGATTACCAATCGGTGCTGAAACTCCAGCTGAAATTGCTGTATCAATTGTTGGAGATCTTATTGCTTGCAGAGCGGGCAAAACTCTTCCCAAATGGTAAATTCAATTATGACTGATTATATCCTCAACAATTACAGAATAAATGCTTTAATCCTGGCTGCAGGATCAGGCAAACGTTTTGGAGGAGCAAAAGTCTTCGCCAAATTGGGCAATCAATATTTTTGCCAGATAATTCAAAGGGTTTTATCTGCTTTACAGCTTCCTGCTACTTGGATTATCAGTTCTGAAAAAGATATCTCAAAATTAACAAAACTTCTCAATACAGACCAGATTTCCTTTTGTTTAAATCCTTTGGAAAATGGAGATATGTTCTCTTCAATTCGTTGTGGAGCAACCTGCCACCAATTTCATTCTCAAACCAGGGAATATCTGGAATATTTCCCGGATTATTTTCTGATCTGGCCTGTGGATTTTCCCCTTGTCTCGGTTAAAACTATCAGGGCATTACTGGAATCCCAAATTCCTGCAGATATAATCCAACCCGGTTTTAACAATAAAAAAGGACATCCATTACTGATTTCCAGACGAAAAATCACCCAAACTCTTACTTTTGATCCCCAAAAAGGAATGAGAGAGTTTTTCTCCTATTCTCCTCCTCTTCGTTTGATCATTGAAGTTGACGACCCCTATATTCTCTATAATATCAACTACAAAAAAGATCTCCCCTCTTCTTTTTCCTCTTGATAATTATCTTTTTTAATTAAAGTCGATCAGCCTCGTAATATTCTATCTCATCACATTCGAGCTCATCTTCAATTTCTTCCGCCAATTCCGGTTCGCACTCATCTTCATTGTCGACTGTAGTCGTCCCGCTTTTACTTACAGACTCCCAGCTTATACCCGTTTCAGTAAATTCAAGAACTGCTCTGGTATAGGAAAGATAGCAATTTCCTGCTGAATAACTGGATGAGGTCATGTACTGTTGCCAGACACCATCTTTTTTTACAAATGAATCGGTCAAATTGACTGAATCTTCACAGCTTGATTCATCGGCATCACTGCAATCCATCCAGGCAATTATATCGTAGCCCAGAAATGATTGTGCTTCCAGATAGAAATATGGTTCTGAAATTTCCAAATCTGTCCATTCACTACTTTCGCAATCCAATTTTGACTGAAACACAACTAATTCGTAAAGGCCGTTGTATTTACTGCCTGGCTTTGAATCATCATCACATGCACTCAATACAACTGCTGCCACCATAATAATTTGTAAAAACTTCATAACAGATCCTTTCCTGATTATTTCCCCGAAATAAACTTTGTTGAAAAATCTTAAACTCGATTTTATTTTTTAAAAGGAGAAATCAAAACTTTGATCCCCAGTTTCATAACCATTTTCATTTTTCTGGTACCGCCTTTTACCAATGAATTAAGTGCCATCTTCAAATCAATCTTTGATTTAGGAACCAGTGAATTAAAATTGACTTCTATTGTACCTTTACCACTGCTTACCAGTTTTTCCAGAAAAACTTCAAATTGAGGTGGCATATTTTTGCTTTGGATTTTTTGTTTTGGTGCTTTTTGTACTATTTTTACATCTAATCCTGCCAAATTATCATTTAATTTTGATAATTTATATTCATACTCTGTAGTTAATTCCAGACCCTGCATTTTTGTTTTTTTAGCAACTTTCCATTTTGCACCAATCCCTACTTTATCTTTCGGGAGTGGTACCACCATATTTTTTAACTGATTTTTCACATTATTCATTACCTGGTTCAAACTAGCATCGTAAGTAAAATCTTTGCTGAACCAGATTTTGTCTACCCTTCCCTGATTGTTAACTTTTGCTATCCCCTCGAGGTTTTTCATGTTTTTCTTTAAAGTTGCCACCATTTTTTCATGTTGTTCCTGAGGAATTGATTGAGTTTCTTTAACCTGTACCTTATCCAGAGAAAATTTATAAGTCAGTTGACTCCTGCTTTTTTGCTGATTTTTTATTTTCATTATCATTTGAATAACTGGAGCTTGTCTGGTTGGTCTTTTTTTGTCTTCAATTTCCACACCTACTTCAGTGATCATTTCCATTTTAAGGTATTGAGTATCTTTAAAGGAGGAAAACTTGTACCTGAGAGCAACTTTTTTTTCTTTGCCTGAATCTATAATTTTCAATGCAGATCCGGCTTCTGGTTTCGAATTATTCTGTTTTGTTTTATCTTTGTTCGATTCCGCTTTAGCTGTTTTACTTTTAGAGTTCTTTTTTGATTTTTTGTGTCCTTGATCACTTTTGGGTTTGGGAGAATTATTGTCTGAAGTTTTTTCAGAACTGGAATCTTTATCTTTCTTATTTTTCTTATCTTTTATGGAAGCATTCTTTGGGTCTTCATCCTTGGAAATACTCTCGTTTTTCTTTTTTGTTGTCTCTTTTTTTTCTTTTTTATCAGATAATTTTAAAGATTTTGAATTGTCCTTTTTGTCAGACTCCTGTTCTTTGGTTGTTTTATCCTTGTTCTCCAAATTGGTAGCAACCTGAGCTTCATCTTCAGATTTCCCAGTTTTGGAACAAGCCAAACTAAATAAAAACATTGATGCAAATAAAACCCAAATAAATGATGACCGTTTGTATCTCATGGAATATCCTCTTAAATACGAAATTTATACTCAAAAACAGTATTAACTAGTTCCCATCCCAAAATAGAAGGTCATCGTCTGGCGACGGAAATTGAATTAATCAGCTTTGTCATAACTTCTTGAAATAGTGGCAACTATGTCGGCACAGTTATTCCGCGCATCTCAATCCAATTTCTTCCCTAGCCAAAAACCCCTATTCTGAGACAAAAACTAGATAGTGAACTATAAAATGAATCCATTTTTTTTTCCACAACTTTTTTGATGAATTTGGATAAAAATTTTTGTATAAGATCTATGCTGTCATGAATCTGAAGAACCTGCAGATAATCTCTAAACTAAAACCGCTTTTTATGTCCTTAATTCCATATTTATGGCATTATTCCAAATAAACTTGACTTTGACTTATAATGATTCTAAATTAATAATTACTCTACCACCCGGTTTATTTCTAGACTTTTCGCATATTTATGACATCCTGCCAATGGAGGTATCAAAACATGTTTAAACTTTTCAGTATTTTCTTCTCAATTCTCACCCTACTCATGCTCCCAGGCAGTGCTTTTTCCTTAAATATCAAAAAATTCAAACATCCCGCTTTGAACAATAAAATTGAAGCTCACACTTTTCTCAAAAAACACAAAGCCTCATTTGGTTGGGACAACCTCGATTTTAAACCAAAACAAACCCTCAAAATCAAAAATTCACAAATAACTACCTTCAATCAGTATCACCAGGGAATCAAAGTTTACGGCAAAACAGTAAAAATTGAATCAACCTCAGATGATCAGGTCAGAGTTTGGGGAAATACAAGCAAACAAATCAACATTAAACCTCTTTCCGGGATCATTTCCCCTGAAAAAGCAATACTTGCTGTTGAAAAAGCTTACAATACCGTTATTCCTCTCAATCAGAATCTGGAAATGGTAATTCTGCCTTTCCGAACTCAAGAAGTTGCTTATATTGTTAATCTTTATAAAAACTTTAAAGTATTCAGAGTTTTTGTAGATGCTCATGAAGGAACAATTCTCATGAAAACAAAAGGCTGGTTTGATTCCTATGGACGAGTTTTTCTCATAGATCCTGCCCGAACTCCTGATGCTTCAGATGTCATCCTTAACAATCTCACTGGCGATGCCACCTATCTTGATGGTTACGAAGGTATTTTCCAAGTATACAATTGTCTTGAAGCTCCGGGAGACAATATGATGGGAACACCAAATGTTGAAGAAGCTGATTTGGAATCCATTCCCACTTCAGACGCCTCCGGCAATTATCTTTATGACCCTGACACAGGTCTCAATTATACTGAATATGCAGGAGCAGTTAATCTTTATTATCATGTTGACCGCATGTATACTCACTTCAATTCTTTGGGATACGAAATCCCCAATCTTATTCAGATTGTCGCCAATCTGCACACAACAACAAACGGCGAACCTCAACCTTTTGAAAATGCTTATTTTTCACCTTCCACAAATCAAACTTACGACATAATCACCGCAGGCCAGGGAGAAAATATCGATCTGGCCTATGGCGGCGATGTAATCATGCATGAGTTTGCCCATTCCGTTATTTATCATGTTGCCATCGATCTCAATGTTGCTCAATTTGACAGAAATGGAATGAACAGGATGCCCCTGGGTATTCATGAAGGACTGGCTGACTATTTTCCGGCCTCCCTTAATAATTCCCCCGTAATGGGAGAATGGGCTCTCAACCAAATTCAATATGGAGCGGCTCGTGATCTGTCCAATAATGATAAAGTCTGTCCTGATGACATGATTGGAGAAGAACATATGGACGGCGAAATTATCGGAGCTGTCAGTTGGACTGTCAGAGATATTCTCGGTGGAACCGGTGAACGCAGTGATGAATTGCTCTATGCAACTTTATTGCGTTTGAATTCAGCCTCTACCTACAAAGATTTTTATGACTCTCTGGTCATTTCAGTCGAAGATGCCATTGGCAACAACACAATCACCCAGCAAGAAGGCGACGATATCCTTGCTGTTTCCCAAAATAAAGGTCTTGATATATGCGGGCGCTCGATTCCCCTCGATCAAACCAGATCCAATTCCACGTTCGGTCTTGATCAGTTTGGAGAAATGATGGGCCAAGACTGTGGACAAATGCGTTCCTTCCTGACAATGCAAAATATTACCCTGCCTACCCTTTTCCAATACAACATCAATATTCCCGAAGGCACCACTTCAATTACTTTCAATATCAATTTCACTCCGGTTACCCCGGGTAACGATTTACAATACAAAATTTTTGGCCGCAAAGACGAAATGATCGTCTACGATATGGTAAATGTTATCGAGAGTTTCATGCTGCCTTCAGCCAAAGATTACGACAAATCCTGGCCTGCCTCGGGAAATTTTACTGCAGACGCCACTTCAATTACCTGGACCTTGCAGGATGATCCTCCTCTTCCCACAGGTTCTGAAATTTATTTTGCCATTACTTATGCTAATTGTCCCACTACTCAACTTGAAGTATCTGCGGAACTTTCTGATGAACCTGTTGAAGATCCCGATGCCGGAGTAGATGCAGACATAGAAGAAGACACCATTGAAGAAGATACTGGCAACAATAACGCCACTGATTCAGAAGACGGTTGCAAATGTTCAAGTGCAGGCGGCAATAAATCCGGAAGTACTCATCTGTTCCTCTTTTCTCTGGCCATCCTCGGCTTCATGCTTTTCCGTCGCAAACTCCTCCTCATTGAATAAAATATACCCGGCCAGTTCAATTCTCCTCTTTCTTCTCCCTCCCCTTTTTCTCCTGTAAATTTCCACCTCCACTGCAATTGGGATGGGAACTAGTTACCTGCTTCAGTCGGGTTCTATTTGGAAATTGGGTTGGAGCCGGTTCGCAAATTATTGCCTCGGGCAGTTGACCAGAGAATGCAATTGGCAGCCGAACCAGGCACTGTAAAAACGTCCAGGCCGTGATCAAAAGTTTGCACAAGTATCTCCAATTGCCCATCTCCGTTGAGGTCACTTATTGTGGGTGCAGATGGTGCTCCATTGCCATTTCCATTGTTTCCCGGCTCAGGCAAAGGTAAATCCCAGAGCTTTTCTCCATTAGCTGCCAATATAACCAGATATCCCGCTTTATCATCAGGTTTGCCGAAGGTTGTAAAAACAATTTCAGGAGATCCGTCCTGATTCAGATCAGTTATAACTGGTTCTGAAGAATACATAAGATAGCGTCCATGCCTGTAATTATGACGCCATAATGGAGCACCCGTAGTTGAAAAAGCCCACATGAATCCATCGTTCAAAGAAACAACAATTTCTGGTTTTTCATCGCCATTAATATTTGCTATTGCAGGTGCCGGTATTCCTTTGGGAGGATACCACCCTTCAACTTCAAGAGGAGACTTGCCCCGTGGAATTTCTTCCCATCCCGGCTTTCTTCTGCCTGACAGTTCTTCCTGATAGTTGCCTTGCAAAACAAAAATTCCATAAGCTTGAGTTTGATAAGGAGTATGCATTTCAAGATTTGGAACTCCTACAACTTCGTTTTGACCATCAAGATCGAGATCTGCAATGGAAGGAGGTGAAGCAGTCCATTGCAGCCATTCTGTCCAATCGGGATGAGGCCAATCTCCCACATGCAGGTGGTAATGATCTTCCTCCACTTTGGGGTCTGCCCATCTGATGAATTGTCCCCAGGTAAGTCGTTTGTCTTTATATTCACTGTCTCTGTTTGTAAACCAGGGGGCCGTATCTACTGCAACTCCATCATGTTCAAAGAGTTGAATATGATGATTATCATAGGTAACAAGAATTTCCTGCTCGGCATCATTATCAAGGTTCCCAATGCCAATATTGAGACCATAACAACCATAACCATGATGACCCGCTCCATTTCGCTGGGCATCATTGCCTTCTCCGGGAAGTGCATTGTAACGAGGCCATGCGGGCTCATGTCCGTTAACTGGCTGAAAAACAAGCCCATCCCTGTCAAAAACATATACCTGGCTGCCCCCTTCTTCTTCATCTATGGTTTGAGTAGTAGTAACTGCAATTTCCTTTAATCCGTCATTATCCAGATCAGCTACTGCCAAACCTCTGATTTCCGGATCGTCATTTTCAATTGAAGCCTTAGCCGGCCATCCATCCTTACTTATCAGATTCTGGCCGATATATTCCCAGACAAAGACATAAGCTCCCCTTCCGGCTATAATTTCTATTATACCGTCACCATCAAGATCTGTAACCACATGAGGAGCATACACTCTGGATTCTTGATCTTCCGTTCTGACAATGAGCTCTCCGCTGTCATCATAAATATAGATATCATAAAAAGCTGCGACAATTTCGTTTTGTCCATCATTATCCAGGTCTGCAACCAGGGGTGAAGCAAACCAGCCCGTCTGTCCCTTCAAATTCATCATAAACTGCGGTTCTTTGACTGCTCCTGAAGAGTTTCCCTGGTTACAAACCTTTAATGTATCGCCCCCGGTAAAGCCACCACCATCGTAATTTGGATCTTCTGAGCAGGAGACAAAAAATAAAAGTACAAAACCAATAAACATGTTTGAAAATTTGTTCATAATAAACCTGCGTTTTCTTATTATTCTAAAGACTATTTTAAGTTATGTTCTCTATTATACTACAACAAAATTAAATTAATAAAAATGCTCTCTGTTTTTCAAAAAATAACTGCCATTTTAATTTTAGAGACTCACTGCAATGCTGTTTCCGAAAATTTTAGTTCTTAACATCTTCTGATAATTCTGGCATAAACAATAGCATGGCTAAATTAAAAATATTATTCGTCAGTTCAGAAGTCAGACCTTATGCCATGTGTGGTGGTCTTGGAGATGTTAGCGGCTCTCTTCCTGTCTATCTTGCGGACAGAGGGCTGGACATCAGAGTCTTGATGCCAGGATATGGTACAATTTCAGAACTTCAGTCCTTTAAAAAACATGAAAAACCCCTTGGAATACCTACGGGATATGGAGAATTCTGGTCTCAAATTATTGAAGACCAGCTGCCGCAAAGCAATGTTCCTGTCTATTTTATCAATCACCTGGGTTTGTTTGGCAGAAACGGACTTTATAGTGATGAAAACGGTGAATTCGGGGATAATCTGATTCGATTTACAGTTCTCTCCAAAGGGGCTATTCAACTTTGCCATTATTTAGGCTGGTATCCAGATCTTATCCACTGCAACGACTGGCAGACAGCCCTAATCCCTGCCTTTCTAAACACTAACGATTTTACTCGTAAAACTGCTAAAATTGCTACCCTCCTGACCATTCACAACCTTGGATATCAGGGATATTTTCCACCTGATTCCTGGAACGCAACTGGTCTTCCCTGGCACCTGTTTACTCATCTGGGTTATGAATGCAACAACAGTGTAAATCTTCTCAAAGGGGGGATCTACCACTCTACTCTCATTAATACAGTTTCAACTACCTACAGTCATGAAATTCAAACTCCGGAAAGGGGAGAAGGTCTTGACGGAGTACTCAGGGACAGAGGAGCAAGTCTTTACGGAATCCTGAACGGAATTGATGAAAATGCGTGGAATCCAGCAACTGACAAATATCTTGATTACCATTTTTCCAAGGATTCTCTTGAAGGCAAAGGCAAGTGCAAAACAGCTCTCCAGAAAAAACTCGGTCTGGAACAAAGAAGTGACTTGCCCCTGGTTGCGATCATCTCCCGACTCGCCTATCAAAAAGGCCTTGATGTCGTAGCCAGTGTCATAAGAAGGTTGCTGGATTTTGATTTGCAATTTGTTCTGGTTGGAACTGGTGACTCCCAATTAGAAAATTATTATAGCTCTTTGAATAAACTCTATCCGGGTAAATTCAAGGCGATAATCGATTTCAACACTCCCCTGGCCCATCAGGTTGAAGCCGGAGCGGATCTTTTCCTGATGCCCTCCAGATATGAGCCCTGTGGTTTAAACCAAATGTATTCATTACGCTACGGCACCTTGCCCATCGTCCGTGCAACCGGTGGTCTGGCAGATACCGTAACCAACTACGACGAGGCAACCGAGACCGGAACCGGTTTCAAATTCTGGGATCTCAACGGCCATGCTATTTTGGGAATTACCAAGTGGGCTTTGGATATATACAAGTACAAACCTGAAAGTTTCCGGAAAATGCAGATAAGAGCCATGGAACAGAACACCGGTTGGCAAAAAGCTGCTTCAGAATACGAAGAACTATACAACAAAGCCATCTGGCAACGTACATCTTCGGTGCATATCTGAAATAAAAATCATTCATCTTTGATATTTAAAACCTCAGATTAAACTCGAAAGGAAAATAAATGGATTTTAAAAATATAGTCCCTGACCAGGCACAACTCGTCAAAGAAATCAAAGAACTGAAACAAAAATTAAATGCTGTTATCCTGGTTCATAACTACCAGCTTGATGAAATCCAGCAAATTGGGGATTTCCTCGGAGACAGTCTTGGCCTCAGCAAACAAGCTGCTAAAACTGAAAATGAAGTAATTGTTTTCTGTGGAGTAAAATTCATGGCAGAAACGGCCAAGATTCTTTCTCCTGACAAAACCGTGCTCCTTCCCGTAAAACATGCAGGCTGTCCCATGGCTGACATGGTTGATATTGAAGATCTGCGCCAACTCAAAAAAGAAAACCCCAATGCAGTTGTTGTAACCTATGTCAATTCCAGCACAGAAACAAAAGCTCTTTCCGATTATTGCTGCACCAGTGCAAATGCCCGCAAAGTTATCGAATCCATCCCTGATGATAAAGAAATTATCTTTTTGCCTGATCAACATCTAGGAGCATATGTAACAGGTAACCGAAATGGTAATTCCATATTATGGAAAGGATTCTGCCCTGTACATCAACGAATGAAAATTGAAGAAATACAAAAACTTAAAAAAGAAAATCCGGAAGCAAAATTTATTATCCACCCGGAAGCTCCCGTATCCATTACCAAACTGGCCGATGCCATTGAAAGCACTGGTGGCATGGTCAAATATGTCAAAAATCTGCCTGCAAACAGCTCTGTGATTGTGGGAACAGAACTGGGAATGATCAATCGACTTCGCCGGGAACGCTCCGATATCAACTTTATTCCCGCAAGTTCCGATCTCATCTGCTACAACATGAAATCAACCAGACTGGTAGATGTCAGGAACGCCCTCAAGCATAAACAATACCAAATTGAGGTTGATCCGGATATTGCCGCCAAAGCTCGCAAAGCTATTGAGCGCATGATCGCCATCGGCTAATCACTTTTGGGTAAAGGACGAATAATTCTGAATACCCGGGAAAGACGATGTTGCTTATAACGACCACTTGCTTTACGGTTCATTCCTGCATAAGCCAGCATTTTTGCAATCTTCTTGCTTTTATCTACCCACTTCACAAAAATTCCGCTGTGCGGAACCTTTTTATATTCAAGATTAACATGGTAAATCCAGTCTCCAGGCTGAATCAGATTTATATCGGCATAGGGGCCTTTCTTGCGACTTTTAAAAATCGTTTTTCTCTTCTTCCTGCCAAAACCAGCCAATTCATAAACTCGGTTGACAAAATCCCAACAACTTCCTCTGACAATTTTTTTCTTCTTCAAAGCCAGCTTTTTTGCTGTTTCCAAAACCTTTAAGCCCGGCTGATTTTCTTTTTTTTCACCTTGATTATTTTCTTTTTGCTTATTTTTTTCACCGCTGTGATCAATTTTTTTTTGAACTGATTGTTTTTTGACACTCACATTTTTTCCTGCCTTCTCATTATCCTTTTTTTGCTTATTTTTCCTGCTTTTTTTGCTTTTCATTTTCGCATCAGGTGCCTGAACAACATCTGTTTTCTTTGCAGCATAATCAGGATCTTTTCTGCCTCTGAAACATCCAGTGGAAAGAGTAAACAGAATAAAAGCCATCAAAAACTCATTTCCTTTTCTTATCCCCATTTGAATGGAGATTGCTTGTATAATATTCATCCTTAACCTTTCTGAAAAAAAAAGTAGTTTTTTTTTAAAAAAATTCGAAAATAATAACATCTGAATCTTACAGCATCAGCATAAAACTTCTCATTCAGTCAAAAACCCCCATTCTGGGATGGGAACTATTTATGAACAACAGGTAGCTTATGAATATTTCAATTTTTTCAATCTTCTTTTCCCCAAACTTTGTCCCGCTTGCGGAAAAACCATCCACTCCAACGATATTTTCTGCCCTGAATGTTTTTTGCAATTGGATTACCTTTCCCCTCCCCTTTGTAAAATCTGCGGTACACCGCTGTCAAATGAGGGAATATGTGGATATTGTTCAGGTAATCGACAATATTGGCAAAGAGGTTACAGTCTTTTCAAATATCAAGGGGCCATTGCAACTGCAATCAGAAAGGGAAAATATGGTCATTCTGCCTGGATTTTAAGAAAACTGGGAATCCTGCTTTCGCCCTTTGCCCTGCTTTTCAAACCCGATTGTCTGCTTCCCATTCCTCCCACCAGGACGTCCTGGTTAAAAAAAGGATTTTCTCCATCTTTGGAATTGGTAAAAACAATCTACAAAAACTGGAACGGGGAGTTTTCAAAACCCAGAATTGAAAAAAATCTGTTGCTTCGCAGCGGTAATTTGCCACCCCAAGTTAGTCTTTCTCCTTCCCAACGCAAAAAATTGACCCCGAATTCCTATCTTCTTGCTAAAAGCATCAACTCTATTTCAGCTAAAAGAATTTTGCTGGTTGATGATGTATTTACCACCGGTGCCACTTTGAAAGCAGCAGCCAAATTTTTAAAACAACAAGGTTATTCTGGAGAAATATTTTTCCTCACTCTGGCCAGATCTGTCTGGTAGAGTTTACCTGAAAACCATATTCCAAATTGTATTTCCAACTTTATATTTTAGAATGAATTAATATTATTTTATGATATTATTTTACCTGAAATTTACCCTTGAATATTTGATCAGTACAGTTTTTTCCTCAGCACCAATTTCTTAATCCAACCATGAAATACTTTCTCTTTTGCAAGTTTCTTTCTTTTCTCTTGATGTTTCCGTCAGGATGCAAAGATTACAATAAAAATTCCTTGATTCAATTCCAGATTTACTCCTCCTCTGCCATCAACCTTAATCTTGAACGGGATTCAAAACTCCACAATTTAAAATCAGATCTTCATGACATAAGGCGAGAAACTCCTGCAGTTATCCCTTCATCACGAAATTACTGGTGGTGGGAAAAAAGAAACAAACACCTGATTGAGGAACTCAAAATAAAAAAAAATACCAAACTCCTTTTCGTTGGGAATTCCATCACTCATTACTGGGAAAACGAAGGCCGGGAAATCTGGAACACATATTACAGCAAATACAATCCTCTTAACCTCGGTCTAGGCGGTGATCAGACTCAGCACATTCTTTATCGCCTTAACCAATATGACTTTTCAGAAATAAATCCCAAAGTATCTGTTGTTCTTGCCGGAACCAATAATCTGGCGCTGGGGTATTCACCCGAAGACACTGCCTTGGGAGTAAAAAAAATTGTTGATAAACTTAAAAATGTTTTACCGTCTACCAGCATTATTCTGCTGGCATTATTTCCCAGGGGGCATAAGCCGAACCACCTGAGAAAGCTTGTAAAATCTACCAATTCAATCCTTTCAAAGTCTTTCCACAATGATAAACAGGTACATTTCCTTGATCTTGGAGCTCATTTCATGGATAAAGACAAAGTAATCTCCTCAGAAATAATGGGAGACTATCTTCATCTCACCAGCAAAGGCTACAGAATATGGGCCCGAAAAATGGATCCTCAGCTTATAAAACTCTTATCTGAATGAATTATTTTTTATTTTTAATTCCTGAATACAACCATGAACAAAATTAAGCCCACTTTATACTTTTTTTTTCTCCTTCTCTTGTTTTCAGGATTTACCAATTGCTCTGAAAAAGAGAAAAATGTCGAGATATTAAAACCACCCTCGGCAGAAAAGATAATAGAAAGCACTCCAAAACAGATTTATTATTCTGATAAACCAATTGCAAAACCCCTTTTACATATATTTTCACCATTGAAAGGCGAAAAAACCGGCAACTGGTTCAATCTTTATTTTGCTGCCTACAACGTTTACCGGGTTGATATTCTTATTAACGGGCAAAAAATAAAATCACTGGAAACAGAATATCCAAACCACTTTTCCGTTTGGCTGCCTTTATTTGAAAACCTTGACAATTCTTTGCACACTGTAGAACTGGAAGGCTATGATTCCAACTCTGAACTTTGCGTCTATACCCGGAGAGAACTAATTTTCGTTCCTGAAGAAATTGCCGGAAAAGGAAATTTTCTGGGAAAATTCTGGATAACTTATTATTATCTGTCTCGTGAAATAGAAGCTGCAGGCTCTGATTCGGTTTTTCTGGATGACTCCCAATGTATTCCCATGGCCCATGTTCCCTGGGATTTTGCCAATGATGTCTGTGTAGAAGGCAGCGGCAAACTTCTGGGAGGAGATGTGATCAACTTTTCCAAATCCTGTGATTGTGGCATTCCTTGTCCTCTCGGAGGAATTGTCTGCTATACTTTTCTGAACAAAAAGAAATTTCCCTGGGGTGCCGGCTCCAAAAATAATCCCCTGGTTCCATTTCGTTCCATTGCAGTGGATAACAACATGATACCATATGGCAGTGTTGTCTATATGCCAAGATGGGACGGGGTTTACATTCCCCTTATAGATAATATAGGTGATTTTTACCATGATGGTTGTTTCAGAGCTGATGATGTCGGGGGCTGGATCAAAGGTGATCATTTCGATTTTTTTGCCGGAACGGACAAAATGTGGCTTCATCTCGAAAAATTGCTGCCCACCAAAAGCAAATTCAAGATTTATCTCGATGCTCCTCGTTGTCAATATTTGAAAAATTCTGTTTGTTATTAATTTACAAGTGCATTAAAATGTTCTTCAAAGGAGATAAATGTGATTCTTAAAATTACTTTAATTGCCACTTTTTTTATTTCAATCGTCGCCTGTTCACCTGGTGCCCCTGTACGCAAATCCCCCTTTGTCCGTTATAAGGCAAAAAAAGATCTCAGATGTAAACCTGACAAAATAAAAGTTACTCGCCTTAAAAAAAATAAGTACAAAGCCAAGGGATGTGATGCTTATGCAATCTACAAGCTCAAATGTAATTCTGTAAAGTGTATTTTGAACCCTGTCGTTCCACCAACTCCACTAAATGAAACCCCCGGGCAGAAAACACCCATTGTAATTAGACAAGCCCCTTCAGAAGACAAACCTGCTCCAACAGTGACTCTAAAATCAGATAAAGATAAATCAGATGACAAGGAAAAAAAATCAGATGACAAGGAAACTGAAAATAAACAAAAATCTGTAGTTAAACCTCAAACACCAAAGAAATCCACCACTACAACAATCAAAAAAGAAATAAATCTGGAAGAAGAGGAAGATCCTCTAGAAGATGGTTATAATCCTTCTGACGACTGATCTTTCAGATGGAAATGGTCACTAATCATGCAATCTCGGGACACATACAAGGCAAATTTTCGTAATACACCCTGGCCGGAGTTGATCTATGCAAACACCATAAAACGTTTTATCCATCATTTTCCCGGCAAAAATGAGATTATCCTCCAAGGACTCGAAAATATACCCTCTGCTCACCCTGTTCTTTTTGTCATTAACAAACCCAATCCAAAATTAATTACTGATTTCGTCTATTCAATCCTTAAATACAATAATATTCGCTATACTTCTTACTGGATTCCGGACCATATTCTCCATTACCCTCTGTGGAGAAAGCTCTTCAACTGGGGTAACGCTATACCGGCTCCAACCAGAGCAATTTTTGTGGAAGAGGATTTTGTTCACAAAACCGGACGCAAGCCCTCTCCTTACGAAATCAGGCTGATTCTCAACATACTTGACGGACAGGAACCTGAACCTCAAAATTTCGAAACCGGTCTGAAAACATTTTTCAAAAACAACAAAAATGAATTAGTTATTCAAAATTACAGAGATTATTTTGATTCCCGTTATACAATGATCATCAAAACATTTGTCGATTCCCATCATCAAGCCACCCGTGATCATAATCTCAATGTTCTGTCCATTCTGAACAGAGATATAAAATACCCTGAAACTCTGGTGGACAAAGCTTTGGTTGTTACTATTTCCGCCCTTTTTAAACATACTGTTTATCCCATAGAAAGTTTTATTCACAAATCTGAATCCAACAAAAGCAATTCCACTATCTTTCAAATTAAAAAACCAATTTTCCTGCCTGAACTAGTCAACAAAACATCGAACCAACTCAAACCTGATGACATTCTGGAAATAACAAATCAACTCAAACTGCATTTCAGTTGAATTAATGATTTATTTACTTTTCTCTACAATTATCCTTTTTACAAGTTGTTCCAACAAATTGCCTGTTGACAAAAAAACCTCTGAAGGCAACTTTTTTAAATCACTGGCTAAAACAGAAAAACCTGATAATAAATCAAAACTTTCCAATTCTGAACAGAAAAATCACTCTTTAATTTCTTTGAAAAAAGATAATGAAATTTCAGAATCCGGTTCCAGCAAAAACATAAAAACCAAACTGACAATTCCCAATCAAAACCAGGCTGATTCCATCTATCCCTGGCGAAACAAAAAGTCTAAATATATTTCCCTTGCCCGAGCTGTTCCCGCTCCTGCTGGCTATCATAGAAAAATAGTAAAGAATGGGAGCTATGCCTGGTATCTGAGACACCTGCCTTTAAAACCAACCGGCACTCCTGTAAAAACTTATAAAGGCACAATTATCAAATCATGGCAATCTTTTGCCACCGCAGTTATTGATTTACCTTTAGATTCCCGTGGATTCATGCAATGCATAGATGTTATCGTCAAATTGAGGGCTGAATATCTCTGGTGGCGCCGTCAAAAAAATAAAATCGGCTTTCTGTGCGGTAGCAACAAATATTTTACCTGGAAACAATGGAGTCAGGGGATCAGGTACCTTAAAAAAAACAAACAATGGAAATTTCTGAAAACAGCATCTTCCAATTCAAATCGCAAAAATTTCGAGAAATATCTTAATTGGATCTTTGCAATGACCGGAACAGTGAATCATGTTTCAGAAAAAAACATTTCTTTTAAAAATTTAAAAACAGGTGATTTTTTAATTACTCCTCCCCCCAAAGCTGGCAGTTTGGGTCATGCAATTCTGATTGTTGAACTTGTATCTGATAATAAAGGCGGAAAAATGGCTCTGCTTGCCCAGGGATTTACTCCGGCTCAATCCATGCACATCATCAAAAACAACAACAGCACCTGGTTTGAACTAAAAGCTTCGACCCCCATAAAAACACCACTATGGAAAGATTTTAACTGGAGTGATTTGAGAAGATTCAAGTATTGATATTTTTCTTGCATCAAATTATATTTTTAATCAAGACTCCTGGATTTCCTGTTTTTCCGTAATTGCCAACTACCCGAACTCGGAGTATGGTTTTCTTTAAATCAGTAATTAACAGTTCCCGTCCCAAATAAGGAGCATCGTCTGAAAACGGAAATTGAATTAATCAGTTTTATTGTAACTTCTTGATATAGTGGCAACTATGTCTGCGAAGTTATTCCGCGCATCTGAGACAAACTTCTCATTCAGTTAATAACCCCCTTTCTGGGATGGGAACTAAATAACAACCTTGCCCTTTTTCATCATTAAGTTATTATCTTAAACTGTCGGGTTTCTGTTATTAATATTTATTCAGGCTTAAACTGCCTTCAACCAAAATATAACATAATCATCCACATAAAGTTTTTCTGCAAAGGAGCAAACAATGAGAATTTCCAAAGTTTGTCTGTTTTCAATCTGCCTGCTTGCTTCAGTGGCAATCATTTCCTGTGACGACAGCAGCAGTAGCAACAACGATAACAACACCAATAATATCAACCATATCGTCTGTGGCAACAACATTATCGAAGGCAATGAAACCTGCGATGGCAGCGATCTGGGTTCTCTAACCTGTGTTGATCTGGGTTATGACGGAGGAACCCTTGGTTGTCTTTCCAATTGCTCCGATTATGACGAATCCGGCTGCACCTCTTCCAACAATAACAACGAGGTTTGCGGCAATGATATCATCGAAGGCAATGAAACCTGCGATGGCACCAACCTCAATGGGAACGACTGCACCACTATTGGTGAAGGATTCACCGGCGGCACTCTTGAATGCCTTTCAGATTGCAGCGGCTGGGATACTACCTCTTGCACCGACATCACTGAACCTGCCTGTGGCAATGATATCATAGAAGCAGGAGAGGCTTGTGAAGCTAATGATTTAGCCGGAGAAACTTGTGAATCTTTGGGCTTTCTCGGAGGAGAACTTGCTTGCGGTCCTACCTGTCAATTTGATGCCGGCAATTGTGAGTCACCCTATTGTGGTGATGGCGAAATCGGTCAGTTGGAAGTCTGCGAAAGTGGAGATCTCAATGGTAACGACTGCACTACCATCGGCATGAATTTCGTCGGCGGCACCCTGGCATGCAACGAAAACTGCCAATGGGATTACTCACAATGTGAAACCTGCGGCAATGGTAATCTTGATGCGGGAGAAACCTGCGACGGCTCCCTACTCGACGGAAACAACTGCACTACCATCGACGAAGGTTTCATCAATGGCGACCTTGCCTGTGGAGCAAACTGCGAAACTTGGGACACTACCAATTGCATCCTGCCCGTCTGCGGTGACGACATTATTACAACCGAGATTGGTGAAATTTGTGATGGTACCAATCTTGACGGCAACGATTGTACTACCATCGGCGAAGGCTTTGTAACCGGAGAACTTGCCTGTGGAGCAGACTGTGAAAGCTGGGACACTGCCGCGTGCAACCCTCCTGCCTGTGGCGACGGCATCATCACTTTCGATGCCAGTGAGGTCTGTGACGGCACCAATCTGGGTGGCAACGACTGCACTACTATCGATATGGGCTTTATTGACGGCGATCTTGCCTGCAACAGCAATTGTCAATGGGACGTATCGGGCTGTATCGCCCCTGTATGTGGAGATGGCGTCATCACCTCTCCTGAAGTTTGTGATGGCACCAATCTTGACGGCTACGACTGTACTGATCTCGGTTTCGGAGGTGGTACTCTTGCTTGTGATCCCGCTGAATGCACTTGGGATTTCAACAGTTGCACCGACGGTTGCGGCAACAATATTCTTGAAGGCAGTGAAATGTGTGACGGTGACGATCTGGGGTCGGAATCATGTACAGATTACGGTTTTGCGGATGGTACCCTTGCCTGTACCAGTGATTGCAATTACCATTTTGACAATTGCATTGACGGCTGCGGCAACAATACTATTGATGGAACAGATATCTGTGATGGTGACGATCTGGGCGGAGCCACCTGTGCTTCTCTGGGTTATACCGGTGGCGATCTGTACTGCAATTCCGACTGCGGTTCTTTTGACACATCCGGCTGCTACAACGACTATTCCATCGACGAAACTTTTTAGCTTCAACTGGATTGATCTCAGCACTGATGCGTCAGCTCTGGAAACAAATCCCGGGGATTATACTTCCCATGGTCCCTTTGCCATCGGCTTCGATTTCAAATTCTTTGCCACCACCTTCAGCCAATTTTACATCAGTTCTGACGGTTATATCTCCTTTGGTTCAGGTTCCTCCTCTTCAAACAATGCCTGTCCCATCACTTCTTACTCATCGGTAGACAATCTGATTGCCCTGCTCTGGGATGATTTGGATGGCGATGACTCTGATTCTGTTTATCACCGCTACTATGCCAGTTGTCCGGTAGGCTCTTCCGGAGGCCAATGCCAGATAATCCAATATGACAACTATCACCATTATAATTATAGTAACGTAATTTTGGCTGGTACCTTCCAGGCTGTTCTTTTTGAAAACGGCTCCATTCTCATTCAAATTCTCGATACCGGCGATGAAACAGGCAACAACTCCACCACCGGAATCCTCGATGACAGTGGCAATGGTTATACTTGGAATGAATGTGAAACCACAGATTCCATAAGTAATAACCTGGCCATCTGTTTTGCCGCCACCGGTTCCACCGGCTGCTAGCCCCTTCTCTTTTCCTCCTCCTTCTTTTCACCTAGGGGTTATCCACCTCCCAAACCACCTTAAAAGCTTTCCCCTCAGTGCCCAATAACACCTCTTCTTGTTTTTGTTTTTTCCTTTTCAATTACCCCAAAGAGGTATAGTCTTACTGTTTGTTTGAACCAGGCGCCAACTTTCACCCCTCTGGAGGAAATATTCAGATGGATAATCTGCTGCAGGAAATAATCACCTATAAGAACTTTCTTATCACCAGTCCCCTTCTGGTTATTGGTTTGCTCTTGGTATTCGGTTTTTTTCTGGGTAAAATTGCCGAAAAATTCAAACTCCCTAATATCAGCGGTTATATTCTGGCGGGACTGTTGCTCGGCAGCAGTGTAACCGGGGTTGTTTCCGTTAAAATGGAGCACTCCCTGCAACTGGTTACCGAGTTGGCTCTCAGCATCATAGCCATGACCATCGGGGGTGAGTTCTTTCTTGCAAAACTCAAACGCATGGGCAAAGCGGTCATCATCATGACCATTTCCCAACTGTTTTTTTCTTTTGTGCTGGTGACCTTTGCCCTTTTGCTCCTTGGCATGAAACTGCCCTTTGCTCTGCTTATGGGAGCAATTTCCACTGCCACCGCTCCTGCAGCCACAGTTGCCATCGTTCAATCACTGCGAATCAAAGGGAAATTTATTGATTATCTCTACGGCATTGTTGCCCTGGATGATGCCGGTGCTGTTATTCTATACGGTATTGTTTTTGCTGTTTCGGCAATTCTGCTGGGGGTTACTTCTGTTGAAGCCGGCCCTCTGATGAGTATAATCCATACTCTCCTTGACGTGGTTTTATCTATCGCCTTGGGATTAGTCAGCGCTATTTTTATCCACTATTCGGTCAAGAAACAACGCAGCAAAAACGAAGTTCTGGTTATCACCTTCGGCATTCTCATTTTGACCACAGCCTTGGCCACTATCTTCAAGTTATCCCCTCTGCTCACCAATATGGCCGCAGGAACAATCCTTATCAATCTCTCCTCCAAAAATCACCGGGTTTTTCATTCTCTGGAAAGGCTCTCTCCTCCAATTTTTGCACTTTTCTTTATTATTGCTGGTACCGAACTCAAACCGGAAATAATTTTTCAAACAAGTATTCTGCTTACCGGGATTGTTTATGTAATTGCAAGAATAATCGGCAAATATGGAGGGATTTATCTGGCAGGTCGCCTGGTTAAAACGGAACCTCGGATTTCCAAATATCTGGGTCTGTGTATGATGCCCCAGGCAGGAGTAGCTTTGGGTTTGGTTCTATTGATTCAGACTTCCCCTATTTCTCAGGCTTTGCCGGCTACTCAGCAGGCAATCCTGTCAAATATGGTTAATATAGTCCTCTTTTCTGTTTTTATCAACGAACTGGTGGGACCACCAGTCTCCAAATTTGGAATCATCAAAGGATGTAATCTGGAGGAATAATGCAACTATATAAAATTCTGGATAAAAATTGCTGTCAAACCAAACTCTCAATTAAAACTAAAACTGAAGCTCTTAAAAAGATCTCAGTTCAGGCTAAAAAAAGCGAAATCCTCTCAGATTTGTCTGAAGATTTTATTTTCAATCAACTCAATGAAAGGGAAAAACAAGGTTCAACCGGTTTTGGCAACGGAATTGCCCTGCCTCATGCCAGACTCAAAGAACTCGAGCAATTTCTTTTTTTCATCATAACCGTTCCCGGAGGAGTAAAATTTGAAGCATCCGACAAGAAGAAGGTTAAATTATTTTTTGTTGTTTTCGGGCCGGCTGATCAACCTGAAGAATATCTTAAAATTCTGGCGGAAATCTCCAGAACAATCTCCTCAAAAAAACTTTTTAACAGTCTGATTAAGTCCAGTTCATCAGAAGCTCTTTACGAGACATTTCTCAAAGAAACCCGCTTCATGGAGAACAAAGGAGACAAGAAAGAAAAACTAAAACTTCTCTTTCTTGTTCTCTATATTGATGATCTCATCTACGATATTCTGGAATTTTTTATTCAGGAAGATATCGAAGGAGCAACTATCCTGGAATCTACCGGAATGGGACAATATGTATCAGCCATTCCCCTCTTTGCAGGTTTTCTCAATTTTATGTCAGAAAAAAAAAACCACTCCAAAACTATCATTGCCACCATTCCCGAAAGTAAACTGCAGACCATTACAGCTGGAATCGAAAAGATTACCGGAGATCTCAATGAAAAACAGGGAGCCATGATTTTTACTGTTGATATATCCCATTATAAGGGTTCAATGAAAATGCTCTAACTCGGCTTCATTTTTATTTCCCAGATTTTCATTAATCTCCTGCCTCCAAGGATTTTCCATGAGCAGATTTAAAGTACAAATTGTCAAATGGAGTCAATACAGCAAACTTTTAAGTTCTATCCGCCGGGAAGTATTTATAATTGGCCAGAACTGTCCCGAAAATGAAGAACTTGACGGCAAGGATTCCGGCTCTGACTACACCCATTTCCTGGTTTTGGATACCGAAAATGAAAAGAATATGCCTCTGGGAACAGCCAGAGTTTCACAAGAAGGCAAGATAGAAAGAATGGCAATATTAAAAGACTATCGTGGTCAAGGTGCAGGAAAAAAATTGCTGGCAGCAATTTTGCAACATCTTGATAACAACAATTACAACGAAGCTATCCTGCACTCCCAGACTCATGCCATCCCCTTTTATGAAAAGGCAGGTTTTACTGTTGAAAGCGATATCTTTTACGAAGCCGGAATTCCCCATAAAACCATGATTAAAAAATTATAGTCAAGAAATAAACCGGTTATTCGCGTATTCTGGGATGGCAACTATGTCTGCGAAGTTATTCCGCGCATCTCAATCCAATTTCTTCACCAGTCAAAAACCCCACTTTTGGGATGGCAACTAACTATCCCCAGAAAAACCAGAAAAATCAGCGGCAAATTAATTCTACCTGCAAAAGCTGGATGTCTGCAGGCACATTCATAAGAGGTCTTGCACTCTTCACAAACTTCTTCTTCTCCATCAGAGGTTTCGGCATCACTATCATCAATATTTGAATCATCTGCATCAACTCCAGCGTCAGAATTTTCCTGTTCACAAACCCCCTCAATACAATTGCCTGTACACTCATTGTTACATTCACCGCAGTGATCAGGATTGGTATCGGTATCAACACATTGGTCGGCACAATATTCAAGACCGTTATCACAAACACAACTGCCGGCCTCACAATGAGTATCTTCGGGACAGAGATCCTGGGGATTATCAGGTAAAAAATCTGCTTCAAGATTATAAACCCCTTCCAGTTCTAAAGGTTCGTCAACATAGGTGTCAACCACCAGATAATAACGACCGGGTTCAAGCACAGTTTGAAGATCGATATGAGCTCTGTCGATACAGGCAGCCTCGGAAAGACTCGAAAGCAGATGCAGATCAGGATCGACGCCTGCATCATCATTGACTGAAGCGGTCAAGGAGCCTGTGGTACAAATATCAAGTTGATAAACAAACTCTCGCCCGTATTCGGCCAGATCTGAGTTGCAGGAATAGTAATTAAAGTAGCGGGTCCCTGAAATGCTGGTATCATTGCTGTCGGTAAAGGGAAAATAAGTAATGGGAATGGGCTGATCCACACTGCCTTCAACCGGTGGTTCGGCAGTAGTAAAATGCTCTTCCAATTTGTCCCAGAGATCGTCATAGCCATTATCATAACCAAGAGCCCAGAATCCAACTCCGCCGATTTTCTGCTGTTTAATCAATTGATATTTGCAATCAAGGCTTTGTGCATCTTCATACCAGGCCTGATGGTAATTGCTCCCGTCATTCCAGATAATCACCGGAGAACAGATCCCATCATCCCAATACCGGGTTTTACCTTCGGCCATAAGTTGACGGGCGGCACTGTAAGTAACCGAACCAATGTGGGATATGGCTGATGCGGGCCAACTGGAAGAATTCGTGGTCCATTCCCTGCCATAAAGGGGGAGACCAGCAATCATTTTAGCTCGGTGATCTTCACCTGCCGCTCTGGAAATTCTGGCCAAAGTCCTGAGCAAAGAAAGGGAGCCGGCATTTTGCCAGTCACTTGATACCCTGTATTTACCAGGAGGTCCGGCATAAGAAGAACCCGACCAGTGATATCCATAGGCCATGATAAAATAGTAATCTAAAATATCAAAAACGGCTGGAAAATCGATGCCGTCAGAAACACCGGTGGGTCCGGCAAAAGAAATAGTGGCATTCAGGTGTCCCCTGGAATTGAGTTCATTTCTCAATTCGATCAGAAAAGCGGTAAAATTATCACGAGCCGAAGCCGGGACAAATTCAAAATCCAGATTGATTCCGTCAGCAGATCCCGATTCCATCAGATCCACCATATTTCCAATTAAGGTATTGCGAGATGAAGAACTTGCCAGTAAGGTATCAATTGCACTTGAAGAAAAAAGTGTAAAAACCAGTTCTACCATAACCCCGTTGTTATGGGCGGTCTGAACAAGTTGACTGTCAGGCCAGCCATGAGTATCCAAAATTTGCCCGGATGAGTTGATTTCAACTGAAAAATAGGCAAGATGTGAAAGATCAGACCAGCGAATCTGAGAAAGATCACTTATCCAATAAGGCAGATATCCATAAACTATGGTGTTAAATGCTTTCTGGGGATTGTTGGGCGGATTGCCATAATCTCTAAAAACAGGCAACCCGTCGTTTTTATGCCTGGCAAGAGCATTCTGGTGAACTGAAAAAGGCTGTTCTATTTGGTTTTCATGTTTAAAATCATTAATTACTGCAGCTTGCGCTCTGGAAACACAAAAAAAAGCAACTAATATTTGAATGAAATACTTCATGATTATACCTCAAAGGAAGTGAACCGATGTTTAATATATATTTCTGGATTATTTTAGGAACATTACTGCTCAGCCAGATTCTTGAATTAATTTCAGCAGGGTTGAATCTGAAAAATCTGACCCCGAAATTGCCGGCAGAATTTTCAGGCTATTATGATGAAACAAAATATGCAAAATCACAAAACTACCTTAAAACTACTACAAAATTCGGTGTAATCAAATCACAATTTAATTTTCTTATCCTGCTTGCATTCTGGTTTTCAGGAGGATTCAATCTGCTGGACAATTTCGTCCGCTCCTTTGAATTTAATTCCATCCTCACCGGTCTTGTTTTTTTTGGTCTTCTGGGAGTGGGGAATTTTCTACTCAATCTTCCTTTCAGCATTTATTCCACCTTTGTTATTGAAGAAAAATTCGGCTTCAACCGGACAACTCCCACAACCTTTATTCTGGATCTGGTCAAGAGCATCTTTTTATCCCTGATTCTTGGAATTCCTCTCTTGAGTGCTTTATTCTATTTTTTCGGAAACGCCGGAGAATTCGGCTGGCTTTTTGCTTGGGCGGCAATTTCATTGTTCATAATTATCATTCAAGCTCTGGCGCCATCTCTTATTATGCCTCTTTTTTACAAATTCCAGCCGGTGGAAGATGACAAACTCAAGGAAAAAATCAACCAATTTGCAGACAAAGTTAATTTTCCACTGAAAGGCGTATATGTAATCGACGGTTCCCGCCGTTCATCCAAATCCAATGCTTTCTTTACCGGTTTTGGCAAAAATAAACGAATAGCACTTTTTGACACTCTTATCGACAAGCACACTCCCACAGAAATCATTGCGGTTTTGGCCCATGAAATTGGCCACTATAAAAAGAAACACATTATCAAATCCATGTTTATTTCCTTACTGCACACTGGAGTCATGTTCTATCTCCTTTCCCTCTTCCTCATGAATTCGAAGCTTTTTGCCGCCTTTGGCATGGAACAACTCTCGGTTTATGCAAGTTTCATCTTTTTTGGCATGCTCTATTCCCCCATTTCTCTGTTTTTATCTATTTTTGAAAAATACTTTTCCCGTAAAAATGAATATCAGGCTGACAGTTTTGCAGTTGAAAATATTTCTGACCCCAAAAACCTGATCTCAGGCTTGAAAAAACTGGCAGTAAACAATCTGAGCAATCTCACCCCCCATCCCTTCCATGTTTTTCTGAATTATTCCCATCCCCCGCTGCTGAAAAGAATAAAAGCAATAAAAAATCATTAGCACCTGTTTATCGGTACCTGTTTGACGGTTCAAATTTTCAATTCAACTATAAGGGGAAAATGATCGGAGATATCCAAAGTATCCTTGTGCCTGACTTGATAGTTCAAAATATCAAGCAAAGGTGAAACGAAAAAATAATCAATGGTGCGGTCTGGGGATTCTACCTCAGGATCATTAGGGAAATGGGTAAACCAATTCTGGTAGTTTTTGCCTTGTACATCTTGTTTGGAAGGAATTCTGGGATATTTTGCACTGAGTCTGTTCAATTCAGAAACCGGTTTGAAATAGGCCTTTTGTTTGTCCGGAAGTCTTTTATATGCTTGTTTATCAGGCAAGAGATTAAAATCACCGGCAATCAGCCACTTTTCCCCGGCTTCTGAAAGTTTTTCCAAAAACCTGCAAATCTTATCCACTTGCTTTTCCATGGTATCCGTACCCTGGGCAAAAGCATCGAGGTGAGTATTGATCAGGATCAACTCATCCTTATCACCTACAGGCAAACGGACTTCCTGCAGAGCTCGCTTAAGGTTGAACTGTTGTGTCAGCCAACTTCCCGGGATCAAAGGCAGAGCATGACGACGAGATGACTTGAGTTGATATTTGGAAATCACTGTCAATTTCATGCCCACAGCAGACATTATTTTATTGTGGGGCACAAACAGAGATTTCCAATACCAGACCGAAGTATGAGCTCCATATTCATCAGGGAGTAAGCCCAGCAACCGCGCCACTTGATTCTCACGATCAGTTCTGCCGGCACCGTCATCGAGTTCCTGCAACATGATTATATCCGGATTTTCCTCTTTAATAGTTTTGGCTACTTTATGGAAAGTAAGTTCAATGTCTTCGGAAGAAGGTCTTTCATCGGGACCTGAATCATCCAGAAGATCATAAAAAAATACATAATTTTTCCCAGCCATATATTGAACATTCCAGCTCATTATTTTAATGTTCTGGCCAGCTTGCAAACGTGGGAGAGACGGGGAATTATAAACCTTGGTTTTTTCTGAAGAAGCCGGATGCCAAGTGATGAACCAGACAAAAAGAATCCCGGTTGAAACCAGGAGAAGAATTAAAACAAGCAACCAGTTTAAAATTTTAAGGAGCATGTAAACAATCTCCAAAGTAGAAAATTTAGGAAAACAAAGACAAAGCTGATGAGGTAAAATTCCGTCGCCAGACTATGACATCCATTTTGGGGACGGGAACAAGTTAATTCAGTTTACACATTAATATTGAAATTAAAACAGAAAATATCGGTTGCTTCATCCCGTAAATGTGTTAAATTTCATGTAATAATGTATTTTAAAATGGAATTTTCAATGAAGATAAATTTTTTTCCTATTTTGGCATGTTTATCAATGCTGATCCTGTCCTGTGATTTCTTTTCTGGCACAGTATATCTTCACGATAATACTTATGTTTGCAATTATTCTTCAGATTGCCCACCCAATAATGTCTGCATAGGTTACCACGTCCAATGGGATGCAAAAGATGAACAACCCCGCCTCCCCTCTGTCTATTCAGGTTATTACGGCTCTTGTGTCTCAAAAGACCAAACTAATGATAAAATGTATCCCTGTGACAACGGCACTTCCGACCCAAGTGATGATCTCTGCAAAGAATATGAATGCGATAATTATGCCACTCCCGTTTGCCCGAACTCACTGGAGAACTCCTGTGGCAATGGAGTCAAAGATTACAACGAAGAATGTGAATATGATTTAATAAATGGTAAAAATATCGAAGATATATATACACTTACCTTTGGCGAAGGCATCAATTGTGGCATTTTTTTCTATAATCTCAATGAGCAAAACAAAGCCGAAACCAACTACAAGCTTTTCACCTTTTCTAACCAGAATGGAAATTTATATTGCAACAAAAATTGCAAAGTCAACACCATCCATTGTTCAAGCATCCAAAATCTTAAAAACGAAGAAGAAGAATATTTGTCTCATCTCCGTCATGCCTCCGTGGAAGACTGCAACGACAAACAAACAATCTGCTCAGGTCCTTATGCCGGAATATGCTTGGATACTGAAGGCTCTTTTCAAGAATCTTTCATTTTACCTGTTTTTGAAAGCATCCCCAATTATAATATTGTAATAGAACAAGTTAACGAAAATGGTTGTATCAACAACAATTCTGAAGAAAATTTATATTGTACTAGTCCTAATCATACTACTAACGATGGTACATATACTTTAGAATATGAATGTACAGATGATATTTAAAAAATTCAGAATGAAAAGTAACTTGGAACAGTGGCAATGGAAAACTCGAAATAAAAGAAAAACATTGTTATGCCGGTCAATTAGAGCTTGGCAATAACCAATTTACATAAATAACAGGTTTTATGGCTACATCCCCGAGCACGTTGCCACTGATGTATATTGCAAAATAATAATCGTCTCATCAGTTTTGCCCATTGCATCCCAAATGAAACAATCAATCAGGGTTTGGTCTTCATGTATTCTCTGTTTTGTCTTCCCAATAAATTTAGCCTGACTCCTTGCTTCGCTTAGCCTTTTTAACCAGCACTATTCCGCCAATCAACACCAACAAAATCATCAAACCACAAGCTCCCCACCAAATCGCTTGTACTCCCCCTCTTTTTCTCCTGCTGGCTGTCTGGTTACCTTCTTCCGTTTCATGGTGGGGTTTGACAAAGTCAAGCTTGCCGTAAACCCGTTTAAAGGCTTCTTTCATCTTTATAATCATCCAATCTCGCTTTTTTGCCTCAACCAGCATTTTTTCTTTGGTATATACTGCTTCCCTTGGATCGTCATGATGTAAAACCAGAACCATTGAACGATACTTTGAAGAATCGGTATATTTAAGCATTTGGGTATCATTAATGGAATTGCCAAAACCAAATACAGGATCCTTGCCGGTTCTTTCCCGGAATCTCAAAACCTTGCCTTTGCCATGGCTTACCGGTTGCCAGAACTTTTCTTCCCTGACAAAATTATATTTTTTATCTGTTTTGAAAGCCACCATGGAACCAATAACCTGAACCGGAGGTATTTTGAGATATTTATGAACCAGAGGACGAACAATCTCCTGCTGGGCGGTAGTCACAATGTATACCTTGAAGGATTTTTTTTTCAGCAGTTCAAGCAATTCCACTGAAGGCAGCAAAAACATGGAAGAATATGTTTTGCCTTTGAAGGAGGTCTGATAGTTTTCAAAGAGATTCATGGTAAATCCATGCAGATAAGACAACTTTTCCCCTGAAAATGAGTTAAGGATCCATTCTTTGACATGTGACCTGATGTATTTTTCGTCTTGATTGCGAAGAGCCTGATAGAGCTCCTCTTTTTGCAATTGGGTATTTTTCTGTAATTTTTCCAACAAATGTTTTTTGGAAACAAAACCGTGAAAATAATCAGGTCTTTCCGTCAAAACCGTGCCGTCAAGATCAACAACTGCATATCTGTCTTTAACCGGAATATAATTTTTACTGCTTTTTGCGGTAATATCGTTCAGATAATCTAAAATTGCTTTGCGATAAGGCTGATTCCAGTTTTTCAAATCCCTGCGCTTAGCTATGGCCAAAGAAGTGAGAAGATTCAAAAATAAAGTAATTATTAAAAAGTAAAGCTTATTTTTCAAATCAATACTCCAATCTTTTGGCAATAAGACAGTTCCCTTCCCAGAACGGGTGGATACAATAATGGATTTTAGTCATTTGCGCAGTATTTTTCATGGGAACTGCATTCAAAAAACCAAGTATACCAATAACTGGAAAAGATGTAATTAATGCTTAACAACTGTTTTTAAAGCTGCATTATAATAATAAATAATTGTCATAAATAAAAGCATTTATTTCCCCGGTATTGACTGAGGTTATACAGTCCCTTGCGAAATCGGAACCAGATTGCTGTCATCCATGTGAGTGGCAAGACTTCTGATATGTCCGGCAAGAGTGATCGAAACCTGACGAGCAACTTCGGGATATTCGTCAAGCATGTAATTGAACAATTTTGAAGAAATCCTGGTAAGAGTTGCAAAACTTACACTTCTAACGGTGGCGGTGCGCCTACCCTGATCAAGCAGAGCTATTTCTCCAATCACACTGTCCGGCCCACAAAAATTAACCCGTTTTCCCCTGATCAGAATCTCAAGTTCTCCTCGGTTGACCAGAAACAGATTGTTGCCTTTATCACCTTCTTCAAACAGGATTGTATCCGGCTGCATCTCAACAATCTCCCCCATGCGGGCTAATTCCATAACCATCTCTGTCGGCAGATTTTCAAAAAAACCGGAATTTCTGAAAATCAAGCTTTTTTGAAAAAGAGAATTTCGGTTATTTTTTTTGATATCTTCTAAAATAAACTGTTTGATGTATTTATCGTCAAAGGCATTGATCCTGTCTGTAAAATCCTGAACCTCAGGAAGCGAAACTCCCGCCAGTTTCAAATTTTTCCTCATATTCAATACATTTCCTTCAATCCCATCTGCCAGCCATTTCAGTTTTCCTCCCGGCCATTCATCCAGCAGTTCTCTGGCGGCATTCAATTGATATTCACTTTTAGTTTGCAAAGATTGTTCTATTCGCAAAAATATTTTTTTCTTCCGGGGATTTACCAAGCGCAGCCAGGAAAAAATAGCTTTAAGCCAAAATCTGCTTTCGGCTTTAAGTTGATTAAGCAATTTCTTTTCTTCACAGGAAACCATTGTTGAAACATAAAGAGCATAATTTCTATACAATATTTTGTAAAAATCGGACTTGTCCTTGATAAATTTGGAAACAGGAATATTTCTGATGTCAAATTCATGCAAAATCAAGGCTGTAAAATAACCTCGATTAAGTGTCAGTTTTGATTTTACTACCTCGGCAACTTCTGATTTGTCTGAATCAACCAGCAATCGCAACATAATTTTCTGCAATCTGATCATTGAAAAATGTTTTTTATAAAATTCCAATTCCAGATCAGCATCTTTTACAGCCTGAACAACTGTTTTGCGAAATCGCTGCTGACTTGCCAACTGCATCATTTCTTCATACAATTTTTCCTTCTTGAATTTGCCAATTAGAGCTACCGTCGCATTTACGACCTCCGGTTTTTCATCCTTCAGCAATTTTTGCAGATAAATCCCGCTCTGTTTTGGGGATAAATAAACTGATATTTTTGCAACCAGGATTCTGTTTTTGTGATCCTCAGAATCATAAAGAGAAGTAAGCAATTCCAGCAATACTTGATCTTCGTTTATCTCCTCCTTGTGCAACAGCAATAACAACCCATTCCCCTTTTTATTGAGATTTGTTGAATTTTCATACAGACTTCTGGCAATTTCATCTACCCACTTAGCTTTGAGTTCTGACAGGATGGAAACAATCCGAGTTACAATTCTGCAGTCTGTATTTTGTTTCAACACGTATGTGAAAAATTCTTTTTTAGCAGAATCAGGTAAAAATTCTGCTAAATCAACCGCTCTTATTTTCGACAAAACCGGATCTATGTGGGGAAACCTGGCTTCAAAAAAAGCTTCCACCTGATGCAACTCCAACTCATTGTATTGAGCAAGCAAAGATACTGCAAAGGAAGATTCTTCGAAGCTTGATGAAATAACTCTGTCTTTCAGATTGTTCAAAAGTGATTTGTCAGGCACGAGTCCCGAATGTCCATAAAATACAGGTGAAAGAGTTTTCTTTTTGAGAGCTTTTTTCAATTCCTGCTCATAAGCTGAAGCAGCTTTGAAACTCAAAAAAAAGAAAACAAAAGAGACCAGCAGAGCAAGAATTGCAATAATTTGTATATCTTGTGATTTGAGAGGAAACAGAATAAAACCGGTTGCCACAGTTCCCACCGGTGCCACTACTGTTCTTAAAAACAAACTTGCTGTTTCTTTTTCGGGAGGAGAAAAAGGAGTTATCAACTGATTTCTGGAATTAATATAGATAGTCAACCGCAATATACTGGCTCCCACAGCAAAAATCAGCGCCCAAGTCAAAGAGGGAAAAAAAAGGAAAAGCGGAAAAAGAAGAACCAGAAAAAGAGGCGTAATGATGGTGGTTTTATTTACGCCAAATTTTTTCATGATTTTGCTCATGAAAAGAGTCTGGAGAAAAAACACCCCTAAATTTATGTAAAATTGATAGTTGCCAAAAAAAGCTGCCATTCCATCCTTGCCGTAATTTGCTCTTACTGCTTTTTTAAGAATAAAATCAGTACAAAGAAAAACAGGAATTGAGAAAAGAATAAAAAGAGTAAGATAAAAAGCCAGACGATTAGTGGCAAGCAGCCTGAATCCTCTGCTGATCAGATTTGTTTCCTGATCATGAAAGTTTTTGTTTTGTTTTTGAAAATCTGTCTTGAGAGGAAAGAGAGCACTTATATTCAAAAAGGAAAAAGCTACAAGAATATAAAGAATAATCTGAGTTCCCCAGATAGTACTGAAAATATTTATGAACTTGCCGGCGAAGGCGCTCCCCAAAGAAAAACCGGCAGCAATTACCGGCAGCAATACCTTGGCTTTTCTGCTGTAAAAAACTCTGGTTGTATAGTGCCAAAAACTGATTGTTGAAAATACAGCCAGTAATTTGATCCAGATTGAAATCACAAAAAGAGGACTGGAACGCAAAAGGAGTTGAGGAAAAGCAATAACTGTCAATAACCCTGCCGTTAAAACTCCAAGCAAGATTATATCTGTTTTTTTACTTCCATATTTATGTTGAAAAAAAGAAAAAGGTAAAGAAAACGCAACTAGAGCTATGGATACACTGCTGTAAAGCCAGGGTAAAAATTCACTGGGAAAAAGATTGAGAAAAACCGCTCCCTGATAGGAATAAGCCGAAACCACAATTATAGAAACAAATACCGCTCTCAACAATAAGAAAAGGATAAGGGATTTCTCACCCTTGTTCATATTGGAAAAAGCAAAAATTTTATTCATTTTCACCTGTAGCCTTGATCAGATTTTTCGTAAAAATCGGAGCCTTTCAAATGGGAGATGGCAGGCCAATTTGAGAATTTTGATTCTGAAAGGGAATAAAATCAAAACGAAGATCGCAAACTCAAAATAACAGACCTTCCGGGAGCCCAAACTCCTGAACCATGATATTTATAATGAACATCAGCCAAATTATGCAAATCAAGACTAACAAAAGTCTTGGCCATTTTATGGGGAAAATTGAAAACTCCCAGCCAAGCTCGGAGATTAATTGTATACCAGCCAGGAGTACCGTTGTCAGGAATTCTCAAATCACTTTCATCATGGGGGGAAAGACGATCCTGTTTGCTGGCAAAACGAAGATATCCTTCCAAAAACCCTGCATAATTGGCATTAAAGTTATTTTTATAACCGAGCTTAAAGATTCCATACAGAGGCGGAATTCTGGAAAGAGGATTGGTTTCTCCGTCGTTGTTTTTGCTCTCTCCCCAGATATAAGTCAGATTGCCGCCGGTGTATAATCCCATTTTAAACCTGGTCTGAAAAGAGGTTTCAACTCCGGTTACAAAACCTCTGTCACCATTTACACTTTGAACTACCTGCTGTCCATCTATTGTGTTATTTCCTTCCCACTGGGATTCTTCCCGATCGATTATACCCTCAATCCGCGAAAGCCATGAAGAAACAGACAAAGTAAAGCGAGCAGAGGAAAGGCCGGAGGTAAATTCGATGGAATCTGAATATTCAGGCTTCAGGTCATGATTGGGTACATGAAAATATTTGCCGGCGTTTCCCAGCATGACAGTTTCTTGAAGATTGGGAGCCCTGAATCCCTGACTGAAAACAAGAGAAGTGTTGATGAACTCTTTGTAAAGATGCTGAATACCAAAATTGAAAACATTGCCAAAAAGTGAAAAATCAACCTCAGGAAGCGAGTTTCTGGAAGGAGAATTTCCTTCTATTCCATGAAATCGATAACCCCCATATAATTTGATGGTATGATTTGGAACTTTTTGCAGAAAACGGGATTCGGTATTCAGATAAACTCCCCAATTTTGATAGGAAGAACCATCAGGATAAGATGTATAATCAAGTTCAGACCAGTTTCCCTCAGTGTTTCGGTAATTCAATTGAGAACCGACCCAGTCCCGATAAAACATTCCACCATACCTGAAAAAGAGAGATTTATCCAGAAATGTGCTTTTTAAACGCAAATCCAGAGCCGGAGTATAAACCCTGGTTAAATCGCTTTCTCCTTCCAGCTTGTCAATCAAATTATCGGCCATTTTCCAACTTTGCTTATCCTCTTCGAAGTGTTGGAAAGAAAATGTCAGTTCACCCCTGGTTTGGGCTGATGGAAACCTGAAATTCAACTTTGAATAAACAAGATGAATTCTATTGTCATAAATCTGCAGTTTATTCTGGGCAGCTAATTTGTCCGTTCTGCCGGCATCCGGTATGGAGCTGTACATATAATTCAAACTTAATTTCCACTTGTCAAAAATACCCCATGCAAAACTTTTGGCTGTTTTCAGATAAAAAGATTGTTGTTCATAACCGGTCCAGATCTGCTCACCAGTGGGAGAAGCGGCCCTTAAATTATCAAAAATCTTGAATGATGCTGAAGCCAGAGTACTGAAAGTACCACTGCTGAAACTGGCCTTGGTATTGAAAACCCGACCTCTATCGGCACTGCTGTACCTGGCTGAAAGAACAGCAGAAAAATCCCTGGAAGCATTGATTGGCAGGAGATTGATTACTCCTCCAATTGCATCGGAACCATACAGTACTGAACCATTACCGCGCATCACTTCTACTTGTCTTAAAAAAAAGGGATCTACAAGGTTCAAGTATTGAAGAGGCCCGGTGCGATAAACAGAATTGTTCAACCTAATTCCATCAAAAAGCAATAATACTCCGGGACCAATTTGGCCTCTGATAATTGGAGCCCCTCCACCGTGATTGGTTTTTTGAAGAAAAACTCCGGATAGATCAAGCAAGGCCTCTGGAGTGGTTCGAGGTGGCTTTTGAGCAAGCTCTCGGGAATTAACGGTAGAAACAGCTCTATGAGTCTCATCCTTTTTTTCCTTTTTAGCTTTGGCTGTAACTACAATTTCTTCTTCATCATATTCATCTTCTGAAATCGATGTTTTTAATTGATTATCTTGTTTTTTCTCCGATATATTATTGTTTTTATCTGTTCCTGAAGCAGAAAACGAAAACAGAAAAAAAAATAAAACAGTTGAAAAAACAGTAATTCGGGTGATAATCAATTTAAGATAATTCATGCTGAATCCTTCTGCATTTTTAACATAATCGATTTAAATACAAAAGAGGAGAGATAATTGCAATGAAAAGACTGTTTATTTTTTTGCCGGGATTTTTATTTTTCAGTGCAGCCTGTTCATCAAAACCTGAAATTCATTCCTCTTGGAATATAAAATCAGATTGTGGCAGGGGCACCCGGGTTCTTCTGCTTCCAGTTGACAACAGAGTGGGAGTAAAACAAAAAATCGACCAGAAAAAATTGGAAAAAATTTGGGACAGAACCATCAAATCAGGGTTATCTCTCATGAAAGTTGCTCCAAATTACCTTGCTCACCATATTTACAAAACCAGCCATCTCATGCACTGGTCCGGTGAGGTTGTAGATTCCGAAGGCAACACAGAGTCCATCCTCAATGACAAAGAACTTGCTCGTATCTATTATACTCTGGCTCATTTTGCCGGCAAAAAGGAAACTAAATCACTGAACCACAAAATATCTCCGGAGATTTTCAAAAAATTATCTTCCCAAGCCGAGTATTCCTTTTATATAGCTAATTGGACCACTCTCAACCAAAACACCAACAATGCATTTCTCGAATTCCTCAAAGTTGGAGCTATAATTCTAGGCGTGGTGGTTATCTCCCTCAGTGTTCTGGCCATTTTTTCCAAATCCAAAGGCAATGGAGTGGGCAAACTTCTTAAAACCGGGAGCAAACTTTTTGTCTATGGTGCCAAAGGAATTGCCAACGTGACTGCGCGCCTTTTTACCAAGTCAGTAATCAGGGCTGCCGGCAAAGCTGCCCTTACTACAACCAGAATTGCCGGAAGAGTCGCTGTTCACTCCATGCGTCACTCTGTTGTTGTTATGGATATTTCACCTGAGCACATCTCCCCTGTTTACAAACCTGATTATCTACGGGGAGAAGAAACTGCCCAGAATCGTTTTTTGGGAGTGGAAAATGGAATTTCTCCCTTGAAACCGGTTTTTACCAAAGATGGTTATTTTCTTTCTTTTATTTTGATTTACAACAAAACAGGCGAAATTATGTGGACCGCCCGCATTTTTGTGCCCCAAGGTGCCAACACCAAGAATCTACATGATAAAGTCAAACAGGTATTGGCCACCATTCCCACCTCCAGAACCCTCTGAACAAAATTGATTTTTTAGAAAAGCACAATCAGTTGGCCGTTTTACCTGAAAAGATTAAATCCAGTTATTAGAAAGAAACCAATGGGGAAAGACACGTAATCAGGTTACCTTGAATTCTTTTTGAATCTTCTCATAATAATTAATAATTTTTCTGACGTAACTTCTTTTATTTACATATTGTCCCGGGAAAAAACTGCGTTTGAAGCCATAGATAATAAGATGTTTTAATTCTTTGGGACTGATAGCAAAAGTATCAACAGCTTTTACTATTTCATTGGTAACGGTGGTGTCACTTACAGTACGATTATCTGTACAGAAGGTTGTGGACAATTTGGAATTTAGCATTTTTCCGAAAGAATGATCTTTTAAGGATTTTAATTGCGGATTGGTCTGCAAATTGGAAGTGAGACAAACTTCAATGGTGATTCTGCGATCAGCTATGAAACTTTGCAGTTTTTCAATGTATTTTCCTTTTTCCTGTTTATTCATATCATTATTTGAAATTTTACTTTCATGGAAAAGATAATAGCCATGTCCTATTCTGTCTGCATGCAGATCAGTAATTGCCTGAAAGATTGATTCGGGTCCATAGGCTTCTCCGGCATGAACAGTCTTTTTCATAAAGTTTTTATGAGCAAGATCAAAAGCTGCTTCATGATCATCAGCCGGGAATCCATCTTCGGCTCCCGCCAGATCGATACCAACAATGGGTAGCCCGAATTTGTCCCTTGCTTTTACAGCCGAACGAACAAGTTCTTCTGAAGCAATTGAAAAAATCCTGCGTTGTTTGCCATGGGAAAGGACTCGCAGCAAATCGTCATAATATTCCGAAAAACCTTGGCCAAACATACGCATGGCACAAACTATTATTCCATATTCAAAATCAGGCTCTTCTCCTGATTTTATTTTTTTTTGATTGTTGAATTCTTTTTTTGCCGTATTTAAACCTTTGTTAACGGCTTTCAAAACATTAATTGCTTTGAGATGGGTATGCTGATGCAATTGAGGGGCAAAACGAACTTCAATATAGCGAACTCCTTCATTCTGATTGTCTACTGCAAGTTCATAAGCCGCCCTTTCCAAAGATGATTCATTTTGTAAAACAGCAGTAGTATATCCAAAGCCCATGAGATATTCATTGAGACTGTTGTATTTTGGTTTGAATACAGTTTCTTTCAGTCCCCTCTCTGTATAGGAAGGCAAATTGACATTATTTTCTTCAGCTAATTCTATCAGTGTCTTGAGTCTTAAAGAACCATCCAAATGAAGATGTAAATCTGTTTTGGGTAGTTTCTCGATAAATTTTCTTGTGATTTTCATTTTTGTGACCTTCCTTTTGGAGACAGTAATTAACTGGAAAAGATTTATAATCCACTTCTCTTAATCAATTGCTGTTTTGATCCTGAACGATCCGATTTGAGAATAAGTTTATCTCCAATCAGGATTCCGGTGAACTGATCGGTATTCCTGCTGTTTCTGGGTTCACACAACTCCTCTCCCGGCAGGAAGAATTTCTTTTCTTTAATCATGATTTTGCCATTTTGCAAGACCTTGCCCTCTAATTCAAAATAACTGAAAAGAACAATATGATCTTTGCCATTGCATTTATACTTGCGTTTATTCAAACTTTTTCTGTAAACATAGCGATAGTAATGACCTGAAACTTTATTCCCTTTTTGCTTGTCCAATTGCCAGATTTCTTTTTCAACAATATTTTCAGAAGCTGAAGTATTGCCGGATTCATTGAGCCAATACCAGGTTCCTTTAACAGTGTGGTGGTGAATAACATAATTTTTCCTGTTGTCGTCTTTTACCAGAAATCGTTTTCCCGGCAGGGGCGCTATTGTTAGTTTTTTGGGAAACTTGGAAATATCACCACAGGTCGAATCACTCAATTTGTTTCCCTTCATGATTAAAGCATAACTTTTTGTTTTATCATCATATTTTCCCGAGTATGAGTATTCATTTTTGACCTTGTAATAATTGGAACCGCTACAGGGAAAACCTTTGCGGGAATGACCGAGTTTTATGAATTTTATTTTCACTTTAATGTCATTATTATCCAATTTTACCTGCCAATATTGCCTGGTTGTCAATTCCTTCTCCGAATCTTTACTTACCATCTGCCAACTGTATTTTCCCGAATCTGGATAAGAGTTGATATTACTCATGTTGGAACCGGGCGAAGTTTGCCTGGCAGAAAAACAGGACGTCATAGTAATTGTGGTTATGGTTATGGTTGCAAAAAAAAGAAATAGTTTTGAATTCATACAAATCACCAATATATTTTGATTAACCCGGCTCTACCTGGTTGCCCGTCCCAAAAATGGATGTCATCGTCTGGAAACGGAATTTTACCTCATCAGTTTTGTCGTAACTGTTTGAAACAGTGGTGTCCATGTCTGCGAAGTTACTTCGTGCATCTCAATCCAACTTCTTACTCAGACAATAACCCCAGTTATTGACTGCCCAATATACCATCAATCCAAAATATGTCTAACCCGAATGATAAGGAGGGGATTTTTTAAATTTGCACAATCTGTAATCCTGTTGATTTTATTCGGGACAATACCTGAAAAAACTTATGAGGATACCCTTGGATATAGTGACCTTTATCAAGTGAAAACAGAACTCTTTACTTTTTTTCCTCCTGTGATAACAGTATTGGTTAAATTGCCTCTGGTTTACATTATACATAGACTTTTGGCAACAGTGGCAAGTGCCATTTTGTCCCGGCAAATTTGAATTTTGGAAGGAATTAATATGAAAACAGTAGATAAAAGCATCAGTTTCCCGGAAATGGAAGAACAAATACTGAAAAAATGGAATAAGGGTAACCATTTTAAAAAATCTATTGCTCAAAGAAAAGATTCTGAAGAGTACGTATTTTTCGACGGTCCTCCTTTTGCCAACAACCTGCCTCATTACGGTCATCTTCTGGCCGGCATAATTAAAGATATTATTCCAAGATATTGGACTATGAGAGGTTACCATGTGGACAGACGATTCGGCTGGGATACCCATGGTCTTCCAGTTGAAATGGAAATTGAAAAAAAATTGGGAATAGTTGGCCAGGATATCAAAGATGTTGGTATAGACAAATTTAATGAAGCATGTCGTGCTTCCGTGCTCAAATACTCCAAAGAATGGGAACGAACTGTTTTGAGAACCGGTAGATGGGTTGACTTTGAAAACAGATACCTGACAATGCAGTCTTCTTTCATGGAATCTGTCTGGTGGGTTTTCAAAGATCTCTGGGATAAGGGTCTTATTTATGAAGGACACAGAATTCTACCCTACTCCATCGGTTGCCACACTCCATTGTCAAATTTTGAAGCTTCTTCCGACTACAGGGATGTTCAGGATCCGGCAATAACACTTACCATGCCACTTGTAGACCGCCCTGAAGTCAAAATGCTGGTTTGGACAACCACTCCCTGGACACTGCCTTCCAATCTGGCTATAGCTGTTCATCCGGATATTGACTATGTGGAACTTGAAGACAAATCTGATTCAACTCATTATATTTTGGCAAAATCTCTTATTTCTTCCTACTTTAAAAAAACAACTGATTACAAAATTGTAAAAGAGATGAAAGGTAGTGAACTTGAGGGTATTAAATATATCCCTCTTTTTGATTTTTTTGCCGATCTGGCCGAAGAAGGTGCTTATCGTGTGGTATTAGACAATTATGTTACTGCTGAAGACGGAACCGGCCTGGTGCATATTGCCCCTGCATATGGTGAAGATGACTACAGAGTTTGCAGTTGTGAAAATATTCCCATGGTTGATCCTGTCAATGACGACGGCAAATTTACTTCCGAAGTAAAAAACTGGGCAGGGATGTACATTAAGGATGCCGACCCCCTGATTATCAAAGACCTGAAAAATCGCAAGCGTCTGGTAAAACACAAAACTCTGGTTCACTCCTATCCATATTGTGAACGCTCTGGTTGTCCTTTGATTTACAAGGCAATGCCGGTTTGGTTCGTAAATGTCAATAAAATAAAAGACAAAATTATTGCCAATAACAAATTGACCAACTGGATTCCCGAACACATTAAATCGGGCAGATTCGGCAAGTGGCTTGAAGGAGCCCGAGATTGGAATATCAGCAGAAACAGATATTGGGGAACTCCCATTCCTATTTTCAGATGCAACAACGAAGAATGTAACCATATTGATGTTGCCGGCTCAATTGCCGAACTCGAAAAACTATCCGGAGAAAAAAGTGAAGATCTTCACATGCACATGATAGATCATCTCTCTTGGAAGTGCCCGGAGTGCGGAGGTGATGTCAAAAGGATCTCCGAAGTTTTGGATTGCTGGTTTGAAAGTGGCTCCATGCCCTATGCTCAATATCACTACCCTTTCGAAAATAAAAGCAAAGTTGAAAATGGGCTCCCTGCCGATTTCATAGCTGAAGGCCTCGATCAAACCAGAGGCTGGTTTTACACTCTCATGATTCTTTCCACCGCCCTTTTTGACAAACCGGCCTTTAAAAATGTGGTAGTCAACGGACTCATTCTATCTGAAGACGGTAAAAAGATGAGTAAAAGACTGCAAAATTACCCTGCTCCGGATTCTATTCTGAACAAACACGGAGCTGACGCCCTTAGACTTTATTTAATCAATTCCGGGCTGGTAAAAGCTGAAGATCTGAAATTCAGTGAAAAGGAAGTCAGAGATGTAGTCCGACTTATCCTGCTTCCCCTCTGGAATGCTTACCGCTTCTTTTTAACTTATGCCATTATCGATGACTTCGATCCCCAAACAACGTCGGAATATTTACCATCTGACAACGTTCTTGATCGCTGGATCCTGAGTCGAGTGGAAACACTCAATCGCCAAGTACAGGATGAAATGGACAAATATCGTCTTTTCAAAGTAGTTCCTGCATTGGTTGAATTCATTGACGACCTTACCAACTGGTATATTCGACTTAACCGTAGAAGATTCTGGAAACCGGGATTACTCAAAGATAAACTTCAGGCTTATTCAACCCTTTACGAAGTTTTGCGCCATTTCTCCCTGATAATGGCTCCTTTTACTCCTTTTCTCGCAGAAGAAATATATTGTAATCTTACTGATGCTGATTTTATTGACGATTCTGTACATCTCCAGGATTTCCCAGAACCGGAAACAGCCAAAATGGATGAACAACTGGAGCATTCTTTTGCCTTGATGCAGGAAGCTATTCTTATCGGGCGCAGCTTAAGAGAACAACACAATATAGGAGTCAGACAACCTCTTTCCAAATTGACTCTTATCAATTCAGATCCTGAAGTACTTCAAAATTTCAAACCCTTGATTCCTGTTATCTCAGAGGAACTTAATATCAAGGATATCTTGTTTACAACCAATGAGTCAGAATTTGTCAGCCTGGTCGCAAAACCAAATCTCAGTTACATGGGCCCCCGTTTTGGCAAGAAAATGAAATTCCTCATCAATGCCATTCGCAATCTTCCTTCTGCAACCCTGAAAAAAGTTGAAGCAGGAGAAAATATTGAAGTAGAAGGCGAAACTCTCACCCCCGAATGCTTTTTGATTGAAAGGGAAGCCAAAGAAGATTCCGTCGTTCAGGCCGGTCAACATATCAGTGTCGCTCTTGACACCAGAATTACCCCGGAATTAAAACTGGAAGGACTTGCCCGGGAAGTTTTGAACAGGATCCAGAGAACCCGCAAGGAAATCGGACTTGAGGTGGAAGACAGAATTCATTTTCGTTTCCAGACTGACGACGAAAAACTGGAAAAAGCATTGAAAAAACATGGTGAATATATATCAAATGAAATTCTTGCAAAATCTTTTGAAAAAATGAGCAATCAAACAGAGTATATTATCAACAATTTTGACATTGATGGAGCCAACTTTACCATTGGCATAAAAAAAGCATAAGGAGAACAAAATATGAAAACCCTAATCAAAACACTGCCTCTTTTATTTGTAATCTTCGCTGTTTCGGGATGCAAAAACAAGAAAAAGACATATACAACTGCAAAGGTGACAGAAGAAATAAAAGATGAAACTGAAACAATCAAACGATTGCGTTTAAATGGAAAACTCAATGAATCAGCGGTAAAAACACAGGAACTGGCTACGAAGATTCTTACAACCTATCCTAAAGCAACCATGTATAGAGAGCATATTATTCGCTTTTTGCGCTATGCCATGAAAATTTCAAGGCTCTGTCGTGACAGGTCACTGGAATTAAAAAATGAATCAATCAATCCGGAAGACGCCAAAGCTTTTTCTGCCCATGCCGATAAAATAGATAAACAACTTGATGCTATTCGTAAAAATTTAAATTCAATCAAGTGGATGGTTCCACCTGAACCCGAAAAGACTGACGAAGACAAAGAAAAAAAAGAAGATAAAACTGAAAAACCTGACGAAAACAGCAAACCTGAAGAAGCAAAAGAAGAAGATGATGATAATGATGATGATACACCTGATGCCAAAGAGAAAAATACTGATAAGTAATTACAAATGTTGATTTTTCTTCTTTTTCATTTTTTCCTGTTAAATTCAGGTACAATTTCTGGAATTCCATCAATCTGGCTGAAAGTTGACAACTTGCCAAGTTTTTCCAGAGCAAAGCAACTTGCCGGTCATTTCCAAAAAGATCCAGCAAAAGGCAATACCATAACCCAAACATTGATCCTGAAACCTGAAATTGGCAGCAAATCAAATTACAAGGTTTTCATCGGACCTTATTCCAATAAATTCAAAGCAATGCAAAAAGGCCTCTCTTTATTGCTGGAAACAAAAACCAAACTTGATTTTTTCCACCTTGTTTCCATTGAAGGTACCCCCCTTTCACTCAAGTTATCAGTTAAAAAAAGAAAAAAATTAATAACAACCAAGCTTGACCCTCCTTATCCCCGACTTGGAATATCACTTTCTCTTAAAACAAAATGTTATAAAACTCCTTTTACCGAATTGCCCGCAGTTCAAGCAGCTGTTCACGAATTGAGTTTCCGGGATGAAATCTTTTTGATAGGAGAAAAATTGCTCTGTCATCAAGGAAATTGCCGACGCTGGTTCCTTGGAATAACACCTTCTCCTTATCAGAAAGTTTGGGTTCAGGCAGGTCACGTTCTTCCTTTGCAATCGGTACACAGCATAAAAGATCCACAGGGAAAACTTATTAAATACACAGCTGCCAACTGGTACGGAAAAACTCCAGTCAACTATCTGTATTATGGTATTATTTTTCTAGGCAACTCAACTCCCTTCAAAAAAACATTTAAACTTTCCAGACTGTTTAATTTAAAGATCCTTTTTCGCAATGATAAATGGGCTGTCTTTGATCAAAGAGGGAAAAAACATCTGGAATTTAATCGAATACCCCAATGGAAACCTGTATCTGCTTTATTCAAAAAATTAAGAGAACGAGTTCGATTTTTCAAATAGTCCACACTTTATATCGACAACTATTCTGGATGATCCTGATATTAGACTTTACAAAAATAACAAATAAAGCCAATATTCCTCTATCCAGTGATCGTTTATTGAATGGAAAATATTAAAAAGCCAGGAAAGGAATTTAAATGCCTTACAACGACCTGTCCAATGGAATGATGTTCACCGGCACTTACACAGTTAAAGAGGAATGGACCGCCAACGCCATGGGAAGCGGAGAAACTGATGTACTCAGTACAACAGCACTGATTTTAACAATCGAAAAGCTGGCTTTTTCATCACTCATGCCTCATATTGAAAAAGGATATACAACGGTGGGAACCAAAGTTCATCTTACCCATCTTTACCCCATAGCCGAAGGGGAAACCTTCAGAATTGAACTTCTTTTATCCAAGATTCACAATAATAAAATTGAATTTTCAATTACAGCCAAAAATCAGAGCAAGGTTATCGCTCTTGGTATCCACAAAAGACGAATTGTAAATACTTCAGATTTTTTATCCCGCACCGACTTGTAAAAGATGGTTGAGTTAAACTAAAAATCACCGAGGAGTTCGGCCATTTTTACATTAAGAGCATTGGCTATTTTATAAAGGGAAGTAATAGAGGGGGAACTTTCACCTCTTTCGATCTGGGAAAGAAGGCTGATAGAAAGTTGAGTTCTTCTGGAAAGCATTTTCAGGGTAAGATTTTTTTCTTTGCGATTATTACGTATATTTTCGCCGATCACTCGATGCAACTCGGACTCTTTTTCCAATAATAAGCCTTTTTCTCTGGCTATTTTATAGAGGTTGGTTCTGAGTTCATCAATGGAGAAAGGTTTTCTGATATAAGCACTGACTCCATGCTGAATAGAGTCTGAAGCACTTTCAACTGTGGGATATCCTGTAAGTATGATTACTGCAAGATCGTCATCAAAGGTTCTTATTTTTTGAAGCAGATCGATCCCACTCATTTTTGGCATCATTAAATCTAAAATAATTACATGAAATGATTTTTTCTTAAGAGTTGCAACAACTTTGGTTGGATCACTCAATGTTTTGACATTATGCCCATCCTGATTTAAAAAATCAGCAAGAAAATCGCAAATATCTCGTTCATCATCTACTACAAGAATATCCATAAATCACCAAAAAATATTGGAGTCGACTAAAAGCCGACCGTTGCAAAGACATTTATACTGAAAATTCAGCTATAAAAAGAAAATTACCAAGGTAATATATAACCTAACCAGATAAATTTTAAATAAAAAAACGTTTCTAATATATTTTAATCTAAATATATTTTATTTCAATGTTTAACCTGGAAGTGTCCAGGAAAAGTGGAATAATTTTGGCTTAGAACACCAAAAAAGGATCATAATTAATTCAACTTCTTGGTCTGAAGCATTCTCGACCTGTTATTTTGATGCCAATACCACCAATTATTTTTGATTTTTTTTGGTCGGGGCGAGAGGAATTGAACCTCCGACCTTTCGGTCCCGAACCGAACGCGCTAACCAGACTGCGCTACGCCCCGGCAAAAAAAGCTTTATACAGTAAAAAATCTTTTTCAGCAATATTTATCCAGTAAATACCTGAAAGTTTCCTTAACTGAATTTATCTTCAAGTTCTCTAGAAAATTGAAGATAAAATTGAAATCCAGGCAACTGAAGTAGACAAAAAAATACCCTTTACGAGAAAGGTTGGCGGTCAAATATTGATAACTCCTGATATCGGCTTTGGGCTGACAATTTCTGAATTTTCAATTTTTCTGTCAATATTCTTTGAAAAACTGGAATAATCAAAACCTTTTTCAATTCCCAATTCGTGGATGTTCTGCATGAAAGCATCTTTGGGGCAACTCAGATGAGCAGGAATGCCCCCGAGGAAAATATTGGCTACCGCAATGGCTTCCCATGCAGGAATTTTTTGCCGGCAAAAAGTGCAGATAATTCCTTCCTCAAGGTCATCCCCCATGATCTGGGAGGCAATATCTTTAAAATATTTGATAACTTCGTCGGTTAAAATGTCGTTTTCTTTACTCACAATAGATGGAGTTTACCCTAAATTACTTCCTTTTAAAACTTTTTTTGACAAAAATTCGTTTTTTCCTGAAATAATACACATATTGATGCTTTTACTAAATAGTTCCCATCCCAAAAATGGATGTCATCGTCTGGCGACGGAATTTCATCTCATCATATTTGTCGTAACTTCTTGAAATAGTAGTGGCTATATCTGCGAAGTTACTTCGCGCATCTGAAACCAGTTTCTTCACCAGGCCAATAACCCCTATTCTGGG
>JAWLEA010000244.1:0-2766 GCA_041686345.1 Polyangia bacterium | reverse complement strand
AAATAATTCAAGTCTTCGTCCACTTTCCCTTGTTTTTATAATCCTTTTTTAACAGATATTGTTTATAATCTTTGGGGTCCAGACCCAGTTTGTTGATTGTAACCAGACGAATATTTGCCCTTTTATCTTTGAGAAATGATTTTATTACGTTTTTGCTGATTTTACTGTCAAGACTTGCTGCATCTATTAAGTGAGGCAGAATTGTTTTATCAGATTTCCTGAAAACAGTGTAAAAATAGTGTTTGTTATTTACGTTTTCCAGGTCTGTCTGGGTTAATTTAATCAGAGCTTTAGCTGCTTCTCGCTTGAGTTTGCTATTTTTACTCTTTTTGAAAATAGAATCCAGGCTCCAGATAAAAAATTTGGCCAGTCTATCTTTATCAGAACCTTGAAAAATTACAGTTCCTTTGATAGCTGCTTTTTTAACTTTCTTATCATTGGATTTCAAGGTTGAAAGGAGATAGGTTCCGGCTTTTTTCAGGGATAGTTGACTGATGGCAATTATTGCAGCAGCTTTGACAGAACTATTGTTACTGTTTTCAACAATTTTTTTTAACGGTTCAAAAAAAACTGATTTTCCGGAATAACCCATTGCTTTAATTGCGGTAAGAGCAGTTTTATTGTCTTTTGCTTTTTTAATCAAAAAAGATTCAATTTTGGAATCAGATTGTGATTTTTTTAAACTTCGAGCGACTGCGACCAGAATTTTTAAAGATGGGTCCTTGATTTTGGATGTTTGATTAAAGAATTCTTTGTCAAAACACTTTTTATGTTTTTTTTGCAAAGAATAATCGATGAATTTTGTTGCCAGTTCCACATCTTTTTCCAATTGCTGTTTTATAATTCTGCAAAATTTGGATTTGCTTTTTTTGAAAATCTCTCCGATCAGAGTTTCAAAATCTTGTTTATCCTGTATTTCCTGAAGATAAGGCAATGTAATTTCAACTGGAAATTGTTTCCAGGTGACCAAATTGTATATTTTGTTGATCAGATTTTGGTTGATTTTAACTGGAGACAAATATTTTTGAAGGAAAGTTGAAATAAAAGAATTAGCGCATTCTGCGGTTAATTTGTCATTATGTTCTTTTCTTTCCAGAAGGAGCCTCTTCCAAGCCTGTTTTACAAGTCCTTTCTCAATATATTTTTGAACCGCCTGCTTGTTTGAATAACTAACATATTTAACCTGCATACGACTTAAAGAACTATAGGGTTTGATTCTTTTCAGAGTAACAAAGATGTGAACTGCCCCATCGTCAGAAACTAATACAGAAGGAGGAGCCTTGGTTGATTCCAGTGAAGAAACAGCATCAATAGCTGTATCATCAAACTGATTGTAACCTGAAGATGCTATCAGATTGACAGAATTGATTTTACCATCGGCTGAAATTAATATTTCCAGTGAAACAAGCAGTCCCTTGTTATTAAAAGCATGATTTGATTTGAGCAAAAGCTTTGCCAGAGTTATCACTCCATTGTCCCAAACCTTGACCAATTGCGGATGCAGTTTTTTTAGAAATTGTTTTTCAACTTGCTCACGTTTGGTTTTGCTTGTTGCTTGTGTTTGGGCAACATAAACAGGAGACTGCATGCTCAATAATATCGAGAAAAAACTGACAAATAAAAATTTTTGTTTTAGCATAAAATTTCTCTGGGGTTGTTCTTGGTTGAGAAAACAAGTATATGTAGAAGAAATAGCAAAATTATTAAATATTTATGAAAGTAAACGGAAATCAACTTTTTATACTCCCAAGATTAATTTAGATGGGAATTTGATTACCCTGTGAAACCAATCATGAAAATTTTGAATTCCAATTAAGAATTTATTAATAGCATAAAGTATGCTATTCTTTAAGCTGAAAACTGATAGTTTTTTTTTCCCTGTATCTGTCCCATAAGGATCATATCAATAATTGCCCGGTTTACTTATCAAGATTGCAGTTACAGGTTGAACCGAATATCTGTACTTGAATAGAATTCTGATGGTAGTAGATCTTTAATAACATTACAATCTGGATATATTCGTTTCTATCTCAATTAAAACCATCTTCTTTATTGTGAATTTTCAATGTTCATTGTTATGATTCACAATTCTCTGAATTATATTTTTTCTACTTTTTTGAACAGTACTTTTTAGTTTTTTGATCAAAAAATTTAATTACAATCAAATTTTGCCGATCAAGTTAGTATTGACTGTACTTGTTATATTATTTCCATCAACAAAATATACAGAATAGAAGTTGCACCAATTAAAACGACAGGACCACAATCAACTTCCAAATGCTCCCTGGATTTCAGGTTAGGAAAAAGATCTAAAACTCAATGTCAAACCAATCTCAACAAACTTCGCAGAAATTAGGCAGATATCATCTTCTTGACATGATATCTCACGGGGGAATGGCTGAAATATACAGAGCGAAGTATTTTGATGAAAACAATAAAGAACACATCGTTGCTATTAAAAGGATTTTATCCACTTTGGCTGATGATGAAGACACAATCAAAGGTCTCATAGTAGAAGCCAGAATTTCCAGCCTGCTTGATCATCCGGCCGTTGTTAATATTCACGAGTTTTGTCAACTTCAGGATGAATATTTTATGGTAATGGAACTGGTAGATGGACTGGATTTGAAAACCATCAACAAAAAACTTCGTTCTCTGAACACCAGTTTTTCCCAAATGGATGCAGCTTATGTAATAAAAAATGTGCTTCAGGGGCTTGATGCAGCCCACTGTCTAACTGACGAAAATGGCAATAATATTAATCTT
>JAWLEA010000243.1:0-2768 GCA_041686345.1 Polyangia bacterium | reverse complement strand
CGATTGGTATTAATATCAGCGTTGTCTTCAATGATAGAATTGACTGCATGAGTCATTTCCTCAGCTGTCTGGCCGACATAAGACAAAGGGTCCAATAAGGCTGCATTTGCATCCTTGTTTCTCATCAATTCTACTTTCGCAAAATTAGTTCCCCCAAAAGCTGCGAACTCTACAGCAGTAAGCGGCAGTTTCATCAGGCTTACAAGGCTTTGTTTCCCTATTCCCTGCCCAACCTCTTTGACAATAATGTTGTAATCAACCTGGCCGACGAATTCTTTTATAGTTTCAATCGGGGGCCTGGAAATTCTGTCACCTTCCGGTTGAAGCCATTCCTGTATTGGATTCACATGAATAACCAAACCGTCTGCTTTCAATAAACTGATCAGATCGGCAATTTCCTGAACGCGTTTCTCTTTTATTATTTGTTCAATTTGTGCAATTCCTAAATTTGCATAAAATGGCAAGCCTGGGCCAATAACATCTCTAAGGTCAAAATCTGGCAGGACTTTTTCGTTTTTCAGTAAAATATGGCAGGACCCTAATCCCATACCCATGCCGAATTCAGCGGCTACTTGTGCCAGATTGTGATTGATTTTGTTTGCTTTTTCAGTTCCACCCGTCATACTGGAGATCCAAATCGGCACTTGCATTTTTTTTCCTCCAATGTCCTGCCCGGGAATTTCCTGATCAGGATGCCCTTTTAGCATGGGTTCATACACAAACCTGTGGTCTTTTTCAGCCGCACCTGTTTGAGTCTGAAAAGCCAGAGTGATATGATCTTTTTTTCGGTCTTCCATAGTAATTTTAAAGTTGGGCTTACTCTACCAAAGTTAAGCTATTTAACTATTTAACGCCAATTTTTCTTGCTATAACAAGCTTTAATATTTCAGATGTCCCTTCACCAATTTGTAAAATTCTTTGATCGCGGTAGAAGCGTTCTACATCATACTCTTGAATTAAGCCGTAACCGCCATGGATTTGGACAGATTCATCAGCGATTTCCTTTGCTATTTCAGACGTGTACAATTTTGCCATTGCTGCTTCTTTGCCAAAGGGATAGCCGTTTAATTTCAACCAAACTGCATTGTAGAGAGTGTTTCTTGCGAGCTCAATTTTTGTAGCCATGTCAGCTAATTTGAATGATATCGACTGAAATTTACTGATTGGCCTTCCAAACTGAACGCGTTTTTGTGCATAATCTTTGGCCATTTCGTAAGCGCCGATAGCAAGCCCCAATCCCATTGCTCCGACAGTTAAACGCCCTGAGTCAAGCGTGTCCAGCATAATTCGGTGCCCTTTTCCCCGCTCGCCAAGCAAATTGCTTTCAGGGACAGTTACATCGTTAAATTCCAGTTCGCCTGTATCAGCGCTGCGCCAGACCATTTTACCTTTAATGGGTTTACTTGTGTAGCCATCTCTGCCTGATTCAACAAGGATTGTTGAATGTTCGTCGCGATCCCCGTTTTTTCCGGTGATTGCCTGTAAAGTGATTCCTGCAGATAGTTCGGAGGAAGAATTGGAGATAAACATCTTCTTTCCATTGATGTGCCAGTATCCATCTTTTAGTTCTGCCTTGGTTGTTGTAGCACCGCTGTCAGACCCTGCATTCCTTTCTGTTAACCCGAAAGCCCATATTTTTCCTTCCCGGGTAATTGGTGGCAGGAATTTCTTTTTCTGTTCCTCAGTGCCATATTTGTATATCGGGCCAATTGCAAGAGAATTCAAAGCCGCAATAGTAGCTGCCTGAGAACCATCTACCCGGGCAATTTCTTCAACAGCAACGACAAGAGCCATATAGTCAAGGCCTTGCCCTCCGTATTCTTCGGGAATGGCAATTCCAAACAGGCCCTTATCTTTCATCTTTTTTGTTAATTCAGAAGAAAATCGCTCCTCCTTGTCAAGGATTCTTGCTTCAGGTAAAATCACTTCTTCTGCAAAGGTGCGAACTCCTTTTCTCCATTTTTCGAGTTTTTCTGTAGTATATAGATTCATTTTTTTTATTGTTCTATTGTTTTATTGTTGTTAATATTTAAGGAAAGATAATTATTTGTTTTGAAAAAAATCCGCGTTAACCGTGTCCGGCTTTCGACGGATCCGCTTAATCCCTGCCTGCAGGCAGGCAGGCGTGTCATCTGCGTTCAAACCTTTTTTTAATTATAAGCTGTTTGTACTAGAATTTGCCCGTCTTCTACCTGGTCGCCTTCTTTCACTTTGATCTCTTTTATTTCGGTGTCAAAGGGAGCAATAATGTTGTTTTCCATCTTCATTGCTTCCAGAACAAGAAGCGTCTGGCCTTTTTTGACGGGTGTATTTTTATCTACGTTAATCGCTAAAACTTTACCAAACATAGGTGATTTGATGTTTTTCTCATTGTTTGTATCCTTGGTTTGTTGTTTTTTGTTTGAAATGGTATTTTGATAATCTTCTCTTTTTAAAAAATAATTAAGGCTGTTGAATATTATCTCTGTTTCGTTATCTGTGATGCTATATACGAAATTTTCCTGACTGTTCTGTGTTTGAATTGTGATATGGTGTTTTTGATTTTGTGCCAACGTAAATGTTTTTTTCGTTTCTCCGGTGTTTATGGTAATTTCTGCATCTTTGCGCCTGAAGAAAACCTCATGTGGTTCTCCGTTTAGATAGATGTCCCATTTCATAAATGTTCTCCAATAGCCAATGGTTTCCCAAATAGTTTGAGAATTTTTTTCAGCATTATTCAAGGCATTAATGAATATATAAGCTGCAAAAAGCATGGTTTTATCAACTTG
>JAWLEA010000242.1:0-2778 GCA_041686345.1 Polyangia bacterium | reverse complement strand
TTAACACAAAGATGGTTGCTGGCATTTGAAATTGAGTTAAAGTCTCTTGCAAAAGCTTAACAGACTATTGAAATTGAGTTATTTGAAAACAACCCAAACTCCACTACCCATGCGTGTTTTTTTCATTTGTATCAGTTTTTTTCTTGTATTCCACTGCTCCGCGCAGATCAGGGACGTCAAATCGAATATCAAAAAAGACAAAGAAAATGAAGAGTCCGGTCATTCGGATGTTCAAAGGATCAGCAAACCGGAAGCTTTCTCCCCGCCCACATTAGGCGAGGACCTGGCCGAATTCATTACAGTCAATCTGTTTTATTACACAATTTACGGAGCCTATCGTGGCATAGAACTTGGTCAGTACGCAATGCAGGTCCGGCGGGATAAACACCCGGAAACTTTTTCGCTGGAGGGCGAATTGCTTGCAGGCTTTGATTTCCGGGAAAATACCATGACGCTGTCGCCATCGGTTCGTGGTAACTGGGGACTCTTTGCTTCCGACCTGCGATTCCGACACACCGAAGATGTAACAGGCGGTCTCCAGGCACTCGACTGGCAAGTGCTCATGCTGCGATTGCCGGTCAAAACCCTGAAGCTGGAGTATGGGCTCGGGTTTAGCCATGTTTTCAGCCCCTCAAAGACCTATTTCGATCAATCGGCCGGGCTTGACTGGCGCTTTCCTGCTCTGAAAACAACTCTGAAGGCACACTACCAATGGAGTCAAAAAACCAGCTTAGGCGAGCGTTACCGGCAGGAAACCAGCGTAATGATCGACTATGAAGCGGCCCGTGCCGGCCGGTTCAGATTCAGTCCAACAGCCGGCTTTGGATACAATGATTATTTCGGATCCACGCAATTCCGGTTTGTGCAATTGGGGTTAAAAGTGCGATTTTTTTAATGTCAGCACTTGTTTCTGGCACATGGACTGTTGGTCAGAAAAAACCCCAGAAAACCACCCAGGAGAACATTCCCTATAAAATCACCAAACACGAGGTTGTCCATGTGTTGCCCACTGGTAAAGTAAAAATAAACAAACCCGGCCACGGCTCCTATAACGATGCTTATTGCTGATACTCTGAAATGTTTAGACTGCATCAGACCTTTAATGCCTTGATTTTTGGATTGAATTTCGAGCTTTTTGAATTCCATATATGCAAATATTTAGTTTTGCAAATATATGGATCTTTTGTTGAATTTTGCAGGCCAAAGGAGAAAAACGGAAAAATCACCTCGACAAAAGAATTCTCCAACTGTCGCCTTTTGCAAGAAACCTAAAATGTTCAGGTTTGGTCGGGATAGCAGCAATGCGTTGGAGCCCGGAGAAATCCCGGGACAGAGTGTTGATCACTCTATTTTTGTCTGAAAATCAACCATGCTACATACAAACGTGAGATGCCAAACCAGGCCGCATAAACTCCAAGGATGACAGTGGCAAGGACCGCGCCTTCAAAGGGGTTGAACAGGAACAGGCCGCCGACCAGAATGGAAAGGACCGAATTGACCAGTGATAAATGGGGCGCGGCGGCAACCTCCTTCATTTGCAGATAACCAATAAGCTGCATAATTCCCATCAATGTGATGAGCAGACCTACAAAGAAAATCATCAAGCTGGCAGTACTACCCGGATAAGTCACGATAAGCGACCCTATCAACGCTAAAACAATCCCCTGAAAAAGCAGAAACTGCCAGAAATCAGTCTTCTTAGAGACAGCCATTACGATGAGTACAATCCCTGAAAGAATGGCCAGCACTCCAATATAGGTGGCAATGGTAACCAGTGCCCCGGCGGGATTAACAAATATAATCACAGCCAAAACCAGGGCGATCACACCTTTCAGCAATTCAAAGGTTCTGTTTCTTTTTATCGGATCCATCATTGTCTTGATTTTATAACGTTTAATCCAAAGTTAGGAATAATTTTTCAGGGAAAAGAGCCTGATTGGAAAACACTCGTTTCAAATAAAATGATACAAGCAGTCCGGAAACAACAAAGAAAAAGCCGGACAGAAATAAATCTGTCCGGCTTTTTCTCTAACAAAATTAAAGACTTACAGTCCCTCAGGTTCCTGAAGGGGATCATCTTCTCCCTCCTGCGATTCATCCTCAAAGTCACTTTCAGAATCGCCTTCCTCCTGCTCTTCTTCAGGATCTACCTCATAATCAGATTCCGGCTCTTCCTGAAAATCTTCCTGGTATTGTTCCTGGGAATCTTGTTGCGATCCCTGCTGTTGTCCACACCCAACTAAAAAAGCCAGGATGCCAATGCTAACGCCCAGGGTCGAAATTATCTTTTTCAAAACTGTTTTCCGTAACATAGGTTCCGTTTTAAAATTAACATACTTGAATGTTTCAATTCCCCCTGATAAGTTCAAAAACTTATCACGATCTACATATTAGGCTGAGTTCCTCCACCGGGATCCTGCTGCTGCGGATCTTGTTGGGGATCCTGCTGTTGGGGATCCTGCTGCTGCGGATCCTGTTGTTCAGTTCCCGGCTGTCCCTCTGGCATCTGCTGGGTTGACTGTGTTGATCCACAACCGGCAATAAAGCCTACAATACCAATTCCTGCCACAAAAGTGACCACAAACTTCTTGGAAAAAATTTTCCGTACCATAATAATTAATCTTTAAAAGTTCAACAATCAGCAAGTTGATCTTCGTTGAACACAATAACAAAGTTTATAACTCCGCATGAAAATTCCAAAAGATGAAAAGGGTTTATGTTTTTTTTGTAATCTCAAAGAAAAAGCGGAAAATCATTCAATTTCATTAACAACACCGC
>JAWLEA010000107.1:0-12194 GCA_041686345.1 Polyangia bacterium | reverse complement strand
GGATGGAATTGTGATGACAACGAACCCACCGAGTGTGATGAAATCTGCGGTGACGGCCTGGTGGTCGGAGACGAAACCTGTGACGACGGTTCACCCGTAGTCGACGGGGATGGCTGTGATTCATCCTGCCAAGTAGAAGATGATTGGGAATGCTCCGGAGAACCTTCCAATTGTGACGGAATCTGCGGTGACGGCAAAATCATAGGTACTGAAGAATGTGACGACGACAATACTACCAGTGGCGACGGTTGCAGCGACACTTGCGATCTAGAACCCGGATGGGATTGCAATGATAACGAACCCACCGAGTGTAATGAAATCTGCCCCGACGGTCTTGTGGTTGGATACGAAGAATGTGACGACAACAACAGCATCAATGGTGACGGTTGTGATGACACCTGCCTGATTGAAGACTACTGGACTTGTGATGACAGTGAACCTTCAAACTGCAGTTGTACTGATGATCTAGCCTGTGAAATAAACTATCAATGTATCTCCGGCGCCTGCGAAGAATATATCGGCGGTACCTGCCCCGGCTTTGTAGTTGATTCCGATTTTTATGTGGATTCAGGCGATACCTCGGCTAACATCTCCAACGACTACAACAAATACAACGGAGCCAAAGGCAATGGCAACGATGTTTTCTACCAGGTATATCTCACAGCCGGCGAATACCTCTATGCTGATGTCTACAATACTCCGGGCTGGAATCCAATCCTGGTATTGCTCAATTCCTGCTATACCGGAGGCGACGACAATGTTGATAACACCAACATCATAGAATATGCCGACTACAATGATACAGGAGAAGTTGAACAAATCCATTTCGTGGCTGCAACAGACGGCACCTACATCATCGTTGTTGACGGTAAGGACGATTCAGATAACGGCACTTACAGTGTAGATATAGTTCATGGAACTGCCACCACTCCCGATGCCTCCGCCAACCTTGTTATTAATGAGGTTCTCGTTAATGCCCATGGCAACGGAAGCCATGAATGGATTGAAATCTACAATGGCGACAGTGTAGACTACAACCTCTATGGTGCTACACTCAGTACCGATTCAGACGATGAACTTATCGATGATGATGTCATCATCCTGGCCAACAGTTATGTTGTTCTCGGACGCTATCGAGAATCGGCTGATTTGGACGGCGATGTAGATGTCAGTGCCTGGGCTTGGAGTAATAACGCTATCTTTGATAACGAAGAAGATACCATCCAACTCATTGATTATTCAAACAATATCATTGACGAATTCTATTATGACTATGAATTCTCAGATTATGAAACAGCCAACCTTGATCCCGGAAGCAAGACCAAAACTGGCAACGACGACTGGACTAACTGGTGTGTCCTTGATACTGGAAGCGACGAGCATACTCCGGGAGAAGAAAATAATTCCTGCACCCCCTAAACTATTAAGAATGCAGGTTTTTGGCTTAGGGGCTGAAATTGGATTGAGATGCACGGAATAACTTTGCTAGCCCCTGCGATTTCTAGTAGTTACGACAAAACAAATCAATTAAAATTCCGAGTTCCAAACAATGACCTTCCTTTTTGGGATGGGTACTATTGCTTTCCATCAAAATTCTGCAGAGAAAGAGTTTACTCCCCTTCCCTCTCCAACCGGGCTTTCCCAAGATGCTTGCATTACTGATCTCCTCCTTTTTTCTTACAACTCCCCTGGCTAAAGCCAATACTGAATGGAATTATTCAAGTACGGGAGAATGGAATGGAATCAGTCTTTTCCTGGATTTGGCTCAACAAAATCAAATTAAAATCAAAGAAATAGATTCCCTGGTCTGGAATCAGTTAAACCCTGGTGAATCGGTTTTATTTTTTCTTTCTCCCCAAAATACCCAAATTCCTTTAAAAAAACTGGCTTCTTTTTTGCACAAAGGAGGTGTTGCTTTATTAGCTGAAGATTTCAGAGCCGCCGGCAAGGTTTTCAATAATCTGGGTATTCAACTTGAACCTGAACCAACCCCCTGGACTCGGGGAATTATTCTTTCCAACAAAATATCATCTCAAACAGGACACAAAACAATCAGACTGAATCATCCTGCCAGTTTCAACATCAACACCACCCCTATCATTGCTACAACAGAGAGTTTGAGAGCAATTTTCGCAAAATTGGAAATTGGCAAGGGCCAAGTTTTTCTTCTCTCGGATCCTTCCGTTTTGATAAATGAAATGTTGTCCTTCCCGGAAAATATGTCCTTTGCAAAATTTTTGCTGAAACGTATCAGTTCTCAAGGCAATAAAACTATTTACCTGTTGCGTGATTTCACCGAAAGAACCTGGCCGGAAAATGATGAGTTCGGCAAAAAAAATAAAAGTAATTTTATCTTGGCTTTTCTAAAAGACCTCTATTCTGATCTCAGAATTCTGTTTTTTACCAACCAGGCCGGTTTAAGATTTTTAAATATTATTCTCTCCCTTCCTTTCATTTATCTTTTTCTTTTTTTTCTTTCTTCGAGGAGTGTAAATTACCAGTCTCCTCCTCCCGCTTTTGCAGATAAAAACAAATTTATTGATGAAATATATCGCCATTTTGCCTTAAAAATGCTTTTTTACAAAAAAGTTGAATCTCTTTTCAAACTCGATCCCCTCAACCTTAAAAATCAGTCTCGCATAATTAGCCTCCTGAAGAAGAATTACGATTCTCAAACTGCATCTATCTGCAGCAAACTTTTTTTTCAACTTTCAAAAATTCAGAAAAATTCACAAGATATTTCAGTTAACAAAATTGCTTCACTTCACAAACTAAACAACCTTTTGGAATTATTTCTTAAAAATACTAGTTAGTTCCCATCCCAGAAGTGGTGTTTTCGGCTGGGGAAGAAGTTTGATTGAGATGCGCGGAATAACTTCGCAGATATAGTTGATGCTATTTCAAGAAGTTATGACAAAGCAGATCAATTAAAATTCCATCGTCAGACGATGACATCCATTTTTGGGATGGGAACTAGTTATAATTGTTTGTTGACGCGAAGCATCATTTGTGCTTTAATAATTTATCCGAATGTAATTCATATAATTGGTAAAAATCAGTCTCACCTGTTTTACTGCATTCAGTTTCTCTCAAGGAAGGAAAAATATGCCTAAAAACCTAAAAAAACTCAAAGAAGAATTGATGACCATTCTTTTGGAAAAGACTCAAAATACCTTCGATTATGCTAACCGTCTCGTAAGCAGGTGGAGTCCAAAATTCTGGGATTTGGTAGATAAATATATCCCCGAAGATACCAAAAATACCAAAGAAGAAGCTGTGGATCTCGCCAATTTTGAAAAGGCTCTTGAGGAAGAACAAACTGACGACACCGAAGAAAAACAAAAAAGTGAGGAAACATCAACTGACCCAATTGAAGAAAAAGAAGATGATAATAAACAAGTTGAAGAAGCCTCAGAAAACAATCTGCAATCCATGGATTCCGAAACCATCAAGGAAAAATTGGAAAATATCCCTTACAAAACCCTTGAAAACTCTTTTCGCAGGAATCAGATCCTTAAAATTATCTATATAATAATGAGAAGTGGTCAAAAATGGCTATCAGCCAGAGAAATCTCAGAATTTGGCGAAAATTTCCGTTTCAAAGTAAGACCAAGTAATATCAGAAAAGGAATTAACAAAAAAGGACACTCCCTGAATCTGGTCACCACAAGAAAAAGAGCAGAAGCCAAACGCAATACCAAAGAACATAAAGTAACTCCTCAGGGGGTCAACTACCTGATTGAACATCTTGAACTGTAAACTTCAATTTTAATATCACCCCAACAGCTTCAACTTTACAGAGGGAAAATTCAATTTGATACTGGCATCTTTTATGATAAGGTTTCCGCGATGAAACCAGATAATAAAAATTCTCAGGTCAGCAAATCCGACAACAACCCCAAATTACATGAAACAAATACTAATCAGGGAAATTTTTTTCATCAGGTAACCTTATTTGTTTTGTCTATGGCCTTCAACGGCTGGGGTCTTTGGCAGGGGGAGCGAAAACTTAGAGGCTTTGTATTTGCTTTACTTCCAATTGTTGCTGTAATTCTGACTCTTTTTTTTGAATCTCCGCCTTTCCTTTATCTGGCTTTTCTCACAGGATTGGTAACAGGATCCTTTATTTTATTTCTCCCTTATTATTTTTATTTCACAGAAATTCCTCTTTTCCTGTCTCCTGTATTGTGGCTCGGAGTTCCCGTCAAATTAATCTGTCTTGCAGATAGCTGGCTTTTAGGCAAAAAAGTAAAACCTTTAAAATTCAAATGGAAATCAGGACTCCTTTTTTTATTTCTTTTTTCATCTTCTCTTTTAATCTTTCACTACAAATTCCACCTTTTCAAAGTTGAAAATTTCAGTCATACCTGCCAACTTGAAGCTGGAGACACTGCTATTTTCATTAAAACAAACACCCACCTTGCCAAATCTTCTCTTATTCAGAACAAACTAAGAAGAGGCAATCTTGTTCTCTTCACTAAAGAGGAGCAAACCAGAATCGGCAGAATAATTGGAATGCCCGGAGAAAAAATCCATATCAACTCCGATCATGATGGAATTATTAATTTTGTGGTGAGAACAAAAGGTAAAAACATAAATTCCAATTTTGAAATTAATCCTGATCCCTGTGTGTTTTTAATCGGTAACCAATATGAACAATGTACTTTTTACACTGAAACTATCGGCAATAAAAGTTACAAGGTTGCCTATCCTGAAAAATCAGATACTGTAGACATGGTTGTCAACAACAGTTTTAAACTGGACAAATCCCAGTTTTTTTTGCTGCCGGATATAAGATCCAGAAAAAATCTATCTTTTTATTTTTCGGGAATCAAACCAGATTTGATTTCTCATTCAGATATAATTGGTATTCCTTTGACTGTACTCTGGTCAAACCATGAAAAAGAAGGAATAAGATGGTATCGTCTAACTTCTTCCATAGATTGAAGATATAAAATGTTTGAATTGTTTACATCCTGGAAATACATTTTCAGCCCTCAAAAAAAAGCTATAATCCTGAAAATTTTTTTGGCGGGCTTATTTATTCTGATTACTGGTCTGGTTCTTTTTTTCCAAAGCAGGAAAACACTGCAATTTACCGGTGTCATTCTTTTCAGTATTGGCTGCACAGTTTCTTTTGTCTCATTTCTCCTCAGGTACTTTTCAGTATTTACTACCATCTCAATTGGCTCCGTCTTTCTGGGAACCACGGTTATAACTGTGGTCTGGTCTGTATCCTCAGGATTTCAAAAGGACTTCAAAGAAAAAATTCTTGGGGTTAACGGACATATCTTGATTATGACCAGATCGCAACCCTTCGTTGATTACAAAATACCTCTGGAAATTGCCAGAAAAAATTTTAGAGTTAAAGAAGCGGGACCTTTCAATCTCAATGAATTAATAGCTGTCAAGGGCAAAAACCATTCGGGCATATTGATCAAGGGAATAAAACCTGATATTTCAAAAAAAATTCTTGATCTTCCCAAACACCTGATCAAAGGAAAAATAACCGACCTGAGCAAAAATTCTGATTACGACCCTGCTCATGCCCCTCCACCACCAGACGACAGTGAAGAAACTATTGATGACTCAGAAAGTACCGGTTCCCAAATTAATCCTTGCGGCAAAAAAGATACCAAGTGGCCCGGCTTGATTCTGGGTAAAGGACTAACCCAAAAGCTGGGAGTAAAAAAAGGAGATTTTCTGACGGTTTTTTCGCCAACCTCAACCTATTTTTCTCACCTCGAAGTAAATCAAGCAACTCAGTTGAACAAAATAGATTTTTGTATAACCGGGATTTTTTACGTTGGTTTTGAAGAATACGACGAAAAACTTGCCTATGCCCACATTGATGTAACCCAACTTTTCAATCCCACCACGGAAGATGGGAAAAAAACAATTTTCGGTTTGGAAATGAGACTTCATGATATGGATACGGCACCAGTTGTTGCAGCTCAAATCAAACAAAAATTGCAAGAAAACGGATATAATCTCAGAGTAGTTACCTGGGGTCAACTTAACCCGCAAGTCTTTCAAAATCTGCAATTTCACAAAACAGTTATCTGGATTTTGCTTTTCTTTTTAATTACTGTAGCGGCTTTTGGCATGTTGAGTGCATTATATATGCTTGTATTGGATAAAAGAAAGGAAATTTCCATTCTCAAGTCCATGGGGGCAACAGATTTTTCAGTTGCCATCATTTTTGTTTTGTCAGGAAGCCTGATTGGGGCAATTGGTTTGCTAGTGGGGGATCTGCTTGGTTTTATTCTTAGTCTGATGCTGAAAATCTATTCCTTTCCCCTGGACTCGGAAGTATACATCATCAGTTCATTGCCTGTTTCTATCAAAGGTGAAAATTTTTTGATGATCAGCCTGGTAACCATCAGTCTTTGTATTCTGGCTACTGTTTTACCTGCTTTTAAAGCTGCCAGAACAAAACCTGTTTATGGACTCATGAAAAACAGAGAATAACTTATGTTTAAATCAGCCATTTTCGGGGGCAGTTTTGATCCTCCCCATCTTGGACATCTTTTCGTTGTCACCACCCTTTTGAATATGGGATTTGACGAAGTGCGCATTATACCTGTTGCCTCCCATCCTCTCTCAAAAAAGTGTCTCCCCTTTTCCCTCCGGTTCCAAATGGCAAAATTGAACTTTGGTCTATTTCCTGAGCGGGTTGTCGTTGATGATATAGAAAATAAGCTTCCAGCACCTTCGAGAACCTGGGACACTATAATTCAACTTGAAAAAATGCATCCTGATTCAAATTTCACTCTGATAATTGGGGAAGATAATCTTGCAATAAAAAACAATTGGTATAAATGGCAGGAAATTACTGCAAAAATCGATGTGCTCACAATTGGCAGAGGCAATTTTGATTCCAGTAATCCTCAACTTAAAATTCCCGATATCTCATCAAGTTTTATCAGAAAAAACATTAATTATCACAACAGAATTAAAGATTTATTGAATCCAAAAGTTTTTAAATTTATCCAAAATAACAATCTTTATTCCAGGGAAAATCCTCCAGATTTGAAATGGGCTCTGATTGGAAAAGGGAAAATAGGAACAGCTCTTATTCATAACCTAAAACAAAAGCATCAACTTCCTCTCTATATTATCGATCCACTAATCAAACAAAACCGACTACAGCTCACAATTCCCCAGTATGAATCTATTGCAACCCTCCCGCAAAATAAATACTCTCCGGATATTATTGTTTTCGCCACCCCTGATAATCTGGATCTGACTACCGAACTCGAGCTTCTTGCCGATAAACATACTTACACACCATTTTTGGTGCACACCGGCGGAATGAAATCTCCCGAACAGAGATTTCCCAACTGGCCTAATGCCAAAACCGGCCTGCTACATCCCCTTAAATCTGTATCCACCTCAAAAACTAATTTATTTGACTCTTTTTGGGGAATTTCAACTTTGAACAACAATAGTAAAATTTTAAAAAATTTTCTTGATCTGCTGGAAGGAAAAACTGTTGATATTCCAGAAGGCAAAGAAGCACTCTACCATTGTGGCTGTTCACTTGCAGCCAATGGAACGGCTATCAATTTAGCAAAAACCAAAGATTTATTTTACAAACACCTTGATCTGTCTAAAAATAATAGTGAAGGCATAACCATGCAATTGGCAAACAGTGCTCTTGCCAATTTAAATAATTCCGGTATTATCAAAGGGTTAACAGGACCTTTAGTGAGACGTGATTGGCAAACAATAAATTACCATCTGAAAGCATTGAAAAAATATTCACCGGAAACAATACAAATTTACTTGAATATGTTATTATCCTTCAGTAATTTGTTGAATATTGATCTTCCCAAATCAATAAAGAATTTATTTAAATAATTCAGTATTCACCTCTGTTCTTGGGATAATTTACCTGGAGTAAAGCAAAATTATTGGATATTTTGCTGTAAACTCTTTATTTGCAAAAACCCGTTATTCAGCCTCGTGGCTCTTCTCTCTTTTTTGTTAAAAAAACTTTATTTAATTGTTTTTTTTTAATAAAATCGATGAGAAGCTTTATCGGGATAAACCTGGATAAAGAAAGAGGCAAAGGATAGATATGCTCAAATTAATAATTGAAGATGATCAGAATCAGGTAAAGGTTGTCAGGCTGCTGAGAGATGATATCACTATCGGCCGTAAAGAGGGCAATACCATTCGCCTTACCGAAAGAAATGTCTCACGAAATCATGCTCGTTTAACCAAAAAAGACAATGGCGATATCATCATTGAAGATCTCAACAGTTACAACGGGGTCAAAGTAAAAGACAACAAAATCACCAAACCAACAAAAATTGAAGAAGGGGATCCTGTCCAAATTGGTGATTATAAAATATTGCTCAAAATAGAAGATAAAAAGAACAAACCCGATCCTTTCGAAGAAATGGCCACTATTCCTGTAGAGAGGGTTGAAGAAGATGAATTGGAATCAGAGCAGGAACCTGTTCAAAGTAAACCTGAAACGGCTAAACTTTCCCAGCAGGTTACCCAGAAAGTAAAAACTCCTCTCAAAGTTGAAAAATCTCCGGATGATGTTCCAGAAAAAACAAGCGAAAAACCCACAGAACCAATAACCAACCAGACAGAACCAATAACCAACCAGACAGAACCAATAACCAACCAGGAAGATGACAGTGAATTCATTCCCAAGGATAAACAAGGAGCTTTTGTAGTATTGACCTCCAGTTACAGCGGTTCCCGCTATAACTTCACCAAAACCCCTTTTATTCTGGGTCGCAATCCCGAAACTGATATCTTTATCGACAATCAGTCCCTTTCATCCCTGCATGCAGAAATCAGTTTTGATGGAACCACTTATACAATCAAAGATCTCGGCAGCAAAAATGGGATAAGAATAAATGGTGAAAAATACGAAAAAATGACTCTCCGAAAAGGCGATATTGTCGACCTCGGCCATGTAAGATTTCGTTTCGTTGCTCCCGGAGAGCACTATCAGTTTTCTAAACAGGAAACAACTGATTTTGAAAGTAAAAACAACACAAAACTTATCGTTATTTCAGTTATTCTGGTTGTTTTTTTTGGAGTTGGAGCCTTTTACATAGCAAATAATTTCTTCGGAAAATCCAAAACTGCCAAAAAAACAAACAAAACTGCCAAAACCGATTCAACTGATTTTGACAAATTAGATCAAGAATTATCCAAATTAAAAAAAGAAAAGAATTGGACAAACCTGAAAGCTCTCGCAAAAAAATCTTCCTCTTCTTCCTTCAAAAAAGAACAATTGGACAAAATTTCCCAATATAAAAAGCTGGCAAACGAAGAATTGGAAAATCAGAAATTTCTCAAAGATTCAAAAAACTTTGTCAAAAACCAGAAATGGACAAAGGCTTATAAAATTGCCGGCAAAATTTCATCAGATTCAGTTTATAAAAATGATAAACAGAAAGTGGTCAATCAAATTCATGCAGGTTTTTTCAAAAAAGCCGTAAATGACAGCAAGAAAGCTGTAAAAGAAAAACAATGCAATATTATTTCTGGTTACATAAATCAATCCAACTCTTTACAGTTAAATTCCGAGAAAACTACCCAATTGCAGGATCTAGCCAAAATTTGTAATAACAAATCCAGTGATACGGCTTCTAAAAATAAAGTTGAATCCAACAAGCGTTCATCCGATGATTCTGATAGAAACAAAAAAGATAAAACCAGGCCGTACCGTTCATCTTCCGATTCCTCCAGCTCATCTTCCAGTTCCTCCAGCTCATCTTCCAAAAATAAAGTCAACGAAAAAGATAATAAATCTTCTTCAAATACCAAATCAAAATCGAAGACTAGTGCATCCACCCTTCTCACCCAAGCGAAACAGGCATATATGGCCGGCAATTGCAGTCGGGCTGTCAGAAAAGCAAAAAAAGCTTATCGTATGAGCCGCAGCTCCCAAGCTGCACGCTATGTAGGACTTTGTGGTTGTAAACAAAAAAGAAAAAGTTGGGCCAAATGGGCTGTTGCTCGCAGTAGCGGGGGCACTCGCAAACTTATTTACAAATTCTGCAAGAAAAACGGCCTTTCTCTGTAGTCAACAGATGCCTAATTGTATCCCTCATGATTTCTTTACGTAAAACAAAAATAGTCACAACTCTGGGGCCGGCAGTAGCTTCAAAAGAAGCTGTCTCAAATCTTGTTCTTGCCGGCATGAATGTAGCCAGAATCAACTTTTCCCATGGCGATCATGAACAACACAGATTTTTCTTTGATTTGGTCAAAGAATGTGCAGCAGAATTAAATCGACCTGTTGCTGTTATGGGAGACCTGAGCGGTCCCAAAATCAGAACCGAAAAAATGAACAAACCTGTCAAATTGATTAGAGGTTCTGATACCACAATTTCTTCCACCGATGGAGATGGGGATATTAAGATCAATAATATATCTTTTTTTCCTGATTTAAAACCTGGCAATTCTATTTTACTGGATGATGGTTATATTGAACTTGAAGTTATTTCAAAATCCTCAAATCTTGTAAACTGCAAAGTTATAACAGGGGGCAAACTCAAATCTCATAAAGGAGTAAATTTCCCAGATCTTACTCTTTCAATCCCGGTGATAACAGAAAAAGATAAACAGGATGCCTGGTTTGGAAAAGATTTAGGCCTTGATTATTTTGCTCTTTCTTTTGTCCAGAATGCCGACGACATCCAAACAATTAAAGAAATTACCGGTTCGACTCCGGTTATAGCAAAAATTGAAAGACCTCAGGCTGTTAAAAATCTTGATTCCATCATAAAAGTTGCCGATGGCCTTATGGTAGCTCGAGGAGATCTTGGAGTTGAGGCAGGTCCCCAGAATGTTCCTGCTATTCAAAAATTAATGATAAGAAAAGCCAGGCAATATAGTAAACCTGTTATTACTGCCACCCAAATTCTTGAATCCATGATTAAAAATCCTGCTCCCACCAGGGCTGAGGTTTCAGATATTGCCAACGGGGTTCTTGACGGTACTTCAGCTCTTATGCTTTCCGGAGAAACTGCAGTGGGAAAATATCCCTTCAAAGCTGTAAAAATGCTTGCTTCAGTAATAGAAGAAGTTGAAAATAATAATTTTTTTAAGATAAATTCCCCTGATTTTGCTCCCCACAACAGTTTTTCAGGTGCTTTAAGTCAAACAGCTGTAGAAATTGCAACCAGACTCAATCTCAAATTAATAGTTGTTTTTTCACAAACGGGACAAACTGCCAAACAAATATCCCGATACAGACCCGGAAGAAATATTATCGCCTTCACTTCTCGCCTTGAAACTCTCAACCAATTATCTTTGCACTGGGGAATAATCCCTCTTTATTTCAAAATTACCAATTTTAAAGATCTTCAATTTAAAAAAATTACCAAAATTCTTCTCGATAAAAATTTGGTTAAACCCAATAACCAAATAGTAATTACCTTTGGTTCCCAAAACAACAAACCCGGACGCACTGATGCCATCAAGCTTCATACCATCAGTACTTGAACTTTATCCCCTGCATTTTTCTTTATTGAATATTCTGATTATTACAACGAAAAGAAAGCTGTAAAAGTAGGTTGACTATTTGGGTTCTAATCTTTCAAAAATGTCATAGCGATATGAATTGGCATATTGTCTCCATTTGTCGTCATTGGCCTTGACTTTGATATTAATAGTTTTATATCCGCTTTTCTCTATTCTGATCTTATAAACTTTTTGTGGTTTTTTGAATTTGGCAGGATAAGTACTGCGACCTTTATACTCGCCATCAATATAAACTCTGGCTTTTCTGGGTCGGGTTTGAACCAGAATAACTCTCTTCAAGTCAACCAGTTGTTTGTGAACCTTACCGGGGTTTTTCAATTTGTTTAAATATTCAACATGTTTTTTGTATTTTTTCTTGGTAAGGACAATGGTATAAGATATACCTTTTTCCAAACAAAAAGTAGCCGGCGTTTTTTGTTTCTTTTTATCAAGATTTATCTTGATATCAGCTCCAGCTGGAATTGTGGTTATTTTGTATTCTAAAGTACCTTCTTTGCAATTCATATCAGGTGCTTCTGTTGGGACAATATCTGAGTCTCCTGGAATTTTATCGTCTTTATTGACATCAACATCAGTAGCATCTTTCAGTGCAGTAGCATCTTTCAGTGCAGTAGCATCTTTCAGTGCAGTAGCATCTTTCAGTGCAGTAGCATCTTTCAGTGCAGTAGCAT
>JAWLEA010000241.1:0-2835 GCA_041686345.1 Polyangia bacterium | reverse complement strand
GCAGGAAGATAAAAAATCATCCCTCCAAATCCTTTCAGAAAGCTCTAATTCGGATTCGTAACCCACAGTTGGGAACCTTTTTTGTAAGCCTCATACTGCTTTAAACCCCGTGTTGCGGCTGGGCCTTGGATAGTCCTCCCGCTATCACCAAGATCAAATAAAGAACCACAACAGGGACAAGATAAGAGATTGTTGCTTTCATCTCCTTCAAAAGGTTCCAGAATGCATTTTTCTTCCGGTCTGGTGGGACATGCCCGGTCAAAGGCCTGGTATATATCCTGGCCCGAACGGTAAATAATCAATCCGCCGTAGCCACAATTCTCTGCATCACTGCAATCCTCAGATCCTAGAAAAATATACTCGCCTATAGCAAGATTACCCAGTTCCGTTCCAATATCAAAGGTAACATCGATATATACATAAGGAAAAGGTTTCTGCTCATCTTCGCATCCGATAAACAGTAACAAAACCAATGTAAATACGTATAATATTTTTATATTTGAATGCTGATATGTCATTTTTTTCCAAACAAAAAGGCTTAAAAACTGTTAAGATCAGCAGGAAGGTTATTCTGCTTTTATTGATTACCGGCTTTTTGACTTCTTCATCCGGTTGCCAGCTTATCAGATCAGTAACTCAACCCGATCAACCGGGCAAAGTTAATAAAAATAAAAAAAACGAAACAAAAGACGGGAAAAGCTATGAAGAAGAAAGAGAGAAATTAAGGGAAATACATTATGAAAGGCAGGCAGAAAGAACTCAAAAAAGAATGGACTACAACGCCAGAAAGTCAGAGTCATGGCGTGAAAACAATTTTCAAAATAACAATTTCTACTGGCTCAAACAAGTGAAAAACTGGTTTGAATGGTTTTTTGGGCTTTTCAAGGGCCGGGACAAAGGTCTGTATGATAATTAATCCAAACAATAATACATCATGGAAAATATAATCGGCTTTTTGATTTTAATTTTCACCCTGATCATTTCGGTCGTCGCTTCAGTAAAAAAACAAAGCGGGCAAAATAAAACCGGCGAACAACCGTTGGATATTACATCAGCCGATTCATCAGGAGATGAGCTGCTAATGGAAGATGTTGGTTATCAGAGCGACAATAAAAAAACGGGTTCATGGGATGAGGTAACGGATTTTGAAGAAGACACGAAAAAAGGGGAAGAAGAAGCAGAGGAAATATCAGGAAAAGAAGACGCTTCATCGGAGTTAAAGAAAGAAGAAAGACAGAAATCCACAGTAAAAACGGATCATGCAAAAACATCATCCCCTTTGAAGGAAACCCGTAAAACAAAAAAACGTAAAACACAGAAAAAATCAAAAATTCAGTCAATAAAGGAAAAGTTTGATATTGAAGAAGGTATTATTTATTCGGAGATCATCAACAGAAAATATTTTTAAAATTCAACCATAAATAAGAATCGTATGATTTTTGTGTACCAAAATAAAAAAAGCATCCATGCGATTCTATTGTATTTAAATTAAAATTTTATGTATTTTTGTGACTGAAAAAGTTTTCCGCAGATGAGCGGTAAACTTTTTTGTTATTTTTATTTCTTAAATGTAAAATGAAAAGAAGGTGAAAAATGGCTCAAGTTTCTTACGTAACTGAAGAAGGCCTGAAAAAATTACAGGAAGAATTGAAACAGCTGGAGACGGTAGAACGCCCAAAAATTAAGAAGCAAATTGCCGAAGCCAGGGATAAGGGAGATTTATCTGAGAATGCAGAGTATGATGCGGCCAAAGAAGAGCAGGGAATGCTTGAAATGAAAATTTCCCGGCTGAAAAACACCATTGCCAATGCAAGGGTTTTGGATGAATCAAAAATAGATACCAATAAGGTACAAATTCTCAATACGGTAAAGATCAAAAATAAGAAGAACAATGCTACTATGGAATACACCATCGTTTCGGAAACCGAAGCCGATCTGAAACAAAAAAAGATCTCGGTCAATTCACCCATTGCCAAAGGCTTGCTGGGAGCCAAGGTGGGTGATGTTGTGGAGGTGGAGGTTCCCAATGGTAACATTTCATTTGAAATCATGGAAATAAAATTATAAACCCCGTTTGTTATGGCGACCATTTTTTCAAAGATCATCAATGGAGAGATCCCCTCCCACAAGATAGCGGAGGATGAGCATTATTACGCATTTCTGGACATCAATCCCCTGAAGAAGGGCCATACATTGGTAGTGCCCAAAAAAGAAACCGATTACCTGTTCGACCTGGATGACCAGACGCTGGGAGGGATGATGGTCTTCGCCAAACGGATAGCCAGGGCCATTGACCGGGTGATTGAATGCAAGCGTGTTGGTGTAGTGGTTTTGGGCATGGAGGTGCCCCACGCCCACATTCACCTGATACCCCTGGATAAAGAGAGTGATGCCAGTTTTACCCAGCCCAAAATGAAGCTTTCCGATGAGGAATTGGGGGAGATCGCCGAAAAAATAAGAGGAGCCCTGGAATAGGCAATTAATACCTATCATTATTTAATTCGCTTAATACTTATTAGACAGGCTCTCTATTGTAATCACCTTTAATTTCGTTTAGTAGAATTTCAGTTATGATAATAGAAAAATCCATAAATTTATTGGCAGTATACAAATGAATTTACTACGGACCGGCTCCTCCCGCAGTCCAGGGGGGAGGCTGTGAGAGAGTATGCCCCTAACCCACCGAATTATTCAAAAATAATCCTGACGCTATTGAAAAACCTGGCTTTTTGCTTCACTTCTTTCGCAAAAAACCGGTTTTTCTAATGCGGGGTTGCCTGCCCGCCGAAAGCTTCCAGGCGAGCCTGGATCCTTCCCGCAAACCATCGCGCATTC
>JAWLEA010000240.1:0-2842 GCA_041686345.1 Polyangia bacterium | reverse complement strand
CATATTGATCTCAGACCAGAGCTGGATTATTTTATTGCACAATTGGAGGGAATCGGTAGATGATCTCCACAGGGGTGGCAGAATAGTAAGATGTTGAATCGCAACTGTATTCCCACGTGTGACAGGACACTGAATTTCAGTTATTAAATTCCTTAAATGTAGCGGTATTATTTGCGGACAAAAGGAGTGATGCAGGGCAAACACGATAGGTTCCCCTGATATAAAAGATTATGGTAACACACCATCTTTGTTCATCATCACTATTAGGGCATAAAATGCTATTCGCTCAAATTATTTATCCGAAAGCCCATAACCAGGATATCATCTACCTGCTCCTCATTTTTTTGCCAGTTGTCAAGTTCTTCTTCAAGCAAGGCTTTTTGTTTGGGTAGGTCAAAGGTATGGATATCCTGGAGAAAATTTTTAAAGCGTCTGGATTTGTATTTTTTTCTGTTGGGGGTGATTTGATCTATATATCCATCTGAAAATATATAGAAGGTATCGCCCGGCTGCAGCTTGATTTCATGTTTGATGAACGGCCTTTCTTTGATTGAAATACCAATGGGAACCCTGTTGCCTTTATATTCATTTAGTTGATTGTCCCGAAAATGGTAAAGAGGCCGGTAAGCACCTGAAAACTCCAGGATATTTTTTTGCATGTCGATGGCACAAAAAGCCAAATCCATACCGTCTTTTGTCTCGTTGGGATCACCCTGCTGATGGAGTGAAGATTTCATGCGATCCCGAAGATCTTCAAGAATTTGGTCGGCAGGCCTTTCTGTATGCTGAGTCACTTCGTTTAAAAAGGCAATGCCTAGCATACTCATGAATGCTCCTGGTATTCCGTGACCAGTACAGTCAGCAGCAGCTATAAAAATTCGATGGTCGACTTTTTTAAACCAGTAGAAATCCCCGCTGACCACATCTCTGCTTCGATGGAGAATAAATGAGTGGGGGAGAAGATTATATAGTTCTGATTTTTGCGGAAATACAGCATATTGAATCCGCTTGGCATAAGTAATGCTTTGGTTGATCTTTTTGTTTGCATTTTCAATTATCTTGAGCTTTTCATCCAACTCGTTCTCAATAAATGTACTGTGTTCGATAAGATTGTTATACAGGACCTTTTGATCCTGATATTCATTTTTCAGGTGGTTATAATCTTTAAGTAACTGATGATATTTTTGGTGAAGATGAACATAATCATCAATGGGCCTGAGTTTGATTTCATCTTTTGCAATATGTTTAATTAACTTCAACTTCGACGTCATCCCACAGTTTTTTAAAATTTCTCAATGATTTTTCCTGCCATGAAATCTCATTTGATCCAAAAATTTTCAATTTGGGTTTTCCTTGTTTTTTACAGGAAAGTATAAACATACTGAAAGTAGTGATTCCCGAACTGTTAAGGAATTGAAGGTTTTTCAAATCGATTTTCAAACTGTTGTTTGCTTGTTCAACAACCTTGTTGAGAAAATCACTTACCACTTCGTATTCGGAAAGATTGGCAAGGCGCATTGACCCTTCTATTACAATAGTATTTTGGCTTTTATCGTAGTTTAGTTTTGCATCCCCAACGTTTAGTTCCATAATCTTTATAGCGTTATTTTTTACAAATAGTTATAATTATGCAGCAGTTATTCTCATTCATTCGTGATTGTCTATAAAATAATAGGCCTGAACCGTGATTTCGAACAGATCTTCTCCTTTTTCTGCCAGCTTTGCGCCAAGTTTGATCTGATAATCTTTGATCATGATAAGTAAACCGATTTCAGATTGTTTGTCTCCGTTTGCTTTTTTAAGCATTTCATTATAAAACAATTCATCAAGATTTTTTGAATTGATGATGTGTGTCAATCTGTTGATCAATGATTCAAAGTAGGATTGATTGCTGATATTGGATACCTGCATTTTGAGAATTCTATTATACCGCTTGACTTCAATATGAATTTCCGAGTCGCGTTTTGTAGAATACTTTGAAGCGTTTTCAATCAATTCATTAAACACAGTGGAAACAATGTTTTTATCAATTTCTGTTTCACCCGATTCGTAGTATTCAGCAACGAAGTCAGCAATCATACCACAACGGCGCCAATGTGTTATCAGGTCTATTGGTTTAACGGTAAGTTTTAGGTCACCTTCAGCAGGGAGATAATCCGGAGTAAGCTCGTAATCACCTAAGATTTGTTCTTTCATGAAATTTGATCTTTACACACGTTTAATAACTACCAATGAAATATCATCGAGCATTTTTTGATTCCCTCTGAACTGCTCGACATCTTTTATTACATTTTCTACGATTTCCTGAGATTTGAGTTCCTTATTTGCCTTAAATGTTTCCATCAAACGTTCGAGGCCATAGAATGTATTATAGGGACACTCAGTTTCCGTGATGCCATCTGTATATAGCATCATGATGTCTCCTGGATTAACTGATAGGGTTATTTCATCAACAAATTCGGAAATATCTTCGACAAATCCGATATACATACCCAGATCGATGGTGTCTATCTTTTCAACTTTGTCGGAGCCCTTTCGAAGAAGAAGAATGAACTCGTGCTGGCCTGTTATGCGGAAGGTGCCGTTTTTGTAATGAAGCAGGGATAAGGTAAGGTTTCGCCGGTTTGCAAGTCTGATTTGAATGTTCCGGTAAAGTACAGAGTTAATTCTGTTAAGGGTGGCCGGGAGATCTGTTTTTTGTTCATCTGCAGTGGCCCTTACAACGGACTGAGTCATTAACATGACAATACCCGAATACAATCCGTGATCCGTGACATCCCCAATACAGAATAAGGTGCTGCCATCCTGCTGGGGCAATATTTCATAAAAATCACCTCCCACT
>JAWLEA010000106.1:0-12442 GCA_041686345.1 Polyangia bacterium | reverse complement strand
GCGCAAGAAACTGGCTCTGCGCAAAAATCAAAATATCCTGGTGGGTAATTCACCGGTTTTTAAAAAAACCATGGATTTGATCTCTCAGGTTTCTGATTCCAAAGCCAATGTTTTAATCTATGGAGAAAGCGGTACCGGTAAAGAATTGGCTGCTCAAACAATTCACAATCTGTCCCCCCGTTCCGAGGAACCATTTGTGGCTGTCAATTGTGCTGCTTTACCAGAATCAATCATAGAATCTGAACTTTTCGGTTATGTAAAGGGGGCTTTCACCGGAGCCAGTTCAGGAAGACAGGGGCGTTTCATTCAAGCCGACGGCGGAACTTTACTTCTTGATGAAATCGGCGAATTGGCATCCCATCTTCAAGTCAAACTCCTGAGGGTTTTGCAGGAAGGAGTGATTGAACAAGTGGGGGCTGATAAACCCGTTCAGACAGATATAAGGCTTATTGCCGCAACCCACAAGGATTTAAAAAAAGAAGTCGAAAAGGGTAAATTCAGGGAAGATCTTTTTTATCGACTGAATGTCATCAATGTTAACATGCCTCCTTTACGCAATCGCCTAGATGATATTCCTCTGCTGGTTACTCATTTTATTGAAAAATTCAACAAAAAGAATAACAAAGAGATCAAGGGAATTGATGATTCAGCCCTGGAAATCCTTTCTTCCTACCATTGGCCTGGTAATGTCAGGGAATTGGAAAATATTATCGAAAGGGCAGTTGTTTTGACCAGGGAAGATATTATCAGAATTAAAGATCTGCCACCTGAATTAACTTCAGTACCCCATCAGGGAACTTCCATCTCTGTTCAGATTGGAACTCCCCTTGAGGATATTGAAAACAAGATTATCAAAGAAACCCTGCGTTTTACCGATGGCAATAAAAAAGACGCTGCCAAATTATTGGGAATAGCAACCAGAACAATATACAGAAGGGTTTCAGAGGATTGATCTCTGAAACAAAACTCCTATGGTATACAGAAAAAAGAAAAAGATTTTCCGCAAAATACGAGCCTACTGGATTGTAATCAAAATAATTTTCATGTTCAAGTGGGCTTCCTATCGAACCATGTATCTGCCTCAGAGAAAACGCAAAAAATATTATAAAAACATGTATAAAAAAAGTGGAAAAATGGTTTGTGATGCAATTTTGCAATTACAGGGTCTTTACATCAAATTGGGGCAACTCATTTCTATTCTGGCAACGGTATTGCCACCTGAGTTTCGCAATGAACTTGATATTCTGCAAGATAAGATTCCTGCCTGGACCTGGACTGAAATCAAAGCCAGGCTGGAAGAGGAATGGCAGAATGATCCCGGGGAAATTCTAAAGGAAATCAGTGAAGAACCTCTGGCAGCTGCTTCTATTGGACAGGTACATCGAGCTCAATTGACCACAGGAGAAGAAGTTGTGATCAAAATTCAATACCCGGGTCTGGAAAAAGTCATGCAGAGTGATTTGAAAACTTTCAGCGGGATAGTGAAGTGGCTTGGTTATTTTTTTTCTTATCCTGAATTGAAGAGGGTGTATCAGGAAATAAAATCCATTTTGCTTCAGGAAATAGATTTTGAAATAGAAGCTGAAAATATCAAGCGATTCAATGATGACTTTGCAAATGTAAGAGGTATTAAAGCCCCCGTAATTTTTCCGGAATTAACAACTTCCAGAGTTATAGTTACTGAATTTGTTGAGGGTTTTAAAATCAACGATCTTGAAAAATATAAAAAATATCAAATAAATACTGAGCAGATAATGGGGAAGTTGATTCAGTCCTATGCCTTGCAGATTTTTAAAAATGGTTTTTATCACGCTGATCCTCATCCTGGCAATCTTATGGTTACCAAAGAAGGAGTGCTGGTATTTCTTGATTTTGGAGCTGCTTGTGAGCTCTCGGAAGCAATGCAGGAAGGAATGGTTGAATTTGTCCAGGCTGCTGTTAAAAACGATACCGAAGGTCTGATAAAATCAATGCGCAAAATGGGATTCATCGCTTTTGAGGCCGATCCCAGAGTTTATGACCGGGTGGTTTCTTATTTCAACAATAAATTCCAGCAGGAAATAGGAATTGAGAATCTTAATCTGGGTAAAATAAAATTCAATCTTAAAAGCGGTATGAAAAACATGGCTGATTTGAAAAACATGAACATCTCCCTGAGAGATATTTCCAGAACTTTTCATATTCCCCGGGAGTGGGTATTATTGGAGAGAACTTTTCTACTTCTGATGGGTGACGGAACTGAAGTTGCACCTGAAATGGATATTATGGAAGAATTCATGCCCTATCTCAAAAGGTATTCTGAAGAATTTGGTCTGGATCCCTCTACTCTGGCAGTTGAATCTTTACAGCAATTTGCCAAAAATGCCATCTCCCTGCCGGCTGAATTGCGTAAATTTATTACCAGAATGAATTATGGCGAACTTGAAATTCAGTTGGCACACACAGGTACAGCATTGTCCCTGCTTTATTTTCTGGTTCAGGAAGTTTTTTTTGGTGCGGCAGCCTGGTTACTCTTGGAAAGCTCCTGGAAATGGGATGCTCTGGGCAAAACCAGAAGAGCTGATTTCCTTTTTGTTGGTTTTTGCATCAGTGGTTTTTTGTCAATGCGAGCTCTTTTCAAATCCTGGTACACTTTGCGAAATAAATAAATTTTGAATAATTCCCGGAAATATCCGGAGAAATGGCAATTATCTGCATGATCAACAATTTTATAAAAATATTTGTCAGTAAAGAATTGGATAATGAACGTCTGGATAAAATAATGGCAACCAGGATTTCCAGACGCAAAGCCAAAAGGATAATCAAAGCCGGAGCAGCTTTTGTCAATCGCCACCGGGTCAAAATTGCTTCTCGCAAGGTGAAGAAAGGTGCCACGATTAAATTCCCCAAGGAATTGCCGGTTGAACCTCCGGCTGTGGACTGGAAAGAGCGGGTTCTCCACGAAGATGACAATATTATTGTAGTCAACAAACCGCAATTATGGCCTACAGGTCCCACTCTGTTTGGTGATAAATTTTGTCTTACCAACAAAGTGGCAAAACTTGCAGGTATCCCAAAACTCTATACCGTTCAGCGTCTTGATTTTCATACCAGTGGAACACTTATTTTTGCCAAAAATTCTCCGGCAGCAGCTCATTTGAATGATTTGTTCAAAAAACAACTGATAGATAAAGATTATCTTGCCCAGGTTGGTTCAGAAGTAAAACCCGGTTTTGTCAAAGCACCCATAAGCAAGTCAGAGCGGGAACAGGGTCGTTTTGTTGTTGACAGGGATGGTCAGGAAGCGGTTACTGAAATTCTGGAGTCAACCCTCCTTGAAAATGGTAATTACCAGTTGAAAATCAAACTCCATACAGGCAGAACCCATCAGATCAGATTACATTTATCCCATAAGAAAGCTCCGGTAATTGGAGATCCCTGGTATGGCAATTCAGATTCTCCGCCAATGTTGCTCCATTCCCATAAAATGAAATTAAATTCAGAAAAGTTGGGTCAACACCTCTGGATTTCTCCCTTGCCTGAATACTGGAACTAGTTCCCAATCATTGAAAAACATTTCATTTTGTTTTTGAAAAATTGCAATAGTATTTTGACTTTGCCGGTTTTTAAGTTAAATTTAAAAAAACTCATTATAAATTTGGAGAAATATCTCCAGGAGTAGTTAGTATATGTTTAAAAATAAGTTATTATTTCCAATATTACTGGGGTCTTTGTTGATTATTTCAGCCTGTGGCAGAACGGATTTTGATCCTAATCACCTTCCTGATGCCGGAACCGATGCTTCTTCTGATACAGATGTAATTGAAGAAGGGTGCGGAAATGGAATTAAGGAAAATGATGAAGAATGTGACAACGGCAAATGGAATTCCAATGAACCCAATGCAAGTTGCCGGGAAGATTGTACACTTCAGCGCTGTGGAGACAACATAGTTGACAGCGAAGAATTTGAAGAATGTGACGAGGGAGAAGCTAATTCCAACGAGCCCGGGGCCTTATGTCGTTTGAACTGTACTATCGGCGGATGTGGTGATGGCATAGTCGATCCCGGTGAAGAATGTGATATGGGATCCCTTAACTCAGATGAACCCGGAGCACAATGTCGAACTAATTGTATCCAGGGCGGATGTGGCGACGGCATAATTGATCCAGGGCGAGGTGAACAGTGTGATGATGGCAACAATGTGAATACCGATGATTGCACCAATGAATGTCTTAATTCAACTTGTGGTGACGGTATTGTCAACGAAACTACCGAAAATTGTGATGACGGAAACTCCATCAATGACAAAACCTGCAGTGCTGATTGTCAGGATTATTGCGGTGACGGGGTTATTAACAAATATCTTGGTGAACAATGTGACGACGGTACTGATAATTCAGATCTGATTTCAGGTGCTTGTCGCACCAATTGTTCTTTTGCCACCTGCGGCGATGGGGTTTTTGATTATCAGCATTTTTGTCTGTCAACTCCATATGTTTTTCCTGCACAAGACAATATCATTGATGTCACAACAGCTGATTTCAACAATGATGGATTTAAAGATATTATTCTCTGTACAACCAGTAAAATCATGGTTTATGCCTTTACTGAAACCGGTTATAAAAACACTTGGTCTTCAGCCACTCTTTCTGAGCCTGTTTCTCCGATAGTAGCCGATTTCAACGGTGATTCCATTCTTGATATTGCAGTGGTTGAATCGGGAGTTGATAAAATTGCTCTGGTCAATGGAAATAACAGTACCGGAGCTCCAACCTTCAGTTCCATCAACAGATTCAACCTGAATGGCAATAATTCATCCCGCGCCACCTTTGGTGATTTTTCAGGAAATGGTTATAACGATATTATTGTTTTATTGCCTTATAGCGGCAAACTTGAAAGAATGACAAATGACGGTAACGGCAATTTCACTTCAGATTATATTGATGTTTGTTCCCGCCCCCGAGCGATAGCCAGCGGTCATCTCGATACAGACGGCAATATGGATTTCGCCATCACCTGTTATAGTTCAGGGTTGGTTCAAATTTACAAAAATAACGGTTCAGGAGGATTTACTCTGGCTCCACCTGTTGTTGCCAGCAGTTATCCAGTTGATCTTGAAATAGCCGATGTCAATAATGACTCCCTCAATGATCTCATAGTTCTCAAAAAGATGTCTGTAGGTTCCAGCCCTGAAGTATCAGTATACAAAGCTCAGCAGAACGGATCCTTTGTTCCCAATCTGGCAATTCAGGGTTTGCCCAACAATGCCGAATTCATTGAAATCGGACATTACAACAGAAATCCCGGCACAGACACTCACCTCGATCTGGCTGTCAGTTGTGATGACGGAATCAATATTTTTGAAAATGATGGAACTGGTAATTTTACTGAGGAAAAGTTTCACCCCTGGCCTGCTTCTCCGGGGAATTTTCACTGGGCAGATCTCAACAATGATATGAAATACGAATTACTTACTCCCGGTGGGATTGAAGCAGGTTTGCTTGCTCCCATTGATTCCATATCATTGCCTTTTCCAGAAAACTTCAGTTTTCCGGATATCGGTATCAAGGGGACTGTTGGAGATTTCAGCGGTGACGGACAAGCTGATGCAATCCTTGTAACCAACAATCAATCTCTTTACGTTTATCAGGGTGATGGAAACGGTAATTTTACCAATTGGACCCTTGAAGATCAAATCTCCAATTTGTTCCAGGTTGTAACCATCAATGATCCTGACTACCCCGATTTGCTTGTTGTAAAAACAGGAGAAAATGAAATGGAATTAAGACCAAACCCATCAGGAATTGCTGGAACCAGTCAGAGTTTTGTTCCGGGCAGCAGTGTTCCCCAGATGGCTAAGGGAGGGCTTGATTTAAATGGAGATCAATTCCTTGATGCTGCCATATTGTTCAGTGATACTTCTCAGTTGATTGTTTATCTGGGTGGAAGCAATCCCATTCAGGCAAGTTTCAACGTCGGCAGCGGTCCTACAGCTTTTGCCTCGGGAGATATCAATGGTGATGGTAATATTGATTTTGCAGTACTTGATGGAGACGGTTCCACTCTCAATATTCTTCTCAACGACGGCAGCGGCACCTTTACCGCAACAGCTGGTGGAACAATTCAGGATGCTCATCCCACAGTTCTAGATCTACTTGATCTTGACAATGACGGTATTCCCGAACTCCTTGCCGGATACAGTTCTACAAAACAGATCAAGATTTACAAAATTAATTTTGCCTCAGCCAGCCTGGATTATGAGGCAACAGTTAATTTGTCCTGTTCACCGATTCGAACTGTTGTAACTGATCACGATTCCAATCTTACCAAAGATCTGATGGTTTTTTGCCAGGACGGATACAAGGTCAGGTGGCTCTACCCTGATACAGATTCACTGGTTTTGCATGGTGCGGCAAGAACAACAGTCAACCAATATTCAGACTGCCTTCCCGGAGATCTCAACACAGATGGGGTGCTGGATTATGTCTGTATTTCTGATTCACAAACTATTTATTCCCTTCTTACTTCCCCCTGAACTATCTTTTCTGGACATCATTTTAGTTTTTTCTTTGCAAAAACTGATCAGAAGGAGAAATGTCTGAATCCATGAATAAAATTTATTTTTTTCCTATTTGTTTTTTAGTTTTGTTTATTTTTAATTTTCAGGCATACGGACAGGAACCACATCTTTCTTTTTATGAAATGGCTTCCTCCAATGGATATTCTTCCGTCCATTACAGTTTTTATGAATCTGATCGTAAAACAGCAGCTTTTTATCCTCATATTTACAGAAAATGGGATGCTGATACACCTGAAACACCAAATTTGCTTTACGATGCTTATTTTGGAATCAGAGTTGCTGAGGCTCACTGGTTTTCTTCCATAGTTGAAGATAATGTCAGTTATGAAAACGGAACCGGTATTATTGTAGTTGAAAGAACCATCCCTGCGGGAGTTGAAAATATTCTGGTTAAATCATATATTTTCAGTCCTTTTGCCTTGGAAACCTCAGGCTATGTAATGTTGCTTGAAATCCAGGGGCCTGCACCTCCCCTTGCAGCTTTTTCTCTGCATAATTTTCATGTGGGTGAGGGAGAATTCAGAACCGAGAATGAATCTTTGAGAATAAGCGGAACAGGAATGCTTGAAGAAGGAGCCGGAGGAGGAGTATATTACCGGACTTTGAGTTCGGCTGACGGCTATTTGGTTGGTGCAGGTTCCCAAGGACCTTACCAGATAATGCTTGACGGGGCTGATTTCAATCAGAGCGAGTCTCAATTTGAGGGCGATGATCAAGCTTTGGGCTATCAGTTCAATCTGTCCTCGGGAGTTGCCTCAGGAGAATCTGTCTGGCTGGGTATAGTAATAGGAGCAGGCGAGCCTTCTCAGGATATCAACGCCATAGCTCAGATAGTCGATGCTTATGTGGAAGGAGAGACTCCCGAGAGTCTTTTGCAAAAGGAAAGAGACAATTGGATCAGTTATCAGAATTCAGCACAATTCCCCGCTAATATTGATGAAGAGGAAGAAAAACTGCTCAGACAGGGATTGGCAGTATTGCGTTTTGCCCAAGTGAGAGAACCAAATACCGAGGATGGTTCTCCTTTCGGGCAAATCCTGGCAGCACTTCCCAAAGCTCGTCCTGACGAAGGGGAAGGTATTTGGAATATGGCCTGGGTGAGGGACGGATCCTACGGGATTGCCGCTTTGGCTCAGGTAGGTTTGCTGGAAGAAGCACGATATGGCCTTGAGTTTATGCTCAATGCCCAGTCAGGCGAATATGAACATGCGGTAGGGTATCCCTACCAGATTTCCATCTGTCGTTATTACGGCAGTGGTCGTGAAGAAACTGATTCAGATCATAACGGACCCAACATAGAATATGATGATTTTGGTTTGTTTTTATGGGCTTTGACAACGACAGTACTGGCTGAGCCGAATAATGACTGGTGGAAACAATATTGGCCGATCATCCGAGATCTGACAGCCGATGTTCTGGTCAAGCTCACTGAAAGATCAACTTTTCTGATTGCACCTGATTCTTCCATTTGGGAAAGACATTGGAACGGCAATGAAAAACATTTCACCTATACTTCGATTATGGCTGTAAAAGGATTATGTGGTGCTTCTCTTTTAGCTGCAATGATGGATGAGCCCGAAAAAGAAGAGGAATATCTCAAAACAGCAGCTGAAATTATCAGGGGAATTGAAGTTAATCTTTTGGATTCAAATAATATTTTGGCAGGTTCCCTGGAAGAATTGGAAAATGATTCAGGGTATATTGATTTGGCAGTGGTTGAAGCTTTCAATTTTGGTCTTTTTGATCCTGAAGGAGTTGTGACCCAATCCACTTTGAACCATTTCAATGAATATTTTTTCGATGGAGTTGAAAATGGTCATGGAGGGTATTTCCGCAATGATGATGGAGACTGGTATGATTATCAGGAATGGAGTTTTGTAGATCTCAGAGTTTCCATTGCTTTGGGTTTGGCAGGCATGGAATCCCGTCGTGATGCTCTTCTTAACTGGGTACTGGAACAATCCGCCGCTAATAATTATCTCATGGGTGAACTTTATTGTCGGGGAGAGATCAACTGCGAGCAAAGGGGAGACTATAAAGGTTCTATTCCCATGGTCGGGTTTGGTCCCGGAGCTTATATACTTGCCCTTAAAGCCAGAAACGGCAATGGTCCCACAGAACTTTGTACCGAAGCGGTTGAATATGATCCCGGACTTGATGATCCAAGTACTACCGACGGAGGAATTGAAACAGATGTTGAGCAGGATTCAGGGCAGTCTATCACTCCCGGAGGTTCTTCTGGATGTTCCTGTTCCAATTATTCCGGCAGTGAAATTTACAACAACTATCTTGTTTTAATTTTTCTCTTTTGTGTCGTCTTTTTCATAAAAAGAAAACAGTTGACCCCCAATTTTTAAGCATCAAATTTGAAGTTGAAAGGGAGAATGTAAAGGAAAAGGATAAAGGTTACATATTGTCTCTGAAAACTTTTGCCAGGCGTTTTACCCCTTCTTCAAGCTTATCTTTGTCAACATAGGAAAAGTTTATTCTCAGGGTATTTTTGCCAATGGAGGTGTCGGCGTAGAAGGCTGAACCAATTACATAGGCGACTTTTTGTTCCAGAGCCTTCATGAAAATTTTTTCCGAATCCATGTGTTCAGGCAGATGCATGAAAAGGAAAAGCCCACCTTCTGGTTTTACCCAACTTACACCTTCGGGCATGTATTTTTCAAAGGATTCTATCATGATGTCTCTTTTTCTTTTGTAGAGAGCAACAGTTCCTTTTAGTTGCTTGCTCATTAATCCTTTTTGAAGATAACGGGCTGCAATTCTTTGAGTGAAAGGAGTAGTACACAAATCCGCCGCCTGTTTGGCCATGACTATTTTATTGGCAATTTTTTTGTCAGCTATCACCCAACCGATTCTGAAACCGGGACAGAGAATTTTTGAAAAGGTGCCGATAGTTATTACTTGGCCATCATTATCCAGTGCGAAGAATGTTTTCTGGTGTTCGCCCTCGAAGCGTATTTCACGATAAGGACTGTCTTCCAGTATGAGTACATCATATTTTTTAGCCAGTGCCAGGATTTTTTTGCGACGATCTTCATCCATGGTAATACCAGTGGGATTCTGAAAATCGGGAATAACATAGATGAATTTTGGCTTTTCTCCGGCTTTCTTCATCTCTTCAAGTTTTTCTTCAAGCAAATCAACCCTCATGCCGTTATTATCAAGTTTAATTCCGACCATTTCGGCTCCATAAGCTCTGAAAGCACTGAGACCGCCCAAGTAACTTGGAAGGCCAACAATAATTTTATCACCCCGGTCAATGAAAATTTTAGCTATAAGATCCAAGGCTTGTTGTGAGGCTGTGGTGATTATGAGATTTTCTGTAGTGATATCCATATCTTCGTTGGGTCGATACTGATAATCAACCAGTCTTTCCCGAAGAAGTTGATCTCCTTCGGTCGTTCCATATTGGAGAACAAAATCGGCCTCTTTGTCCATTATTTCACACATTACTTCCTTAAGTGCTTTTTTAGGAAAAGTATGTGGAGAGGGCAAACCTCCAGCAAATGAAATAATATCGGGCTGAGCAGTGAGTTTGAGTAATTCCCTGATAACGGAACGTTGCATGCCTTGGGCACTTTCAGACCAGATTTGTTCTAAATCAGATATCATTTGAGCCTCCATTTAAGTAGTTCCCATCCCCAAAAGGAAGGTGAGCGTCTGGAAATGGAAATCGAATTAATCACCTTTGTTGTAACTTCTTGAAATAGCATCAACTTGTAGTTCTCGTTTCAGAATAAATGGTCACAGTCTGCGGCTCGGAATTTGGATTGATCACCTTTGTCGTAACTTCTTGAAATAGTGTCTACTATGTCTGCGAAGTTACTCTGCGCATCTCAATCCAACTTCAGCCGCAGCCAATAACCAGTATCCTGAAACGAGAACTAACTGCGAAGTTACTCTGCGCATCTCAATCCAATTTCTTTACCAGCCAATAACCCCCATTCTGGGATGAGAACCAGGTAGATTGGTAAATAAGACGAGACGTATAACGACAATAACTATTTTTCAGTCATTGTCCAACACTCTTTTAAAATTTTGATCGTCAGGTAAATCTCGCATAATAACATTTTCGTGTCGTAACAAGCACTTTTTTCACAATCCTGGAACAAGCACTAAGAAGGCGTTTTTTTTCTTTTTTTGGAAAAGAATTTATGTTATGTAATCATAATTACGGAAATATCATTCGACTCTAATTAAAAAAGGCTTTAATTTTCTTCCGGTACTGATATTTTAATTGCTCAGTGAAAGGATTACAGTTTGAATCATCTAGACAAACTCGAAAGCAGAAGTGTCCATATTTTGAGAGAAGCTTACAGTGAGTTTAAGAAGCTTGGGATGTTGTGGTCAATAGGAAAAGACAGTACTGTTATGTTGTGGTTGGCTCGCAAGGCTTTTTTCAGCCATGTTCCTTTTCCTCTCATCCATGTGGATACAAATTTTAAAATCCCTGAGATGATAGAATACAGAGATAATCTGGCTTTAAAATGGAAACTCGATATGGTTTATGGTCAGAACACCAAAGCCCTTGAGTCAAAACAGACTTTTCCAGATGGTAATACCAGCAGACTTGAGTGTTGCAGAAATCTCAAGACTCTGGCTCTGAAGAATACTCTCAATGGTAATTGGCCCCGTTATCGCCTCAATCATGAAAAGGGCGAGTACGAGATAGAAAAAAATCCAGAATCCTTTACCGGTGTTATCGTAGGGGTGAGAGCGGATGAAGAGGGATCCCGCTCTAAAGAACGTTATTTTTCTCCCAGAAACAGAACCAATGACTGGGCTGTGGAAAATCAGCCCCCGGAATTCTGGGATCAATATAAAACAGATTTTGCTCCCGGTACCCATGTCAGAATTCATCCTCTGCTTGATTGGACAGAATTGGATATTTGGGAATATATAGCCCGGGAAAAGATTGGAATGGTTTCATTGTATTATAATCAGGGAGAAGGAACCCGCTACAGGTCTTTAGGTTGCTTTCCCTGTACAAATCCTGTCAAGTCCAATGCCAAAACCAATGAAGAAATTGTTGCTGAATTAAAAACCGGCAAATTTTCCAATATAGCTGAACGTTCAGGAAGGGAACAGGACAAAGAAGATGGGGGAGGATTGGAGCATCTTCGTCGTGATGGATATATGTAGTTCCCATCCCAAAAAATGGATGTCATCGTCTGAATACGGAAATTCATCTCATCTGCTTTGTCATAACTTCTTGAAATAGTATCAACTATGTCGGCGAAGTTATTCCGTGCATCTGAGACAAATTTCTTATCCAGTCAATAACCACCCATTCTGTGACGAGAACTGATTAATAAAAGGTAGTTATCATGAATAATAAAGTAAAAAAAGATATGAACATAACCATTGTCGGTCATGTTGATCATGGCAAGAGTACAATCATTGGCAGAATGCTGGCAGATACGGGTTCTTTGCCCGAAGGCAAATTGGAACAGGTTAAAGAGACCTGTCGCCGTAATTCCAAACCTTTTGAATATGCATTTTTGCTTGATGCTTTAAAAGATGAACAAGCCCAGGGGATAACCATAGATACAGCCCGGTGTTTTTTCCAGACGGAACAGCGTGATTATATAATTCTGGATGCTCCCGGCCACATTGAATTTCTTAAAAATATGGTTACCGGTGCTTCCAGGGCTGAAGCCGGTTTTCTGGTTATTGACGCCAAGGAAGGAATCCAGGAAAATTCCAGAAGACATGGCTATATGCTTTCCATGTTGGGGATAAAACAGATTTCTGTTTTAGTCAACAAAATGGATCTTGTTGATTACAGCCAGGAAGTATTTAACAAAATAAAAAAAGAATTCACCAGATTCCTCTATGATATCAAGGTTAAACCAAAATCATTTCTGCCGGTC
>JAWLEA010000105.1:0-12544 GCA_041686345.1 Polyangia bacterium | reverse complement strand
GGCTGTGCCCTGGAACAAATACGTCTCCGTCACAAATAATACTGTGTTCTTTTAACTCATGCATTGCCAAAAAATCCTGAAGGTGAGGGATTGAAACTCCCTGGAAAGCAAAATCGACATATTTATCTATTAACCCTTTATGAAATAAGCTATCCCATTTTATCGATCTGAGTTTTTATGCAGTTTCTTTATCTGTTGATTTTTTTAATTGAATTATCAACAGATATTTCAATAAACAACCAGCAAGGAAATAATTAAAATATATGAGTTATCTTGAAAATATCTTGGAAACAGTAGGAAATACTCCCTTGATCAAAATGTCAAAAATGTGCCTTCACGGTGCTGTTTACGGTAAAGCTGAGTTTTTAAATCCTGGGGGAAGTATCAAGGATCGGGTTGCCAGACACATTTTACTGAAAGGACTTGAAGAAAAGTTGATTGTTCCCGGAAAAAGTGTGATTCTTGAAGCCACCAGTGGGAATACAGGCATAGGAATGGCTCTGGTGGGAAACAGCATTGGTTGTGAAGTTATTATAGTCATGCCGGAAAATATGAGTGAAGAAAGAAAAAAAATAATCCGAGCTTTGGGAGCCAAGCTTGTATTGACTCCAGCTGAAGAAAGTCTCAATGGTTGTTTGAGTAAATTGCAAAAAATAAAAAATGAGCTGGGAGAGAGGGCTTTTGTTCCCGATCAGTTCACTAATCCCCTCAATCCGGAAGTTCATTATTTGCATACTGCTCAAGAGTTGTGGAAAGATCTTGATGGAAAGATAGATGTTTTTGTGGCTGGGGTAGGTTCTGGCGGAACCTTGCAGGGGGTTGGCAGTTTTCTCAAGGAAAATTCTCCCGACACCAGGGTTGTGGCAGTAGAACCGAGAACCAACAGTGCTCTTTTGGGCAGAGAACCCGGATTACATCAAATACAGGGAATAGGAGACGGGTTTGTTCCAGATGTTCTTGACAAGGAGCTTATTGATATGGTCATCACAGTAACTGACGATGATGCCATTGCTACTACCAGAGATATAGCCAGAAAAGAAGGAATTCTGGTGGGGACTTCTTCCGGTGCCAATGTCTGGGCAGCTTTGGAGTTGGCAACTCCAAAAAGAAATGTGGTTACAGTTCTTCCTGACAGAGCTGAAAGATATTTCTCCACAGCGCTTATTTGACAACAGAGATTGTTTCCCTTTTCTTTTCGGATTTTTCGAGATCCGTTTTGTGCACTTTGCTGTAAAATTTCTTTCCCTGTCTGCAGGCATTTACAATCAAAACAGGATGGGTGGCAGCAACAGAATCTATATTTGTCAGTAGTTCATCTGTAAAATTTATGTAATCCGAGCGAAAATTTCTTTCACTTAATTCACTAATGAGCTTTCTGATTATTATTGAGTTACAGCGGGGATAATTTGTCTTTAGAGCGCATCCGGTTATGAGATTACAACTCTTTTTCAATTTATTTTTTGCAGAATAAACCCCCAACACACAACCAGCTCTTTCACCATTGGTGGTATATTTGTTTTTGCAGTTTTTTTGCATTCTATCTGTTTTTTTCCGGCATCCCCAGGTGGAAAAACCTGTAATCAGCACTAAAATAGTAATCAAACCTGAATTGTTGCTGCGATTGTTCATTTTGTCCTCCTTCGGGTTAAGTTAGTTCCTAAGCCAGAATGGGGGTTATTGACTTCGTAACTTCAGGTTCCATGGTACGGTTGAACTGTTTTTATCTATCTGTTCTTTTTCAAGAAGTTTTCAAAAAAAATTAAAAGGAGAAAACAGGTTGAAAACTTTTGTTTTAATATTAAAATGAGGTCTTCTTTGGAACTAATAATTAAAGGAGAATTTCTCATGAAAGAAAAATTAAAGTACAGTTCTCAGGTAAACCGCAAACTTGCTGTTGAGAGAATCAACGATCTTTTGGCTAAGGTGGAAGAAGGCATAGTCAAACTTGAAACTGACAACAAATCCATGGAGTTGAATTTGCCTGATAATCTGACTTTGAATATCAAGACTGAAAAAAATGAAGAAAAAAATAAAAAACGCAAAATTACTATTCAGTTGAAATGGTATGAAGAAAACAAAGGCAGTTCCCCCAATCTCAAAATATCTTGAGTTAACTTTTATCAACAAAAGTAACTATTTAGTTCCCATCCCAGAATGGGGGTTATTAACTGAATGAGAAGATTGCCTCAGATGCGCGGAGTAAATGCGAAGACATAGTTGATACTATTTCAAGCAGTTACGACAAAGCAGATGAGGTAAAATTCCGCGTTCAGGTGATGACCTTCCTTTTTGGGATGGGAACTATTTATGTACAGGAGTATTATGAACTTCGATTTTAACAGCGCCCTTGATTATGCAAAGCATATGACAATGGAATTCGGCTTCAATGTTGTTGCTGCTCTGATAATATTTATTATTGGTAAATTTGTCATAAAATACCTCAATAAATTCATCAGTTCAGTTCTGGATAAAACCAATTTGGACAAGACTGTCAGGGAGTTTTTTGGTCATCTTGCTTCCATTTTACTTAATATCTTTCTAGTTTTGGCAGTTCTGTCCAAACTTGGTATAGAAATCACCTCCTTTGTTGTTATTTTAGGTGCTTTGTCCTTGGCTGTAGGTTTGGCTACCCAAGGAGCTCTTGCCAATTTTGCCGCCGGAATCCTGATTATGGTTTTCAAGCCATTCAGGGCTAATGATTTTGTTGAAATTGCTGGAGAGAGAGGGTTTATTGATAAGATTTCAATTCTGATGACCAATCTGCATACCATTGACAATAAAAAAGTTGTCATCGCCAATAAAAAAGTTATGGAGGAAATTATCATCAACTACTCCGCCAACGAAAAGCGCAGAGTCGACTTGGTTGTAGGCATCAGTTACTCCGACGATATTGACAAAGCCAGAAAATTAATGCTTGAAGCTGTTTCCGAACAGGAAAGCCTGTTGAAAGATCCTGACCCGGCAGTTGCAGTGGCTTCCCTCGGAGACAGTAGTGTCAACATGTTGGTGAAAGTATGGGTTAAAAATCCCGATTATATTCCTGCCAAAGCCGAGTTAACCGAAAGGATCAAAAAGAAATTTGATCAAGGTGGTATCAGCATTCCTTTCCCACAGCAAGATTGCCATATTTTCAAAGAAGAATAATTCATTCAAGGCAAGATAGTTTCCAGCCTGAACTCAGGTTGGCAATCAAGTTTTAAAAAGTGATCAGGGGAAAATTAGTTCTTTAAGAAAAATTGTGCTAAATTAGCAAAATCATGATCAGAAAAAATCTTATTTCCCTGTTTTATCTTCTTGTGTTGAACTTTTTGACTTTCCCTGCTGAGGCTAATCCCGGTTCGGAGTTTCCCTTTTCTCTGCTCAACCCGGAACCGATAATTAGAGCAAATCCATATTTGATGCAGCCTTGGGGTGATTCTCCAGCCTATTTGTCCAATATTGAAGGATTGAAAGTCGGATTCTACAGTCGCGAAAAATTAGATGGAAAATATAATAATTGGACTTTAAACAGGGAAGGCTTTTTTGTTTCACGCTCTTTACCTTTTGTTAAAGGTGGTATTTCTTTTGGAGCCGAATTAGGCAGAACTTCAGATTTTTCTTTTGGTCGTTTTTCTTTGGGGGCAGGTTTTGCTCTTTCTCCAAATTTTTCTTGGGGAATCAGTTATTCTAGCTTGGCGGCACCGACAGATGAGGCTGATGGCGCCCAAAGTTTTAATTTTGGATTATATTGGCGGCCTGCCAATTATTTGGCTTTTTCCTGGCAGGTTAATTCTCTTCTGATGGATGAACTCCGTAATCTTCCCCTCGACAGAACACACAGAGTTGAAATAATTACAGGTTCTAAAAATCTGTTCTGGACAGATTTTGTTTATGGCGAGCGCAGACAGGACTGGGGGATTGGAGCCGGTTTTCGTTATAATATTTTCAGAGGGATAAACCTGTTTGGAGGAATCCATTATTTCAATACCAAAAGGCAACTATACACGGCTGCAAATGGGATTGAACAGTTGGAAAAGCCGGAGGAGTTTTATTTTGGAGGTGGTCTCAATGTTGTATTGGGCAAATTGTCCTGGGAATTGAGTCTTGATAACACTTCAACAGGAATATCCTTCCTGTACGAATCAAAACCCCGACAAAAATCCATAATTCCAAAGTCTCAACATGCTCTTTTTCTGAATTTTTCCAGTAATTTTTCTGAAAAAAAGAATTATATCTATCAGGCCCATGTTCGCAGATGTATCCACAATTACAAATGTCGGGCGGTTTATCTGAAAGTAGGATCTGAAGTTTCAGGCTGGTCATTTGTGGAAGAATGGTCATTTCTGGTGGAAAAGTTGAAGAAAGCCGGGAAAAAGGTTCTTGCTTATGGATATGAATATTCCAATCTCAGTTATGCCATGGTTGCGGGCGCAGATAGAATTGCGGTATTTCCCGGGGGAACTGTTAAAATATCAGGATTAAAAGCAGTAAAGGTTTTTCTGGGTGATGTTTTGAAAAAAATTGGGGTTCAGGCTCAATTTGTAAGGTTTAAACGTCATAAGTCAACTCCTGAACTTTTTACCAGAAATTCACCGGGGACAGAAAATTTTGCCGGTATGAAAAGAATTCTCAGCAGAGTGAATAAAAGATTCAAAAATCTGCTTCAACACAGAGATAAATTGAGAAAATCCAAAAAAGCAGAAAAAATTATTAAAGAAGCACTTTTCAATCCTGCAAAGGCGAAAAAATGGGGATTGATTGACAAAATCATTGGGCCTGAACAGGTAAACAGATATTTTTCCTCAATTGTCGGCAGACCTCTAGCAATTTTACAACCTGACGAAAAAAAATTGCAAAAGAAAAAAGGAAAAGGAATTGCTTTAATGATTCTTGAAGGCGATATTGTTGTTAAAAAAAGCAAATTACCTTCTTTAACCGGCAAGAAAAAAAATATTATCTGCAACAAAATAACTTCACTTCTGGATCAACTTGTTCAAGATCCCCGAATAGCTGCCATAGTGATTCGTATCAATTCGCCGGGTGGTAGTTCTATGGCTTCTGATATTATTGATCGTAAAATTAAAATGGTCAGCAAGATCAAACCTGTTGTTTTTTCTTTTTCAAATATTTCTGCCAGCGGAGGTTATTACATCGCAGCAAATTCAACCAGGATTTTTGCAACCAGATCTTCTCTTACTGGTTCCATCGGAATTTATGGTGGTAAATTCAATCTGAGGGGTTTATTGGCAAAGTCAGGAGTAGGTATTACTTCGGTTAAGCAAGCTCCATTTGCCGATATCAGTTCTCCCTTCAGACCATATACGGAAAAGGAAATTGCTAAATTGAGGACTAATCTTGAGTATTATTATCAGCGTTTTGTCAAGACTGTCAGTCAGGGCAGGAAAATCAGCCTGAAAAAAATGAAAAACCTTGCGGGAGGCCGTATTTGGACCGGTGGTGAAGGTAAAAAGTCAGGTCTGGTTGATGAAAATGGTGGTTTATTCAAAGCTATTGGCTGGGCAAAAGCCAAAACCGGTTTGAGTCAGAATTCCAGAGTATATTTTGTTTATCCTTCTCCGCCATCGAAGTGGAAAAAAATAATACAAGATCTATTCAAGGATTCAATTCCCTTTGTTAATGGGAAAGCTGTAGTTGTAACCAAATATAAAGATAAATTACCTGAAATTTCCCTGTTGCCAGCTTCATTGCTTGAAAGTGGTCCCTGGGCAAGAATGGATGGAAGTATATTGATTAGATAGTTCCCATCCCAGAAGTGGGGTTTTTGACTGAATGAGAAGTTTTCCTCAGATGCGCGGAGTAACTTCGCAGATATAGCCACAACTATTTCAAGCAGTTACGACAAAGCAGATGAGGTAAAATTCCGCATTCAGACGATGACATCCATTTATGGGATGGGAACTAGTTAGTTCTCATTTCAGGATGCAAATTATTGACTCAGTAAGAAGATAGATTAATTCTTATTTCTTTCTGTAAAATATTGGTAAAATTAGTTAAAATGTCGGAGAAAATTTATTGATTGTGCTTGTTTGATTTTCCAGATGGTATTTTAGCTTCTGACCTTTGAGAAGGCATTGCGGCTTAGATCTTGATTCTTCAGTTTTCAAACAAGTTTCATGACTTCAAATGTTTTTTCTCTCCTAATCAGGGAGTTGCTTTAAATTTTACGGATCTGTTGCAGTTGTAAACCAGATCCAGATGGTTGATGATTTAATTAATTATGAAAAAAATTATAAATCCCTTATTTTTTGTAATTCTTTTTTTGAGTTGTCAAAAAGGAGAAAAACAAAATAATATCAATAAGAAAAATAGTTTGAAGGTGGTGTGGGCTAAAGATATTTCTACTCTTGATCCGGCTTGTGCAGATGGATTTGAATCGGCTGAAGTTTGCTCTCAGATTTACGAAAGTCTGGTTGGAATGGATTCCAAAACCGGCAAAAAAAAATATATTCTGGCAACAAGTTCCCAGACTTATGCAGATGGTTTAATTTGGGATTTCAATATCAGAAAAGGCGTTAAATTTCACGACGGTACTCCCATGGATGCAGAATCTGTAGTTTTTGCCTTCCAAAGACAGATAGATGGCCTAAATGCCATCAAGGAAGGCAAAATCAGTTCTGATTCCTGTGGCTACAACTATTGGAAAGCCTATTTTACCATGATCAAAAGTGTTAAAGCCATCAACAAATACAAAGTCAGATTCAAATTAAATTATAACTATGCTCCCTTCTTCAAACTGCTTGGATTTTTTACCGTCGGGATAGTTAAGCCTTATAAAGGCAAGGGAGAAGTACTCAATAAAAACCCTGTTGGGACAGGTCCTTTCAAATTCTTTTCCAAAAAAGAAGGACGGGTTGTTCTTCAGAGAAACGAAAATTATTGGGATGAAGAAAACATGCCTAATTACAAATATCTTGTTTTCAAAACCGTACCTGACAATCGCCAGCGTTTTCTGCTTCTGGCCGGTGGCAATGCGGATATAGCCCATCAATTGGATCCTCAACGTTACCGTACATTGAATCTTCATCCTTTTCTTTCCATTAAAAAAATCAAGAGCGTTAATGTTGTTTATATTGCTTTGAACACTTCAAAGCCTCCCTTTTCAGTTTTGCAAAACAGGTTGGCCGCCAATCATACCATCAACAGAGACAAAATAGTAAAACTGGTGTATCAGGGAACCGCCCAAATTTCCAAACTTCCAATTCCTCCCTATCTCGAAATAGAAAATAAACCTGTTTACAAAACAGGAGAAGGAGGAATCACTTGGTACGAACACAATCTTCCCAAAGCCAGAGCTTTGTATGAAGAAGGGGGAATGTATGAAGATGGAATTGCCAAGAGTCTTGATCTTTACCATATTCGCTCTCCAAGAAGTATTCTCCCCAATCCTGGATTGACAGCAAATCTTATCAAAAGCGATTTTGCCAAAGTGGGAATCAAAGTCAATATTCATTCTTTGCCCTATAATGAATATAAAAAGGCTCTGGCCAAAGGTCGACATGATATGGCTATTCATGCTTGGATTGGAGATATGTGGGATCCTGACAATTTTCTTTATGGATTGCTGCATTCTTCAACTGCAACCAACTATGCCTTCTTTTCACACAGAAGATATAATGAACTGGTCAGTAAAGGCAGGGCAAGTGTTATTAATGAGGACAGGTTAAAATATTACAACAAGGCACTGCAGATATTCGTTAAACAGGCTCCTTGGGTTCCACTGGCTCATGCCAGCCTTGTTTTCAGTTATTCCAAAAGGATAAATAATGTTCAGGTTAGAACCTCCACTACTTCAATATATAATTCAATGAAAAAGATAAAATGAAATTTAAGATTAGACATAAATTGACCGGATGGATGATAGTAATGGGCCTCGTACCGGCCTTTGCGGCTAGTGTCATGGGAGTTAGAATTATTATCAATCGTCTCAAGAACAATATGCATATTGAAAGCAAGAAGACCATAAGAATCGGAACCAACTTGCTTGTAGAGCATATAACCTCAGTAAAAAAAGCAACTTCAAGATTGGCCAAGTCCAAACTTCTTTTTGAATTTTATGATAAAAATGTTCTTTCTTACCAGAAGGAAAGATTGCTGAAAAAGGAATTTTCTGAGTTGGGAACAGGAATTTTGCAGGTAATCAATGAAAAGGGTCAATTGACCGGCTCTTTATATACAGGATCTATTCCCGCCTCGACAACCAGAGCTGAAATCGAATCTCATTATGAAAATAATCTCATAAATTCCAAACGATTGATTAAAAATGTCATAGGCAATTATGCCCACTCTATTGATATTGTTTCCATTAAAAGCAAGAAAAGTGGTGACAAAAAAGTCAACCGCCTTCACATCAGAGCAGCTTCGCCCATTTTCAATGAAAAATATGATGTCAAGGGAGCAGTAGTTTTGACAATAGTTCTTGATAAGCTTTTTTGTCAGAATATCAGCACTATCCTGGGTTCTAATATTATTATCTATCCCTACCATGGCGATTATAACAATGAATTTGTTACCTCATTCAAAGATAAAAATGATGCATTGCCCACAAGTTCACCTGTTAAAGTTGAAATCATAAAAGATTTTGTTGAAAGCAGGCAATCTTCACAGACTATGGAAGTTTCACTATTTGAAGAGGATTATGCTGTTTCCCTCAGGCTTTTTCATAATTACGAAGGAAACCCCATGGGGATTTTGCTGATCGCTACTGATATTACGGCTATTCAGGAAGGACAATGGGAAGCTGTTTCCATGCTTATTTTTATTGCCTTCCTGGCTTTGATTCTGGTGATAATTTTTGCTTATTGGCTTTCAAGAAGTTTGTCCAATCCCATAGTGAATCTGGTCAATAAAGCTAATCGCGTTTCCCAGGGTGATCTTAACGTAAGTATCAAACCCAAATCATCGGATGAGGTTGGAGAACTGGCGAATGCTTTCAGCGAAATGGTTAAAGATCTGCGCAAAATGCATTACAAGCGGACTGCTCAAATTAGTGAAGTACAGACCCTCAATGAAATCATCAATGCAATCAGTGTTCAGATCGGCCTTAAAAACGTTATTTCTCAGGCGGTTAAATCAATCAGTCTTGCCATTCAGGCGGAAAAAGCAGCTTTTTTCATGAAAGATGAAGATGGTAATTTCAGTGTTTTTTACCAGGAAGGGCTTGATGTTCAACAACTGATTAAAGTTCGCAAAGAGGGAAAATATCTTTATGAAAGTGTTGTTGAGGAAGGAAAAATATTTTATTCCAAGGTCCTGTCAGAGCAGGAAAATATGGAAGGGATTGACAAGTTTGATGGTGAACTCTTTGCAGTACCTGTCTTGTATCAACACGATTATATCGGTGTATTCTATTTTTATAAACATGACGAAGAAGATAAATGGGAAGAGTTGCATATCACAATTCTGGAAAGGGTTTCTGAAAATCTTGGAATTTATATTGTCAATGCTCAACTTTTTGAAAAAATTTCCAGATTTAATGAGAAATTGGAAATTATGGTTCAGGAAAGAACCGAAGAGTTGCAGCAAGCCAATGAAAAATTGGAAAATACGTTATCTGAACTCAAGGAAACCCAAGCTCAGGTTTTAATTGGAGAAAGACTGGCCGGACTTGGTTCTCTGATTGCAGGTGTGGCTCATGAAATCAATTCACCAATTGGAGCTATTGATGCTTCTATCAATAATATGCAGAACAATATCAGAATCTTTATTGATAATTTGCTGATAATTTGTGATTCTGACGAAGATATTAAAATGTTGACTTACTTGCTTACCATCATGAAAAATTTCATGACGGAAGATTCATCAGAGATTGGCCAATACAAATATGATCGCAAAAAGGTAAAAGCTTTTGCCAAGGTGCTCTCCGAACACGGAATTCGCAGAGCCCGCAATATAAGCAGGAAAATCCACGAGATGGGAGCACATAAATATGTTGAAGATTTCATAATGAGCTTCAGTTCTCCCAATATGGGTGCTTACGTCAATTTCATGTACGATCTCCTCAAAATACATCGGGGAACCAAATCAATTTCCACAGCCATCGAAAGTGTGCGCAGAATAGTTATTGCTTTGCGTTCTTACAGTCATGTCAAACAGGATGAACCTGAATTTGTCAATATTCATGATGTTATTGAAACTTCTCTCATTATTCTGGCTAATAAACTCAAACACAACATTGAGGTTGTCAAAGACTATGGTGATATTGAGCCGGTTAAAGTATATGGGGACGAATTATCACAGGTTTGGACAAATTTGATTCTTAATGCTTCTCAGGCAATTGATGGTAAAGGAAAAATTACAATTTCAACCCGGATAGATAAAAATTTCCTCTACGTATCTGTTACCGATACCGGTAGCGGGGTACCAGAAGAAGTTGTCGATAAAATCTTTGACGCATTTTTCACTACCAAGGGCAAGGGAGAGGGAACCGGACTCGGTCTCGGTATTGTTTCCCGCATAGTCAAGGACAGGCACGGTGGTGATATCAAAGTAACTTCAAAACCAGGCAAAACCACCTTTACGGTAATTCTTCCCAAAATAGTTAGTTCCCACACCCAGAATGGTGGTTATTAACTGAATGAGAAGTTTGTCTCAGATGCGCGGAATAACTTCGCAGACATAGTAAATACTATATCAAGAAGTTATGATAAAACTGATGAGATAAAATTCCGCGTTCAGGTGATGACCTTCCTTTTTGGGATGGGAACTAGTTAAGATTTCAGGTTAAGCTTTTTCACTTCCATCAGCTATTTAAATATCAGAACCTTCTTTTTATGGTTTTGCCTTGAAAGGAACTAATTATGGGTGGAGCATATATAATTGTTTTTTCAATAATTATTTTCATTGCAGGTTACAAGTTTTATGGCAGTTTTATTGCGAAAAGACTGGGGGTTGATCCTCAGCGCCCCACTCCTGCTCATACCAATTATGACGGAGTCGATTATGTTCCCACCAGACCTTCAATTCTGATCGGACATCATTTTTCTTCTATTGCAGGAGCTGCACCAATTATCGGCCCCGTTGTTGCAGCCCGCTACGGTTGGACTGCCGTGCTAGCCTGGATAGTTATTGGCGGCATTTTTATGGGTGCTGTTCATGATTTTGCTTCTTTGTTAATTTCGGTCAGGCATCAGGGACGTTCTCTCGGAATGGTAGTCGAGCAGCGAATAGGCAAGACAGCTAAAAATTTATTTTTGATTTTTGTATATGCAACTTTGCTTTTGGTAATAGCTGTTTTTACAAATGCAGTTGCTAATGTCTTCCACAAATTTCCCCAGGCGGGTACAGCTTCCATTTTGTTTATTATTTTGGCTATAGGAATTGGGTTCTCTCTGTATCGGCTAAAAGTCAACTTCATTCTTATTACGATGGCGGGTTTGATTTTTCTCGGTTTCTCAGTTTATCTGGGCTATTTGTATCCCCTTGTTCTTTCTGTCAATACTTGGAAAATAATCATGCTTCTTTATATTTTGGCGGCATCTGTAATGCCGGTATGGCTCCTTTTGCAGCCCCGTGATTATTTAAATTCCTATATTCTCTATTTGATGCTTTTTATTCTGGTTACCGGAATCATTGTAGTTAATCCTAAATTGCAACTAGGGACCAAGCCTGTCTTTTTCACCGATAAAGGTCCTTTGCTTCCTCTGCTTTTTGTCACGGTGGCTTGTGGTGCTCTTTCAGGTTTTCATTCCCTGGTAGCCGCCGGTACTACTTCCAAGCAACTTGACTCGGAAAAAGACGCCGTTAAAGTAGGTTATGGCTCCATGCTCATTGAAAGTTTGCTGGCAGTGACAGCTCTGATTACAGCAGCTGTCATGACGACGGGAGATTATTCCCAAGCAACTGGTGATCCCATTGGAGTTTTTTCCAAAAACAGTGCAACAATCCTGAATGGAATCGGAATTCCGGTTTTTGTGGGAACAACTTTTATGGCTTTGGCCGTAGCCGCCTTTGCTCTTACCTCTCTTGATACAGCCACCAGACTTGGGCGTTTTGCTTTTCAAGAGTTATTTCTGGATCCTGAAAAATCAACTTCAGAACAGTCATTTTTGGCAAATAACCGTTATTTTGCCACAATAATTACTGTTGTTTTGGGTGGGGGACTGGTATTTTCAGGAACAGCAACAGATATTTGGCCTATATTTGGAGCAGCAAATCAACTTTTGGCTTCTTTGGCCTTTTTGGTTATAACTGTATGGCTTGTTCATTTAAAAAGACCAAAGCGGTTTGCAATTATTCCGGGAGTTTTCATCTATTCCGTTACGATGGCGGCTTTGGTTTATAATATCTATGATTTCGCTGGCAGTGGCAAATATGCTTTGGCAATTCTTTCTCTGATTTTGATGATACTTGCCCTGGTTCTAGGTTATGAAGGGGTTGGTGTTTTGCTGGGAAAAAAAACCATTTTAAACAAATAAACCCTTCTGGATTTTCTGGCTCCGGTACAATTTGATCCAGTTGCAAAAAATTTCCTTCCGGAGAATGTTGGAATTTAAATATGATTAAAAAATTATTTTTATTAACTTTTTTATTTATTTTAGTGGGGTGT
>JAWLEA010000239.1:0-2882 GCA_041686345.1 Polyangia bacterium | reverse complement strand
TTAATTAAGTCAAGCCATAAAAATTTACTACTTTTATGCAAAAATATATCTATAAATGGCTCGTACCAAAAAAATTTTTGTAATTGACACCAACGTCATCCTTCATGACTATAAGTGTATTTACAATTTTCAGGAAAACGACATTGTCCTGCCGATTGTTGTATTGGAAGAATTGGATCATCTCAAAAAGGGCAATGATATTATAAATTTTCACGCCAGAGAATTTACCCGTCAATTAAATGACCTTACTGGTGATCACCTTTTCAACGGAGGTATTAAACTTGGGGACGAACTCGGAAAACTATTTGTGGAAACAGGGAAACCTTCAACAGAAAAAATACAGGAATCGTTTCCCGAAAAATCCCCGGATCACAGAATTCTTGCGATAACAGAGGCTGTCAAAGAAAAAAATAGCAAAATCGACGTTATACTGATCAGCAAAGATATCAATCTTCGCCTTAAGGCAAAATCTTTGGGGATTTTAGCTCAGGATTATGAATCCGATAAGGTTCTCGACATTGAACCGTTAAATAAAAATATTGAAGTTCAGGAAAATCTGGATTCCGGGTTAATTGACAGACTATATGATCAGGATAGCACAGGTGTTCCCCCGGAAGAATTTGGGCTAACCCCTTTTTCAAATCAATATTTTATTCTAAAAAGCGCAACAACCAGTGCACTGGCTTTTTTTGACCCTGCTGAGAAGCTGATTAAACGAGTGGAAAAACAACGTGTGTACAGCATTACTCCGCGAAATGCAGAACAATCATTCTCGGTTCATGCACTATTGAATGATGCAGTCAATCTTGTTGCATTAACCGGAAAAGCAGGAACGGGTAAAACGCTTTTGGCTCTTGCGTCTGCGCTTCATCAGGAAAGAAAGTATAATCAGATTCTTCTGGCGCGGCCAATTGTGCCTTTGGCGAACAGAGACCTTGGTTATCTGCCGGGTGATGTGAGCGAAAAAATAACTCCTTACATGACTCCGCTTTATGATAATCTTTCTGTAATTAAGAATCAATACAAGGCAAATACCAAAGAATACAAAAAAATTGAGGAAATGCAGGAAAGTGAACGCCTCGTTATAAGCCCTCTGGCCTATATACGCGGAAGAAGCCTTTCCAATACATTCTTTATTATTGATGAAGCACAGAATTTAACACCGCACGAAATAAAAACCATTATCACCAGAGCAGGTGAAGGAACTAAAATGGTATTCACGGGAGATATTCAACAAATTGATTCTCCATACCTGGATATGAAATCCAATGGATTAAGTTACCTGACTGATAAAATGATTAAGCAGGATATTTTTGCTCATGTGAATCTTGTCAAAGGAGAACGAAGTTATCTTGCAGAATTGGCAAGCGATTTATTGTAAAAAAAGAGGAGACTATGAAAAGTTATAAACAGTTATTTATTGTCCGTCACGGAAAATCTTCATGGGAGTACGAACACGTCGATGATATTGACAGGCCTTTGAAGATTAAAGGAATTAATGATGCTTATGCTATGGCCAAAAGGCTGGATTCTAAAAATAAGAAACCACAACTGATACTTAGCAGCCCGGCAAACAGAGCCTTACATACATCTATCATTTTTTCAAGAGTTCTTGATTATCCTTTATTCAACCTGCGTTTGAATGAAATAATCTACAATGGCGATGAAGATGATATTCTCAACTTAATTCATGAAACAGACGACAGTATTTCAACATTGATGATTTTTGGGCACAACCCGGTTTCCACAGATTTGTCGAATATGTTTTTAAAAGACAAACTGGACAAATTACCTACTGCCGGGATTACTTCATTAAATTTCAAGGCAGACAGTTGGAAAGACATTTCCAAAGATAATGTGTCAACGGAATTGGTGGATTATCCCAAAAAGCCCGAGAAATAGTTTAATATATGTTTTTGGTCTTTGTGTGTGGAAACCTGATCTATGATTTGCAAGAAAAAAGATGTATATAGAATGCTTTTGTAGGTCTTATGTGTCTACTGTATGGTTTAATATTTTTATTTCAGCATAAAAACGGAAGAATTTGAAACTACTTAAGTTTGCAGCAATCGATATAGGAACCAATGCAGTTCGGTTATTGTTTTCCAATGTAACCGAGAACAAAAAAAGTACAACATTCAAAAAAGCATCCTTAATCAGAGTCCCTCTCAGGCTTGGCCACGATGTGTTTCAGGAAGGTAAAATTGAAGAAGTCAAAAGAGAAAAACTCATCAGTACCATGCATGCTTTTCATCATTTGATCAATGTTCATGATGTCATTGATTTTCGTGCATGTGCAACTTCAGCAATGAGGGATGCCGAAAATGGGCAGGAGATTGTCGATATTGTGAAGAAAAGGACAGGCATCAACATTGAGATCATTGATGGAAAAACAGAAGCTGAGATTATCTACTCAAACAGAATTGTAGATATGATTGACAGCTCAAAGCCTTATTTGTATGTCGATTTGGGAGGCGGAAGTACAGAAGTCACTTTGTTTTCAAATGATAAAGCAGAAATGTCCTGCTCTTTCAACATAGGAACAATACGAATATTGAGAAGCAGAGTGGAGGATTCGGAGTTTGAGGAATTAAAGAATTTTCTCAAAGAAATCCGAAGCCAATATCCGTCAGTAGAAATCATTGGCTCAGGCGGCAATATTAACAAAATATTTAAGCTTGCCGGTGGAAAAAATATGCAGCCGATAAAATTAAAAGATATCCGTGATGTGTATGAACAGCTCCTTCCTTTTTCGGCTGATGAGCGCATAAAAGTTTTTGGCCTGCGGCCCGACAGGGCTGATGTGATTATTCCCGCGGCCGAGGTTTTTATGAAGATCATGAAATGGTCGAATGCCAAAAAAATTCTTGTCCCCAAATTTG
>JAWLEA010000238.1:0-2895 GCA_041686345.1 Polyangia bacterium | reverse complement strand
CTTCAAAAAATCTGCTGCTCCGGCATATTTTGCAATTTGGCAGAGTTCTTCACTATAAAAACCATTTGGAGATATTTCCTTTTGAGAAGGAGCCTCCTGATGCTTAAGCGCATTAAGATCTATATTTATTAAAAGTGAATCTCTTATTGCCGGTTCAATTACCGGTAAACTTTTTCTAACCTCACCTAGTCTGTAAGCATCAAAATTATTGCTATTTAGCCAATTAAACTTAGCCTGATCTACATAATATACCTGATACCCTATATTTGTATAATGTAAGCGTTTTTGGGTTTGTTGAGAAAGATAATCTAAGGTATCATAAATAGAAAAAACCGGCGCGACTTCCACTACTTTCATATTTTGATTACCTTCCAGGGTTTCCATGAAAGTCTTTTGGAGAAGGCTCAAATCGCCAATTACGATCACAAAAATATCATACGTTTGCAAAAAGGTAAGAACATCCTTCAGTGCAGTAAGGGAATCATTTAAAGTCTTCCCCCTAATAAGATTTCCAACATCCAATATAGAAGTATTGCCCTGAACATCCGCCAGTTTTGCTAACTCTAAGCGAACTGAATCCACGAAAGTTGAATCATACGAATTATCTTCAGCAAAGGGGGCTCCCAATAAGGCGACTTCCACCTTTGACAGGTCAAGTTTTGCAGTAGTAGATTCTTTCAAAATACTTTTTGAAGTATAGAATCCACCTTTTTTAATTTGATATGAATCCAGGCTGGGAGGGCTTACATAGTCAAGAAGATTCATATTCTATTTTATTTGCTTGATTTTTTATTTGTTTTTGTTTTCGTCTTGGTGCTTGTATTTTTTTTCTTGCTGCTGCTTGTTTTTGTTTTAGAAGTTGCTTTAGATTTGGTTGCTTTCTTGGCAGTTCCTGTCTTCTTACCTTTTTTAGCTTCTTTTTGATCTTTTTCTTTTATAATTTCGTAACAATCCTTTAACGTGAGTTTCTCCGCATCCTTTTCTTTAGGAATCCTATAATTGCTTTTCTTGTAACTTATATATGGACCATATCTTCCCTTCAAAATTTGCAGGTCTTTATCTTTTGTAAATGTTTTTACCTGTTTTTTTCTATCTCTTTCTTTTTTCTCCTCTATTAATTCGATAGCCCTGTCGAGTGTAATCTTAAAAGGATCATCCACTCCTTTTTTCAGTGAGGCATATTTCTCATTGTGTTTTACATAAGGGCCAAACCTTCCAATTCCTACGGTAACTTTTTTTCCTTCATATATTCCTACTTCCCTGGGAAGATCAAAAAGCTTTAATGCTTCCTCCAGAGTAATTGTCTCTAAATGTTGCCCTTTCTGTAGGCTGGCAAATTTAGGTTTCTCCTCCTCTTCTTTTGTACCTAATTGAACCATAGGTCCATAAGGCCCAATTTTAGCTGAAATTTGTCTTCCTGTTTTTGGATCAGTTCCAAGAACTCGTGTGCCGGAATCTCTTTCAGCATGTTCAAGTGTATCCTCAACTTTTTTATGAAAAGTTTTGTAGAATTCATCGATCATCTTAGACCATTCTATGTAACCTTGAGCGATCTTGTCAAATTTTTCTTCTACTTCGGCAGTAAAATTATAATTTATAATCTCCGGGAAATTTTTTGTGAGAAAATCATTAACTACCATGCCAATATCATTTGGAAAAAGCTTCTTTTTTTCTGCCCCTGCCATCTCAGTTTTTGTTTCTTCTCTGATTTTTTCCTCCAGTATAATTTCTTTGTATTCCCTGGGAGTACCGAAACGATCTTCCCTCAATACATAACCACGATTCTGTATGGTTGATATTGTCGGAGCATACGTAGAAGGTCTGCCGATTCCCAATTCTTCCATCTTTTTCACCAAACTAGCTTCCGTGTATCTTGGCGGATGATGACTGAATCGCTGAATGGCTTTGATTTGGTGATAACTAATCTCCTGCCCTTCAGTAAATTTTGGCAACAACCCACGGCTTTCCTGTTCTTCTTCATTATCTGTTGATTCAAAATAAACTTTCAAAAATCCGTCAAATTTGACAACTTCCCCGCTGGCAATAAATTGATTCGGGTCGTTTGAAATATCAATTTTGACATTTGTCTTTTCAAGTTCCGCATCGCTCATCTGCGAAGCGATAGTCCTTTTCCAGATTAAATTATATAATTTCTTTTCGGCATCGGAACCTGAAGTGGTCTGATTTTCCAGAAAGGTCGGTCTTATAGCTTCGTGCGCCTCTTGTGCTCCTTTTGATTTTGTAGTATATTTTCGCGTTTTCTTATATTTTGCGCCAAATTCATTTTCAATGACATTGCTGGCAGATGCTATTGCTGCATTGGACAGATTAACGGAGTCAGTTCGCATATATGTAATCTTACCTGCTTCATATAATTTTTGAGCAATTGTCATCGTCCTGGAAACGGAATAACCCAACTTCCTGCTTGCCTCCTGCTGAAGGGTCGAGGTGGTAAAAGGCGGAGCGGGATGCTTTTTTGATGGTTTTTTAGTAACCTCGCTTACTTTAAAATGGGCTTCCTTACAGTTTTTCAATAACTGTTTTGCTTCTTCATGTTTATTGAGCTTTTTCGAGAGCTCCGCGCGAAATTCTTCTTTTCCATTAGTAAAAGTTCCTGTTACTTTATAAGAAGAAGTGCTTTTAAAGTTGATAATTTCTCTTTCTCTTTCAACAATTAGACGAACTGCTGCAGACTGGACTCTGCCTGCAGAAAGTGAGGGTTTGATTTTTCTCCATAGAACGGGAGAAAGTTCAAAACCCACCAGCCGATCCAGTATCCTTCTGGCTTGCTGGGCGTTAACAAGATTAATGTCTATCGAACGCGGATTTTTTATAGCATCTTGAATTGCACTTTTAGTAATTTCGTGAAAAACAATTCGCTTGGTTTTTTCCGGT
>JAWLEA010000237.1:0-2897 GCA_041686345.1 Polyangia bacterium | reverse complement strand
TAAGGGGTGTCATTGCCTATACATTTATCTAAGGCTTCGTGATCAGGGTGATATGCATATTGTTTTTGGCCAGCAATATCTATGAAATATGGATTTCCCTCGGACCATGCTTGAATAGTTTTGCCACACTCACTACAGATGAATAGTTTCCTTTCAGCCATTATTTTAACCCTGAATTAACTTGGCAAAGTTATCAATACCAGAAGTGTCAAATGGGGTTTTATAAAGCTCATTCACTAACCATAGGCCACTTTCTACTATTTTCTTTTTGGGGGAGTGATTACCAAGCCAGCTTGTTGACTGTTTGCATTCTTCGCACCATGATATAGTTGATATTAATTTTGATTCAATTTCAAGCCTTTCTTCCTTGCCCTGAACTTCAAAAACGCAAAATGAGAAATTATCTTGAATGTGTTGACTGACTTGGTTTTCAATACTTTTCTGGTAATCAAAATCAATCAACGAAGAATATTTTTCTTTTGCCTTTCTGGTTGTGAGATCAAGCTCCCAGTATTTTAGAAAAGGATCATTGAGTTGGTTAAGTAAAGCCCTACCAATATTCTTTCTGAAGATGCTTCTATCTTTATTCGCATTAAGAAAATGTTGTTTTAATCTTGAACGAAGCTGATTATCTCCAGTATGGGTTCCAATCCTTACAATTCGGTCTCCTTTATGCCCTTCTTCTCCTTTTTGAAATAGCAGGTAGATTCCATTCAATGGTATTTTTGATTCATCGAATGGAAACCCATGCCTTTTAAGTTCCCATGCTAAATTATGGACAGTTTCACATTCAGTACTCATGCGGTCAGTTCCTTGAGCCTTTGAAGCTGTTTGCCGATGCCAAGTCCTTTTAATGGGATTTGTACACCACTGAGATGGGAAATCAGGTATTTTCTGTATTTCTCACCTGCAAGGAATACAAAGTCCGTTTCTTCAATAACGCTAATTTTCTTTATTTGTTCAATTACTCGATCCGCCCATTGTTTAACTTCATTTGCACGCATATTATTGAGGGTTTGCTCATATGGATCAATTTCTTGATCTAAATTCAACAGGCCGTACTTTGCCGAGAGAATATAGATGCCATCGGGACTTAACTTATTGGCATATTTTAAGTTGAGTTTGAACAGTGTGCTAATGTACAAATCCTTTGCTTTCGCTCGATGTGATAGTTTTTTGCTTACACATGAAATAAGAACTATCCGCTTTTTCATGACGACTCCTCTTGGGCTAACGGCCTGCTCACCTGCCGGTGTGGAGCGGCAGCGGAACACCGGTCAGGGTGGAGCAGGAAGGTTATCTATTCTTTCTTATCACCCTCATTTTCAGGGAAAAACAACACAGGTTCTCCCGATAATCTAGTAAATTGAATTTTTTTACCCGATTCAATTATTTGATGGATGGCAATATCCTTTTCATTTTTCTCTTCCGCTTCATCTGATTCTTCAGCATCACGGGCAACCCTCAATTCTATATTAAAACCCCTATCAATCCTGTTCGCTATTTTGCCTAATGCATACCTAAGTTCGATTTTTAATTCATTTTTTCGCTTTTTTTCAATTTTTTCCCCATAATTTTCAATCAGTTCATTTGCAATTTCTTTTAATTGAGGCTCAAAGATTGATTCAGCATATTCATCAATACCTTGTAATTTTTCATCAGGAACTTCATTTTTGACGAGATCTGCTTTTAATTTTTTAATTTCTAGAATTTTTTTGTATAAAGCAACTATTCTTTCCACTGCTACAGCAATACAAGCACCTATCTGGGGAATATATTCGAGGAAGACGGATAACTCGCTTGATGAAATTGTTCGTACTTGAAGAGGGGCTCTTGAACCTGTTGCTAATTCAGAAAAAACGATCAACGTTTTTTCAAGGTTAACTAATTCTTCACCAAAATTTTTAAGATTATTTTCAACATAATTTCTGGGGATTATAACACCAATTTCGCATTCATCTTTTTTTAGTTCATCTTCGCCGACATCAAAATATTCCAAACTTTGCACCAGACCGTTCAGGTGATTTTCCGTCTGCTGTATCTTTTGATGTAGCTCTTTTAATTCCTGTAAAGCTACTTGATAAGTAATTTGATTTCTTTCGAAAATCCCTTTAATGTCATCCATTAAAGTTTCGCCAAACTCTCTTGATATCCCCATCTCCTCCATTGCATCTCGCCATGCAGGGCTGTAATTATCAACAGGTGATTCTTCAAGTTTTTGATATAATTGATTTAAAGAATTGGTAAGCTGTTGTTGGTGGTTTGCTTGTTGTGGCTGGGCTGTAAGTTGTTCTAATGCTTTAACTGCCTGTTGTAAAGTCTTTACTGTCCCGCACCTTTTTAGCTCCTCCCGCAAGCTTTTTGCTATCACGTGTAATTTTGATGTATTCATACTTTTATTTTTTTTCCCTTCAACTTACCTGTTTTGTGAGATAACGTGGCCATCACCGACGCGAAGAATGAGCGTTCTAGTGCATGGCATGGTTATGCCCCTTTAGTTCAGGAGAACGCTTTTTGTGCCGTACTGATTCGCTCTTTCTACCATTGAGATCCTACCGGAGCGACCATTCTCTACTTGAAAGAAAAACTCCCACTGTCCTTTATGGACGCCAAAGACCGTGGTGTTTCCGTGATAATCCTCAGGGCACAGAACGTGGCAATGGCTGTACGACTCAAGAGTTTTTCTCTTGTGCTGTGGACTGTAATCAATAAAGTTCAAATGTGAGATTTTGACCTTAGGTGTTTCGAAATCAAAGGCCAGAAAGCATCCAGTAAGCTTGTCTGTGAAGAATACCGGAGGCTGGGCCTGCAAGATTATGTATATACATGCATTAATAGCCCATGGCAAATACTGGACGTACTTGCCGTTTGCATAAAAAGGAGCGACCTGAAATTTG
>JAWLEA010000104.1:0-12636 GCA_041686345.1 Polyangia bacterium | reverse complement strand
TAAGAAAAAGTATAGGTTGGAACCCCGATGTTTTGATTGATGTTTTGTTAAGTTGGAGATATTAATTATATCTTAGAACTCGATTGCCCTGCCATTACCGCAGCCATAAAAAAAGATATCTCCGCTGGTATCGCAATCGTGTTTATACCAGAAGTTATGAATATGAAAATTATGATGATGGAAACGATTATGAAGATGAGCAAAATGACTTCGGTTCTTCCGGTTATTCCCAGCCGGAGCCTTCTACTTTTTAAAATACTTAATAAAATCAGAGTACAGTTTTTGTTCTAAAATATTATTATTGTTATTTCAGGCAGGTTTCACTTTTGTGTGGTTCTACATGGACAATAATATCAATGATTTCGTCTTTTTCTTCTTTTATTTTATCTTTTAGATCTTCTGCAATATCATGAGCTTTTTCTACGCTCATTTCAGGATGAACCAGAAGATGAAAATCAACCAGAACGGCTCCTCCGATTCTGCGGCTTCTAACTTTGTGTATTTCCCTGATATCAGAATAAGATTCCCCTATGGAAATTATTTCTTTTTCCAGTTTTTCACTTTCTCGAGATTCCAGCAGTTCTTTAAAGGATGGACTCATTATACCCCAGGAGGCATGGATGATCATTATTGCAACAATCATGGCTGCTATCTGATCAAGATAAACCAGACCGGGAAAAAGATGGCCGGCAACAACAGCCACTGCTACCGGAAGTGAACTTAAAGCATCACTGCGATGGTGCCAACCATTGGCAATAAGGGCTCTGCTTCTAAGCTTTGTGCCCCACCTGGCATTCCAGCGATAAAGGATTTCTTTGACAAATACTGAAAGCAAAGCAACAAACAGGGCGCTCCATCCGGGAGGATGTAGATTTTTGTCAAGACTGACTGCCTTGAGGGAGTTCCAGCCAATGCCTATCCCAACTGTCAAAATAAGCACACCTATAAAAATATTTACCAGGGTTTCAATTCTGCCGTGTCCGTAAGGGTGGGAATCGTCTGCCGGCAGAGACCAGAATTTTGCTCCAATAATGACTGCAGCATCGGAAACAAGATCGGAAAAACTGTGGATCCCATCAGCCACCAAAGCTTGAGATGAAGCGATGATACCGACAATAATCTTGATGAATCCAAGAAAAATATTTACCGTTACCCCTACCAGGGTAATTGATGTGGTTTTATTCATTATAAATTTACAATTACTAGTTAGTTCCCGTTCCGAAAATGGATGTCATCGTCTGGCGACGGAAATTGAATTAATCTGCTTTGTCATAACTTCTTGAAATAGTGACAACTATGTCGGCGCAGTTATTCCGCGCATCTGAGGCAAACTTCTTCCCCAGCCAAAAACACCACTTCTGGGATGGAAACTAGTTAATCTCCGGCACTAAAAGTTCTTTGTTGTTGTCAAATCCTCTCATTATTTCAGTTTCTGGTTTCATTTGTTCTTTTTTATTACTTGATTTCATATCTTTTTTTTGGGGGATCAATCTAATTTTTTCCTTTTTCTTTTTCCGGGTTTTGACTGTCGTTTTTTTGTTTTTTGGTGGTATTTTGGTTAATAGTTTTTCAACACTCAAATTATTTTTGGGAACAAAACTGTATAGGGTTGGTTTGTATCCCGAAGCTGTAAGTCTGAAAATAACGGGAGAATCCGAAGCAACGAATTCTTGTTCCCGCAAAGGTAATTTTCCTGCCAAATCGCCTTTCTCAAGAGTTGTAACTTTATTGTCTCTGACAATGGAAATCTTGCCTCTGAATACTTTGGCTATTCCTTTGGTAGCGTTAGTTTTAATGGAAATTTTAACTTTTTTTTCTTTTTTAACTTTTTTTTCAGTATTTTTTGGTTGTTCAGATGTATTTTTTGTTGATTTTTCGGCGGGTAAAATTGGGAAGGCTTCTATTTGTTCTTTTTTGGAGTTATTTTTTAAAAAGTTAAACAAAAACAAGGAAATCAAACCAACAAACACAGCAAGAGCAATTGCGAGCAGGACTTTTTTTGTTTTTTTCTTTTTAAATTCCAGTAAAACAGCTTCGGGGCCACGTCCTTTTTCATCGATGGCTTCTATTTGTTCTCTGAATTCTTTCATGCTGGCATAACGGTTTTTTGATTTTTTGGAAAGTGCTTTCAGAATCAAGTTATCAATGGCAGTAGTTATGGAATTATCCTTGGTTATTTTGGAAGGTTGTTTTGGTTTTTCCATAATATGCTTGGTCATTACTTTCATGATGGAATCAGCCTTGAAAGGAACTTGTCCCGTGAGCATTTCGTAAATAATAATGCCGGTGGAATAAATATCTGTACTGAAGGTAAGTTTCTCTCCGTTTGCCTGTTCAGGGGACATATATTCAGGTGTTCCCATGATAGTGCCGGTTTTGGTCATTTGATCACAGGTGCTCAAATCCCGGACTTTGGCAATTCCAAAATCGATTATTTTTACAGCATCGTTGTGTTCTTCATCATTTAAAATAAAAATGTTTGCCGGCTTTACATCTCGGTGAATAACACCATTAGCATGGGCAATCTCAAGGGCTCTGGTTATTTGCAGGGCTATATTTCTGACTCTTTTCCAAGGGAGTTTGCCCTCTTTTGAAATGAGATTACTCAATTCAATTCCATCAACATATTCCATGACTATATATACAAGTCCGTGTTCAGAACTGCCATAATCGGAAACATTGATGATCGTTGAATGCTGAATACTGGAGGCGGCTTTAGCTTCTCTCAGAAAACGTTCGGCAACCCCATTCTTGTTGCTCAATTGAGGTTTCAGGATTTTGATGGCAAAATTTTTCTCGAGTACAACGTGAGTTCCCAGATAAACTACTCCCATTCCCCCACCCCCGATTTTTTTAGTGAGCTTGTATTTGTTGTTCAAGATTATTCCAGAATAGTTCCCCCCGAAAGGTTTTTTATTGTTTGGATTTCCGGAACCATTCTTTTTTGCAGTTAAAGTTGATTTTGATTTTTCATTCATAGTCTTGTCAGATTTTCTCTGGAACTAATCAGTTCAGTTATAAAGAGCTTTCCAAGCTCTGATCAATCCACTGGTTGTATGTTGAACCGTATCGATTCTGGTGGTTAAATCAACAGGACTTGCAGGTACGGCACCTCTGGCCTGGTCTTTGTCGGGGCAGAGCCAGCAATTTTCATCTCTTCTCTGATGCCTGATGATGCTGGAAAGAGCAAGTTTCAATTGTGCTTTCAGAGCTTCAGCGTTTTTGCCATGCAAAATAGCCAGTTCATATACAGAAACATTTGATTCCGAACGTGATCCCGCCCCGTTGACATGAGGAGGGATAAAGGGAGTAAAACCGTATATTCCTGTATAATCAGGAAAAGCAGATTCTCCCGGATCCCATTGTTGTCTTTTGATGTATTTAGCAAAATTAAGACAGAAATCCAGATATTTTTCTTTTTTAACTTGGGGCCACAATTCTCTTGCAGCTTGACAAGTCCAGTGTTCTTCTCCAAAAGCAAAATGGAAGGGAAGAGGTTGGACTCCCGGACCTGTGAGCCAGTCTACTCCCTTTTCAGCTGCTTGGAGATATTTTACTTTGTTCCAGGCTTTATAGGATTTAGCCAGGGCAAATGAAGCTTCACCGGAGTAATAGAGCAGCACTTCATCTTCATCCGGTTTTTGTTGTTTTACGTGATATATATGGCGAAAAGAACCGTCTTCACGTTGCATAAACACCATAAAATCGGCCAAATCCTGTCCCAATTCATCATAGGTATTTTCACCGGTTGCCAGTCGGTATTCAGCTATTGCCACCAGGGCCAGAGCTGAGGAGCCCAAGGTGGCGCGATTCCCGTTGGCGACGCATCTGAATCCATCGCCCCGGCATTTTCCCGAAGCCATGAAATTAAGATATTTAATGGCTTTGGAAGCACCTTTTTTGTATTTTTTCAGACCGGTCAGACGATAAAGATTGGCAAGGGAGTAAGTAGTGCCGGCATGACGAGGCAGATTATAATAGCGTCGACTCTGATAAGCAAGTTTGTCGGTAATCAGGTTGTATTCATAAAGAAATTGTCCTTTGTCAGTGCGGAAGTAGTTTCTTTTGCGACAACCGATACCGGAACAATCGTATTTTTTTCTCCGGTTGGGAACCAGGGAGTTGATCATATAATCCCCGCCCCTTATGGCCGCTTGATAAATATTTTTTTTGTTTACCGGGGGAGCGTTTTTGGTATTGGCTCTGAGCACTTCTTTCACTTTGTCTTCTTCTTCCACTGAGTTCACCAGAGAGAGAAGCTTGACCCGGTAGAGATCCATGACAGGTTTTTGCAAGCGATTTGCTAATTCCTGGCTCATTCTTTCGAGATCTACCCCCAGTTTGAGTTGTTTGATGAACTTGAGTGGCTTTTTACCTTCTCGCAACCAATTGTGTTGGAACATTTCATCAGGGAGGAGGTAGGCCCTTTCTCCATCAGGGGATTGTGCCGCCAGACCTTCTATTCCCGGCAAAAACAATAATCCTTTTATAAGTGGAAAATCAATCATTCTGGTTTGAGCAAGGGCAAGATCCGCCCGGATTCGGCAACCATCTTCAAATTCAATGTCTTTGATTTTGGCAGTGCATTTTTGAATAGCTTTTTGCAATGGAGCTGCTTCTTGTTGACAACTGAAAACGGATTTTCCCCGGCAGTAAATGTTGAGAAAAAAAGGTCCCGGATAGTTTTTATTCAGATGGGGATGGTTGATAATATTACTTTTACGACCGTTAATAATATTTTTAAAGTGGTTGACCATAAAGGTTTGCACCGCTTTATCGAGCGTGACAACTGACCTGTGGGAGGACATAAAATAGCCGGTAATCCACGCGACAGCAGGCAGGAAAATTATAACTGAAAGGGTGCAAAACAAATACTTTTTCCAATTCATATAAGATTTCCTTTGGGAACTAACTAGAAACTAACTAGCATTGTTTTCAGAAGATAAACCTGGTGCTTTCTGGATTATTTCTGCAATTTTGTTTCCCTGCTTTTGCCGGATTTTTTGGGCAGAGTGAAAAAAGCTTTCAGTTGGAAAAAAGGCCAGATTCCGAATAATTCAATTACAAAGAAGATGAAAACCCAGGAAATAATGGTAATGGCTTTACCGTAAGGACCATATATGCCCTTGAAGTAACCCAGGGTGAAAGCCAAGGCGATCAATATAAAAATCGTTAGAAGAAAATAGATAAAAGCCAAACCTATTCCCACATAGCGGGCAAATTTGGCTTCGGTAACCAGATATATTCCTCCACCAAGTAAAATAAGGGGGAAAAATATGGTGAGAAAACGAGTTAAACTGTTGTAAGCTGGTAGGATAAAAACAAATATTCCTAGATACAATAACCCGAAACCAATATCCAGAATTCCATAAAATTTATATTTGTTTATATTTATCATTTTTACCTCTTTATCCCTGGATTTAAAAAATCTGTATCCGGGCAATTTGCTTTTAAACTAAAAATGTCTTATTTTTTCATGTTCTTTGGACAAAGTAAAACCAAGAAGTTTTTTGAACAGAGAATCGCTGATTTGTTGTTGTTTGAGGGGAGTCAGGCTTCCGGTAATCAAATAGCCTATTTTTAAGGCAAGCAGATCGAGATCATCTTTGAAACTGGAAACCAGTTTTGGTTCTATTTTTTCCAATTCGATTAAATAGGATGAAGCAATTTTTTCTTTGCCAGCGGGCACAAGTTTATCAGCCCATTTTGCAGCTTTATTCAGCAATTTCGATTCCAGTTTTATTTTCAACTTTCTAGAGGGCAGCAGTTTTTGGCAAAGGGCAGCCAGAAGATGCAGTAATTCTTTGCGTGAAAGAAGGTTGGGAAGACTGAGTCCGGTGTCTTCGAAAACTTTAAAGGGTCCTATACTTGCAATCAAAACTTTTTCATTTTTATTTTCAAGTAATTTGCGTGGAATAAGTACGGCTCTTTTCGGCAGAGGCAAATACCTGGTTTTGTTGCCGTCATAAACAAAAAATTGGTGTTTTGCGGCAATTTTGCTGGAAAGAGCTGTCAGACTTTCAGGTAAATTATCGAGTTTAGTTGCACTAGATGGCATTTTGGCTGCAAAATGCGAATCAACAGTCTCAGCTATATTATTTTTAAAAAGGTGGAAAAGCTTATTCAGAGTAATACTCTGTCTGTTGGCAAATAGATAAGAGAATAATTTGCTGTTGCTGAAAGCTTTGAAAGGCAGGGAGCGTTTGACCGGTTTTATGGGGAGCTCGTCTTCACTGCAGCCCATATCTGAAGCAAGTGCCGCCATTATCCCTGCAAAGACTTTATCTCCTTTAAGCTGGTAATAATGGGAAATTTTAAGGAGATTATCAAGGTTAAGGTCTTCAACAGTTTTTTTACGTTGAATTGTGATTAATTTATCAAGGTTGATGTTTTTACCTACTTTATCTTTTTGATTATCAAAATATTCAACCAGTCTTTTGACTGTTTCTATACTGCCTTTGGATATTTTAACCGCTTCCAAAAATGCTTTTTTTGCTTTGGTGGGTTGGGATAATACATTTTCATAGATATTTCCCAATTCCAGATAATTAAGAGACTTTTGTCGTGGATCTTTTTCGAGAGCCAGATACTTGGACATGGCTTTGAGAGCTTTTTTGTATTCTTTGGTACTTTTATATAGTTTAAAAAGGTGGTTCCAGATTTTTTTGCGGTTGGGCCGGTATTCCAGAGCTTTGAAATAATGGGTTGAGGCTTTGTTGAATTCCATCAGTCCATAATGATTAACCCGAGCCAGACTGGCATGAATATCACATAGTTTATCCTTTGACTTGGCTACTTTCAGAAAATTGTTCAGATATATCGCGGCCTCTTCCCATTCGTTTTGCTCTTCAAATAAAGATACAGCAAGGGAAAGAACCTGAGGATGATAAGCTTCTATTTCCAAAAATTTGCGTAGATAAACAAGAGCTTCATCTTCTTTTTTGAGTTCAAGGCAATGATGGGCCAGATCGAAAAGGTATCTAAGTTTGAACTTGGGGTTTTTCTCCTGGTCCAATTGCATCTGCAACAGTTCCAGTTGTGATTTGCTGTCATCAAGCTTTGTAGCGATTTGATAAGCTTTGAGGAAAGCATCTTTAAAACCCGAATGTTGTCGACAGGAATCAAGATAATAATCAAGTGCTTTCTCGTAGGCATCTTCCCATGTTTCCAAGGCTGCACCACAAATATAAAGGGCAAGATGAAGTTCAGGTTCGAGCTCGAATTGTTTTGTTCTTTTCAGGATGAAACGATTAAAGAGATTTGCCTTTTTCAAGTTTGTGGAAATTGCAGTACCTGATTCGTTGAGTGGCAGATATTGGTTGCATAATTCATTTGTCCTCAAAACCATTTCCATTATCTCCTGAGGATTGGAAGAGGACTTCATGAGTTTATGAATTTGTTGCATCCTGCAGGTGAATAAAGTATTCTTATCATCTTCAAAATAGGTTCCAAGCAGTTCCCAGGGAATTTTGGTACCCAGAACCAGAAAAGCCCATTTGAGAATATAACCTGAATTGGGTTGTTTTTGCAGTTCGGCAGTAATTTGTTCTTCTGAAGGAAGGGGATATCCTTCCAGCAGTTCCAGTCGGAAAAGTTCAGAGATTATTTGAGGATCAAGCTGGGTAAGTTCAGAGTTGGCCATCAATTTTTTGAACAGGGGAATTTCTTTGCTGGTGCGCTGATTAATACGGTAATAGTGGTTAAGACGCAGTAAATTGTAATAATTAAGAGGATCCAGTTCCAGCAGAGTTTCTCTGGTGAGATATTCCCCATCCTGATCAAATTTGCCGTATTCATCTATTTTGATCATCTGAAGATAAAGCCGGTTTTTCTCTCTGGGAGAGGTTGTTTCAGTCATTTCCAGCAGATAATGGTTTAATTCGGGCCATTTTTTAAAATGCCATAGCAACTTTTGTTCAAGCAGAGTGGGTTTTTTATTCTGTGGTTTAAAACCGACAAACTCATTATGAACCATTTGCAGAATAATCAAGATTTGGGGATCAATTTTGTTTCTGAACTCTTCATTTCTCAGTAAGGAAATAAGTTTGTCCCGCTCATTTTTCTTGTTGGCCTGTCTGAATTCAATTTTTTCTACCAACTGCTTTGGACATTTTGCCAGGAATTGCTCAGCCGGTTCCTGATCAAGAAATTCCTGAATCAAGCTGGTTCTAAAGGCTAGAAGTCCAATTTTCTCACCATTGGTTTCAATAACTTTGTGCCAGACTTTGTAGGGAAGTTCTCCTCGTATTTCCTGTAGAACTGCATCGGCTATCCAAGTTGATTCTCCAAGTTCGGCCTCGGAAGAAATCATTAAGTTGAGATAACGGATGGGACTTTGGGGGGATGCAGATTCCACTTCCTGTTGAACCAGAGAATGCAACTTGTCCAATTGGTCGTTTTGAATAAATGCCAATCTGTTGGCATGATGGAAGGAAGAATCCGGATCGGAAACTTTGTTTTTCAAAAGAGTTAAAAGTTTGAGAGCCTCGGTGAATTTCAAGTTTGAATTTAATATTTCGGGCTCGGTTGGTTGATCAGAACTATAACCTGATTGTAAAAGTTGCTGGTGTGCCTGAAGAATTTGTATTGTCGGCTCCGGATCAAATTTTTCTGGTATATCGTTGTTAAACCACCAACAACTCAAAGAATTGAGAGGGTTTTCCCGTAAAAAGGCAATTTTATCTTCCGGTGACATTTGTTCCAGTTTGAATTTCCATTGAATTTCATTTTCCAGGGATTCGGGTGCAAGGGATTCTAATTCAACATCAAAATCTCCTTCCAGCACCGAAGCCATCAGTAAACGAGCTTTCAGTTGGGGGGTGGAAAGAGTTTCGACTACCTGTTGCGGTTTAATTTTACCCAGAGAAAAAGCAGTCATTCTGACAACTGCATCAAGGGGAAGCTCCTGGTTGTAGCTATTTTTTTGAACTGCTTCGAGAATGCTCCAGAGACGGGGATTTTTCTGATTGATTTCATTGATTAAATCCAAAGAAATGGTGGAGTCGGTTTGCTGTTGTGTCAGAGAAATCTGTCTGCTCAGAGTCAGATCTCGAAATTCAGAATTTTTTAATTCGGGGATTAGATTGTCCGGCCACTGGGTTTGGTCAGAAAGAAAAAGTTGGATTAATTTGTGTTCGTTAGAAAGTTCGGCTTGTTTTTCCCGATAAAAATCCTTGAGTTGATCAATTTGACCGGTGCGAACATAAAAATCAAAAAAGATTTCAACTGCGTATTGGGGGAATTTTTCAACTATGAGTTCAGGAGGTTGTCTTGACATCAACTGGCTTAGTTCTGCACCAAGCATCAAATAGTGTCCTCCCTCGGAGGATCCCAGGAGTAGGGAATTTTCCAGGGCGGCTTCCAGATCATTGTGGTGAAGAGCAATGGAAAGCAATAATTGTGCTTTGAAAACTGAATCATTTTCCAAATCGTATAAACAAGTTTGACCCTGATCAAATTTGTCGGAAATAAGATAGAGGCGGGCAGCTTCGATGATATATGCTTCAATTTGTTTCTCTGAGCCGATTTGAGAAAGCAATTGGGCATCGTTTGTCCATATTTCTTTTGGAATATCAGGCCAGTCATCATTTGGAATATCGGGCACCGGAGGTTTTTCTTCAAGCAGTTTTGTATTTGGATGCAGCAAAGGTGGATAATTGTGCTCTTCCATGGCGACAAAATTATCCATTTCTTCGGAATTTATTTCCAAATCCAGATTTTGAAGAATTTCCAGGAGTTCTTCATCCGAAAATTCATGATTTATCAAGGAAATCATTAGTTTTACTGTGGTTTTATGGTCGATTTCGGGCAGAAGTGCAGCCAGCTTGTCTGCACTTCCCTGAACATCAGGGAAGTTTTTCCAGAGCCGATAAAGGGCTTTTAATTCCATTTCAGGAGTTGGATTATGATCGAGGATAAATAACAGTTCTTCTTTTTGGCGAGGATGTCCTGCAGGCAGTTCATCCACAATTTTTGCACAATATAGTGCTGCTTTTTCATTGTTGTCGATGGTATGCAGAATTCTTGCGAATTGCAGGCAACAGGGCAGATAATCAATTTCTTTTTCAAATACTCTGGTTTGAACAGCTTTGTTGTATTTGTTTTTAAATTCTTTGTTCAAGGAAACAAGGGAAGCGAAATGTTCTGAAACCACCTGATTGGGAAGCAGTTCCACCAGATTGGTGGTAAGGGTTTTCCATGGTTTCAGAAATGATTCAATGAAGGGATTGTTGAGGATTTCTTCAAATTCCTGTTTGTTTTTGAGTGCTTCCAGCCAAATAACCAGTTCTCGACGTCCCAATCCTTCTTTAAGACCCTTTCCCAGAGGCAGAACATCGACATATTTATCGTTTTGGTTTTGTTCGAGGGCATTATATCTGAGAACGAGATTGATAAAATCAAGATATTTTTCATCCAGACTGAATGTTGACAACAATTGGTTGAAACCGTCTTCGTCCTGTTTATGGAAAAGTGTTTCTACGAGGAGGTTGACTCTTTCTCCCGGGGACATGGCTCCAACAACCTGTGGTAGTTCCAGTTCTGATTCTTCGACTGAAGATTTTTGAGAAAGGTAATGCCAGGCAAGATAACTGCCATGATCATGACGGGCGGCCTCAATATAGTATTCAGAGCCATCTTCCTGAAAAAAGTTTTCCATGATTTGACCAGCCCAGATATACAAGCGGGATTTGTCTTCCTGGTAATCATTTAGCACTTCAGGGAAGATTGAGGTAAAAGAAGGCAGATCTTTGTTTTTGACAGCCAGGTCAAGAAATTGCCAACGTGCTTCCGGTAAATCGAGGTTGTCCAGCAGATAAGCAGCTTTTCCAGGATCATTTTCTTTATGGCGGATTGCTAATTCAAAACGAGCCCTGGGATCATCGGAATCAACTTTGGCTTGCAGAATTTCGGCAAGTTCAACTCCTTCCAGTCCGAGTCTGGCACATAATTCCAGGCATTCTTGAATTGTCGGATTATGACGGTAATTCCTGACAGTTTTGAGGACTTCCTGTTTTTGATCTGTGAAGAAGTGTATTTTTGCAGCCAACAGGGCCAGAACAACCTGATCTTTTTCGTTGACAGCAGCATCTGCCAGATTTTGGAACTTTTGAGCAGCATCAGTTTGATTCTCGGTATATTCGGCTACCAGTGCACTTATTAATGCAATAGTCTGATCTGATGCAAACAACTCGGAGTTGTTGTTATAAAATTGGAGAAAGGAGGTATGCTGATTCAGGTAAATAAGCAGAAAAGCAATTTCTTTGGCAGCAAAAATTTGCAGTTCCTCATCAAGTTCTGCAAAGACAGAAATAAGATAATCAGCGGCTTCCTGGTAGTTTTTTTGCAGGATTTTCTCCCAGTAAATAAATATAATTTTCTCGGAAAAATTGTTTGCCCCACTTGCCAGTTCGTTTGTTAAATGTTGGTAATCTTTACCTATGGCTTTGTATTTAAATGCTTGCTGCAATTTAAATGTTTCGATCTGTTCGGTTGAAAAAAATGTTTCCAATTTGTCATAACCGGTAAAGCTGTGTTGAAGATATTCGTACAGCAATTGTTCCTGAAGATCTTCGGTGGATGGTTGGATTTCGGTTTCTTCCAAACGAATCTTGGAAAAATATTTCAAGAAATCTGAAGTTGAATGCTCAGATAACCAATTATAATCACTGTTTTTCCAAGCAAGATCAGTCAGGCGTTTTTTGATAATATCTTGATTGTAATTATGAGAAAGATCATTCAGGTAATTGAAAGCTTCGACAGTATCTCCATATTCTCTTTCCAGAAAAATTGATATATCCAGAGCTTCCAGCAGAGCTTTCTCTGGCTGGTCAACTTCAAAATACCAACTGCATTTGCTTTTTTTCAATTCTAATTGTAATTCTTTATTGCCGGTATTTATTACCAGGTTGTCCAACAAGTCCCAGATTTCCTGACTGTAAATAACACTGGTGCCGAGAGCAGCCATCAACTGAGCTTGTAATTCATCGAATCCCTGCCCCTGTTCTTTTTTGAGGAAAATAGAATACACTTCCAAGGCGGATTTAAAGTTAACGTCTTTGACTTTTTCCATAACAACTTCGGTATAAGTTGCCGCCTCTTCATTTTGGCCCTGGATTTCGTTGATTCGGATCAGGGCAAAATATGCTGAAAGAAAATTTTCATCAAGCTTTGCAACTTCAAGATAGTTGTCAGTTGCTGCTTGCAGATTGCCGGAAAGTTCTTCTTCTACAGCCTTGAAATAGAGAGCAACAGCTTTTCTTCCGGGATCATTTTCTTTTTGGGATTCTACTTGCAATAAGGTGGCAATTTTAGGATAGAGTTCTTTTTTGTGAAGTTGCCTTTGCAAAGCCCAGAGGTTGGATTTGAGGTGGTTGTTCAGATCAAGTGCCTGGATATATGAATTCAGAGCCGAGGTATTTTTGCCTTTTTGCTCAAGCCGTTGTCCTTTATCGAAAAAATAAAAAGATAAAATGTCGTTGTCACAATTAATGTTTTTGTTTTCGTAATAATCTTTATAGAATTTCCACCTTCTTTTTGCCATATCCCGTTTGAAACTGGTGATGAAATCTTTTAGATAGTTGGTAAAGGGGATTGTATAAACTTGATCCGGTTCGGGAATTTGCTGATATTCAATTC
>JAWLEA010000236.1:0-2902 GCA_041686345.1 Polyangia bacterium | reverse complement strand
ATCCCAAAAATGGATGTCATCGTCTGACGACGGGATTTTGATTGCTCTGCTTTGTCATAACTTCTTGAAATAGCAAAAACTATGACTGCGAAATTATTCCGCGCATCTCAATCAAACTTCTTCACCAGCCGAAAACACCACTTCTGAAATGCAAACTAACTATTTACTTCTAAAATAAAATATTAATTAGTCAAGGGATTACAAAAACTACAAACTACTATCAGTATAAATGTAGTGTTTACTCAGTCCAACAGCAAATATTTTGTGAAAAAAACCGGAAATAACCACCAGTTTAATAATAATGACTTAAAAATAAAAGAATTCCAGTCACTTTATTTACCTGAAATAGTATAGTTTAAGTTTACAATTCTGTCGAGTTGATATTGAGATATTTATTATTTTTCTCTTAACCTTTCTTTCCCACAATAAACTATACAGATCACCGGTACACTTTTGAAAAGAAATTTTTAAAAAAAAAGATTTCAAACAGAAAAAGGGATGAGAAAGAAAGAGGAAAAGCTGGTTCCCGTTTCAGTACAGAAACGGGAACTGACAGCAAAGGAGCTTATTGTTTTACAGCTGTAAATTCTCCATCAAAGTTTCCACCAGAAAGAGTTCCATACCAGGAGCCTGGTTGCATGTTATTATCATCAACTATTGGAGAAACTCCTCTTAATCTGAGTAGATTGAGACTGACTTCAATATTATCGAGGGCTTGTATAATCTCGTCGATGGCATCCATCTTGTTATTGTCGCAGGCTGTATAAACAGCACCATACACTGAAGGAGCGTCAGACCAGATGGAATAAATCAGGTCGTCAATTGCGATAGCTATGGAATCACAATCAATAATATCTTCAAGTGCATCCTCAAGACTGTAATAACAAGGACCGCCATTGGAACAAGTGACTCCGGTCACAACCACATCTATAGCCCAACGAATCAAACCTCCTACTACATTCTGGACAGAATATTGATCGATATAGAAAGTTCCGCAGATTTCACGGGAAGTGAAATCTTCGGGGATAACCTGGAAACCAAGAATGTCTTCAGGTGGAGAAGAAACATAATTTCCCCTGTATTCGAATTCAACCATATCCCAAACCTGGGTACCATAATATTCATCATTTCCCATGGCTACAAGATTTACAGTATGCAAAACTCGCATATCATCTACAATATCACTGACATCGCCCAGTGCTACAATAAGATCCTGAGCCCAGCCCGGTACATATTCACTGATTAGATCCTGCAAAAAGTCGTTTACTGCACTCATGAGCCAGGAAGGAATACCGCTAATGGAAAAATTACCAAGGATTATATCACGCAGAACTTCTGATGCAGTGAGAATACCACCCAATATTGGATGAACTGCATCTCTAAGATGAAGCATGGAGTCAAAATTCCAGGTTCCACCCAATCTGGTGGGAGAATCCTGCAGGTTGCAATCATCTGGATTTGTGCAAACTCCGTTGATGCAAACATCGTTAGGATCAGAGCAGGGTACTTCATAACAATTGTCTTCGCCTTCTCCTACACAAATGCCGTCTTCACACAAAAAACCAGTTGGGCAATCATCGTTGTTGCTGCAATTACCAGGTTCATTTACACAATAACCGCCTATACATTCCTGACCATCGGGACACGGATTTGCGGTTGTAAGAAGATTGCACTTTTCCCCATTTCCGGGAGGAACACAGGCTTCCCCCACACAAACATATGGACTGATACAATCGTCATCTGTTGTACAACTGCCATCGCCGGTGACTTCGATACAAACTCCGTCTTCACAGATGGGAGCCACAGCAGGGCAATCAATATTGTTTTCACAGGGTCCGCCACTGCCGTTGTCTTGAACTTCAACCTGCATCAGAACCGGTTCAACTGAAAGACCATCGAGAGTAGCCCGTATATTTGCAGTATAAGGAGCAGTACCTGTGTTGAATAAAATGGAAGCAGTGCCGCCCACATCTGTATTGACCGTAATCTCTTGATTCTGAGTTCCACTGGAATCTTCAAGGATGGTATCAGCCCCTTGGGGATCAACCAGTTCAAAGGTAACAGGTTGATTAGACAGACTTTGTTCACCGCTGCCGCCAATCATTGTATAGGCTCTTACTCCCATTGATATCCTGCGACCAATATAAGTTACTGAAGGATTATCCAAGGCTTCCAATCTGGCCAGAATATCCCTTACTTCAACAGAGTATTGCCGTGAACAGACTCCTTCACCGGAAACGAGAATTTTATAACTTCCGGCATTGGTACCGGAAAATTCAACCGTGGCCATACCGTTGGCATCGGTAATCATGGTGTCAGAACTGAGAGTACCGCCTTCGCCTCCGGCTATTACTTCAACTTGAAGCTCATAACCTGCAGCCAGACCGTCTTCATGGTTTTCACTTTCAGTTCTTTGAACAACCATCGCTTTCAAAACAACCTGTTCCCCTGTAATTATTTCAAAATCAACTTTACCTACAGGAACCAGATAAAAACCTGATTCTTCACTGGGTTCACAGATTTGATGTTGATTGTTAGTATTGTTAGTATTATTTTCATTGTTGTTGTCACTTGGAGAACTGGCACAACTCATAAAAATAAAAGCTGCAATGACCATGGAAATCCGGGATAGAATTCTTTTTGAAAACATCATCTACTCCATTCTGGGTAAAGAATATGATTGATAAGAAAAAATAGAAAAACCAAGTTGAAAATTCCGCTATCGAATAAAATTTATGATCAATTAATGATCATTCTTTAAACCTTTGAGGTTCTTCATTGGGTTCTTGTTTGCATTGATAGTATACCCTAATTAATATATTTTCAAATAGGACAAGTGGTTTTAGAAAAAAAACCGGAAAAGGGTGTGGCTTATTTCAATGCTGGATCTGCTTCTTGAAAT
>JAWLEA010000103.1:0-12716 GCA_041686345.1 Polyangia bacterium | reverse complement strand
GTCTTCTCCATCTGATAAAAATTCAGCCAAAGATTCGAGAAGACTCTTTTCTCTTTTTTGCAGTTTTGGTTACACCTGCCGGTACCGGAAAAATCCAGAGTAAACAAGAAATAAAAAGGACATTTATCAGGGGTTTCATTATATCTCCCAATGCGGAGGAATAGCCAAATTCCATTAGAAAATAAGGCTTCTATTTTCAATGCGATTGGCAAAAGGGCTTTACTTCTGGAAACCAACCAGTTTGAGTTGCGGGAAATAATCGCGGGAATAGTTTTTCCCAGCGATATCACCTGACTTTACACCAAACCTGTTGCTTTCCATAATTTGATTTAGAAATAAAAATCAGGAGAAGGGAGGGGATGTGGAAGGAGAATAACTTAGAACGGCGGGAACTTTGTTATTTTGAACAGAAACAATGAGGGGAAAGGCTATTTCGCCAATATATTCCACCCAATTAATTTGAGGCTGATAATCCACCGAGTGGACGGGATGCTTGGCCTTGCAAAATACACAATTGTCGTGGGTTTGAAAATCATTATGATGATGAAGAGTAAGGAAAAACATGGAAAATACAAGCGTCGCAGCCAAAACGAGATAACTGGTCTTTTTAAGAATTTTAATTGAATTTTCCATTATTTTTACCTTCATTTAAAAATAAAGGAGACTGCAAATAAAAGCAAGTTTTTTACTGAAAACAAAGTTATAATAAGTATTATTCAGTACAATCTCTAAACACAATTATTTTGATAAGCATTTTTCACTTGTTTTCAACCCTTAAGTTAATTTTTCCAAAAGAGGGTTATAACAAATCAAAATTATTGCTATATTAAATAAAAAACAAGTTTCGTTCCCATTTTTAAAAGGAAATATTGCAATGTCACCCAAACTTTACTACTTGATCTGTTTTCTATTTGTTTTCCTGTTCCAAGCCTGCAACAAGAAACCAAAATCAAAGAAAAAACAAGTTAAAGAAACCAAAATTTCAGAGAAAAAAAGTCCTGATAAACCAGTTGAAGAAAAAAAATCAAACAGGTTGGAGAACAAGTTATCTCAAAATTTCAAATGTTTAAAATCCATTTGTTATCTGCAACGGATTAACAAAAAAATTAAAAATACGATTGAACAGAAGAAAAATTTCAAAAAGTTAAAGATAGTTTTCAATGAAAATTCCACCGCCCAGGATCTGGCAACCAGTAAACTTCTTCCCTGGATTCAAAATCTCCACCTCATGTCACCTCGCATCACCAATCTTGATTTTCTGAAAAACCTTGAAAAGTTGAAAAGTTTAAAAATAAGAAACCTGAAAACCGCAAAAATAGATGTAAAAATGTTGAATACCTGTAAAAACCTTGAAATTCTGGATTTCCATTATGTTTCATCGAAGATTCTGAATCAGGAATCCATTTCATCTTTAAAAAATTTGAAAACACTTGTTTTCTGGGATATTCCCCTTGCTCAAACCTCTTTTATGAAAAATATGTCTCAGTTGGAAACACTTATTCTCTACAAAACCAGAACTGTAAACCTGGATCCACTGGCACAATTAGCAAATTTAAAAAAACTTATCCTGGGTAAAATCCCGGTTAATGATTTTTCTTTCCTGTCAAAATTGAAAAATCTCAAAAATCTGGAATTAATCAATCTTAACGGCTCTCTGGCTAATTCGGAAAAATTGGCGAAACTTCAGGTACTGCAAAAATTTTCACTCACCAGAGTTGACCTTCCTTCCTTTAATTTTTTAAATAAATTGAAAAATCTTAAATACTTGAAAATCAAAAAAACCAGCCTCAAGAAGATCGATTTCACCAAAAACATGAAAAAACTGCTGGTTTTGAATTTGAGCAACAACAAAATCCAGGATATCACTCCTTTAAAAAACCACCCTTCCCTGGTCAATCTCCACATCAAAGGTAATTCCATCAAAGATTACAAACCACTCAAATCCATTGCAAAACTCAAGGGTGTTTTTACTGATCCCCAAAACAAAAATGCATTGAAAACTTTGCTGAATAAAACAAATCCCCGGATCAAAATCTGGTAAGAAGAATTAGTGTTGACAGCGATATCTGCTCCAGAGCAATTTGAACCCCGGATTGGTTTCAACAGAGGAAGTATCAGAAACTAGAGAACGCATTGTCCGACATGCTGACTCGAAATCGTGAAGATAGGCTCCATAAATTGATGTAATATCCAGCTTGTACTTGATTTTGGTGTCAACATCGGTGGTTTTGCCAACCGCAGATTCAAGCAGGGCAATTGCCTGCTGGTAGGATTTGTTTTTAATGCGTTCTTTTACCTTCAATTTCAGTGATTTGCTTTTGGTAACCGGTTCCGGTGTTGAAAATTCATATTCCTCACCGGCTTTAATAAACTGTTTTTGCTGATTTTGATCAATAAGTCGCACTACACCTTTGTGCATTATCAACTTTTGGCTATCTACGGTAAAGGAAGTGCCAACAACTTCGATAGTACAATCACAGGCTTTAACCTTGAAAATTTTATCCCCGGGGCTTACTTCAAAAAAAACTCTGCCGTTTACCAGTTTAACCTCGTTATCTCCCGCTCTCTTCAATTTAGCGCTATCTGAAAGAACCTTCAATTTTACTTTGGAATTAAAATAGTAGAATTGGGAACTCGAATCGAGAGCTACGGTGGAATCAGTGGAGTCAAGGATGAAATTTGGAGATTCAGATTTGACATCCTGCTCTTTATTGGATTTAATATCAGTAACTTGTATTGTTTTATCAAAAGAAATATTGGAAAATTGTTGCACCTTAGTTTGAGAGTGGTCAAAAACAAAGAAATAAATTACAAAAACCAATAATGCTATCTGACTCATGGCAAGAACCATCCAGAAAACGGGATGACGAGAAGAGGAGAATTCTTTTTTCTGGATTTTTTCCCAAATAACTCTGCTCATTTCGGGATCAAGCTTTTGCCGATGATGCAACTTGCGAATTTCAGAGGTAAATTTATTTTTGTTCATGTTGTTCAAACCATTGCCTGCCAAGAATTTTCTCAAGTTTTTCCCGAGCTTGCTTGAGACGACGGCTCACTGTTCCTTTGTTGACTCCGAGATATTCGGCTATGGAAGGAATATCAACACCTTCGAGATAATACATGATAACCGCAATTCTCTGTTTGTGCTTCAATTGGGAAATTGCTTTTTCCAATTTTTCCAGAACTTCGTTTTTATAAACACTGTTTTCTGGAGAAATTTCATAATTTCCATAAGCACTGTTTATGGTAGTGTGTTTGTAAAAAAACTTGCGCATCAAGCGAGAAATATTATTTTTGCGATTGATTTTGTTAATGCATAAATTCATGGCTGTTCGATAAATAAAAGGCTTTGGATCTCTGATATCATCGGAATCTTTGAGCTTCCGGGCAAGTTTCAGAAAAGTTTCCTGAACAACATCATAGGCCCAATCTTTATCTCCCCTGGAAAAACGCATAGCAATACGAAAAACCATATCTTTAAACTCAAAATAAAGGTTTTCCAGCTTTTTTTCAGGCGACAGAGCCATCTCTACTCCTATTTGACAATTTAACAGGAAACAAGTTGCAAAAACCATGGAAACTATTTAGAAACTATTTAGTTTCCGTGTAGTTTTTACTTGGATTCAAAATAAAAATCAGTTTGAAACCCATTTTACCCTTGTTTACCTGAAAAAATCAATTTTATTTCTGAATATAATAATTTTTGTTATAAAACTACATGGATTTGATATCTGTAATTGTCATCTTTCAGATAAACTATCCACATCTCAATTAACTAGTTTCCATCCCAGAAGTGGTGTTTTTGGCTGGTGAAAAAGTTTGCCTCAGATGCGCGGAATAACTTCGCAGATATAGCCACAACTATTTCAAGCAGTTATGACAAAGCAGATGAGGCGAATTTCCGTCGCCAGACGATGACATCCATTTTTGGGATGGAAACTAACTAAGATCAAAAAAGATTCTGCTTTCAACCCCAGACAGGTTAAACAATGAAACTTAAAAATTTCAAAAAATATCTTCCAATTCTGCTGGCTGTTATCTCGGGAACCATGTGGTTTGTTTCCTGTCCCCCTTATCCCTTCTGGTGGCTGGGTTGGATGGCAATGGTGCCTCTTTATTTTTCCCTGGAAAAATTCAGGGGTAAAAAAGCATTTGCCCTGGGTTGGATTGCGGGGTTTACCACAATGATGGGAGGATTTCCCTGGATAACCGATCTGGCGGTAAAATTCGGCTCCCTGCCTTGGCCTGTGGCTTTTTTCATCTGCATAATCTACAACTCTTACCAGGCTTTGCTTTTCGGTTTTTTTGCCTGGGGATTCACCTGGTTTCGCGATAAAACCCGTATCCCCTTATGGGTTTCATCTTTCCTTCTGGTTTCAGCCATTGAATTTGCCTTTCCACTGATTTTTCCCTGGTATTTTGCAATTACCCAAGCTTTTGTTCCGGGAGCAATCCAAATAGCTGAATTTACCGGTCCCATTGGAGTCAGCTCCCTTCTGGCAATTTCTTCAGCGGTAATTTACGAAATCATCAAACTTTCACAAAAAAAGAAAATACCTTTCAAATCTGCCAGAGTTTATCTTCCTCTTGTTCTTTTGTTTATCATCCTTGGTCTTTCTTATTTCAGACTCAAACAACTCAAAGGTATTGCCGAAAAAAGTCCAAAAATCGGAGTAGCTCAAATTCAGCCAAATCTGGGAATCAGGGATCCCAAAATTAATCATTTCGGCATCAAACAAATTCTGGTTCATCAGAAAATGAGCCAGGAAGCGGAAAACTTGCTCAAAAACGGGCGTATCAACAATCTTAATTTACTGGTCTGGTCGGAATCATCCTATCCTTTTAATCTGCTGCGTAACAGAAATGAAGATTTCAAATCTGACAACAACATCAAAAAAATCAAGCGCGGTTTTAAAACCCCTCTATTCATGGGAGCCGGCACCTATAAAAAATCAGGAAAATATCGCGATGTTTACAACAGTGCCCTGCTTTTCAATCGAGAAGGCAAAATAACCGGAAAATATGACAAAAACTGGTTGCTGATTTTCGGTGAGTATATTCCTTTATATGACTACATGCCTTTTATGCATGATTTTTTCCGAGCTCATAACATGTCCAATATGCAGAGGGGAAATTCCACCAACAATATACTGATAAAACAGATTGAAACCACAGATGGAACGCAGAATCTCAAAATAGGTCCCCTGATTTGCTATGAAGATATTCTGCCTTCTTTCAGTCGCAAAGTAGCTAAAAACAATCCTCATTTCATGATCAACATCACCAATGACGCCTGGTTTGGAGCTACCCAGGAACCTTATCAACACTTTGCCCTTTCCGTTTATCGCACCATTGAAACCAGACGCTTCCTGGTAAGAACCGTAAACATCGGAGTAACAGCTGTTGTTGGCAGCGGGGGAGAAGTAAAAGTCAAAACCAAAGCTCAAAATATGACCATTCCTCCCACCGCCGGAGAATCTTTCCGAACTTTTCGGAAAAAACTTGAAAATGCCAAGCTTAAAAAGGTCGATGACAACATCTGGCAACTTAGTATTTGGCCCAACAGTCTTCTGGTTTATTATCAAATTCCCCTCCTAGAAAATCCAGAAACTTTCTTCATCCGTTTCGGTAATGTCTATGGGTGGCTGATGCTGCTCAGTTGTTTGGGAATAATCATCTTCCACAACCGCCACCGCTTTATCAAAAAGGTAAGGAGTAAAAATGAATAATTCCTGTTATCTCGATTGTGCCTCTTCCACCAGGGTTCTGCCGGAAGTTAGTCATACCTATGTAACTGCTCTTTCCGATTATTTTCCCAATCCCTCAGCTGGCCACGCCGAAGGCAAAAAGAGCTTGAACTTTTTAAATGAACAAAAAGAAAAAATCAGTAAGATTCTTAAGATCAAACCTGAACAGATCATTATGACTTCAGGAGCTACAGAATCCAATAATACTGTTTTTCATCAGATTAAAAGCCATTACAAACCTGAAGATGGCAGAGTACTGGTTTCTCAAATTGAACACGATTCCGTATTTAATCCTGCCCAAAATCTGGCTGAATCGGGATATGATGTCAGATTCATCAGAGTAAACAAAGAGGGTACGATTGATCTTGATCATTTTGCCAGTCAATTGGAAAAACCGGTGATTTTTGTTTCAACCATGCTGGTAAACAACGAAACCGGCATCATCCAACCAATTGATAAAATGGTGAAAATGGCCAAAACCAAATATCCGGAGTTGCTTTTTCATTGTGATGCTGTTCAGGGTGTATATCCTAAAATCTGGCATCGTTTGGAAAAAGTTGATTTTTTCTCTCTATCCGGACATAAATTTCACTCCCCTAAAGGAATTGGCATCCTGATCCATCCTGAATTCTTTCAGATCAACCCATTTTTACTTGGAGGAGGTCAGCAAGAAAACAGACGCAGTGGAACCATGAAACCAGCTCTCACTGCAGCTTTTGCCAAAGCTCTCGAAATTTCCTGGCAGCAGCGAGGAGATAAAATTGACAAATTAAATCAAGCTTTTCTGGAGATCTTTGCTCAAGACTTGCCGGAAATAAAAATAAAAGGAAAACCTCAAAATCGGATTCCCTGGACTTTAAATATCGGATTTCCCGCCATTACCGGCAGCACCCTGAGAAGAGCTCTGGCCAATGAAAATATCTTTATCTCCCAAAGCAGTGCCTGCAGTTCCCAAAATGAAAAAATGAGCAGAATTCTCCAGGCAATGGAAACTGATTCACGATTGGGACACATAAGAATCTCTTTCAGTTTTCTCCATAAAAAAAAGGAACTGATAGCTGCCGCTCATAAGATAATTGATTGTTACCGAAAATATTCTCTGGTCAAAACAAGTACTGATTAGTTAGTTCCCATCCCAGAAGTGGGGTTTTTGACTGGGATTGAGGATCCGGACAGTCTTGAACGCGAAGATACTGCTATTCGGAAACAAGTTGCTCAGGTTAAGGGGAAATTTGAAAAAACAGGATTTTTTCAAGAATCAATTCTGGAAGCAATCGATTTTTATCGCCGTGAAATCAGTGAGTAAATATTATAATTTTCATGGAGCCAATCAAGTTTGTATCTTTTGTTACCTTCAATTCCCCAAGCTCTTCCTGCTCCTTCCATCCACAGAATTCTTTCCTTTTCATCTGTTATGCAAAGCAACTCCTGTCGTAATTGAGCCGGAAACCGGGATAATGCTTTTTTGAGACGAACCATCCCCATTTTTTTGCGGGAGATTCTGTCACCGGGCCGGGGATTTCTGATTTGAAGCCAGTTGCTTTCGTCAGGAATAATTATTTCGCCATTTTGGCAAGGTGAACAGGAAAATACACCGCGCTCAATCTGATATTCACCTGTTAATTCATCAGTTTCCAGGGAGAAATTTTTCATCTTTAGTTTTGGCCCACAATAAACTGTACCGCCCATTTTTTCCTTCTCGACCTTGTTTTCCTGGACTGTTTTGTGCTGATCAGGAAAAGGAGAAGCAAATAAACCACAGTCTTTTGTTTCCAGATATTTCGGCTCCGGTTTCAATAGGTATAAATAAGTTTTTCCGGGTAGTTGGAGTTTTCCGGGTTTTGTTTCTGAAATGAACCGGGCCGCCAGATCAAGATGTTTGCGTCCAAGCTCACTGCCTCGTTGCACATCTTTCCAGATTTTCGCCACTGCCAATTTGACCAGTGCCGAGGGCACCTTTGAAAAAACCATAAGTGGTAATACCATTCCCTGGCGATATTTTTGGGCACTTGTCAATAAATTGTTTACCATCCAAGTTAAAGCCTCATGTTCTTCTTTCAAATTGAGAGTTGTATTGAACAAGACTCTGTTAATCTTTGGATTTTCTTGTTTAAGAGCCGGGACTATGATGTTTCTGACTCTGTTTCTGAAATATACCAAACTGGTATTAGTTCTATCTTCAAACCAGTCAACTCCTGTAGAATTCAGATAAAATTCCAACCTGCTTCTGTCAAGATTAAGCAAAGGTCGCAAAAAGGGAGGCTCATAAACTGCCATGGCTGACAATCCACGACTACCTGCTCCTCTGATCAATTTCATTAACAGAGTTTCTCCCTGATCTTGAAGATTATGCCCCAGAGCAATACAACCAAACCCAGCTTCCTGCATCTGTTTTATCAGGATTTCTCGGCGGTAACTTCGCATTGAATTTTCAGATAATGATTTGCTAATATTTTCCAAAGGCAAGGTGGTAGAAAGAGCTTCAATCCCCAATAATTCGGAACGGCGAACAACCTCTTGTGTCTCTTTTCCAGCTTCAGTTCGCTGACCGTGATCGATTGTAACTGTCTTCAGGGGTATTTGTTTAGATTTCGCAAAATTATTAACAAGATATAATAGAGCCATACTATCAGCACCACCGGAGACAGCCAGAATAATTCCCTGTTTCAGGGTGTTTTCCGGAATCTGGGAACAAATATTGTTTTCCACCGTTTTTTCTATTTGGATCAACTCGTCCATATTTTGCAATTTCCTTTTCAAACTTCAGTTCCAACTCAGCCATTATTTGAAAATTTTGTAAAAAATCCTTTACTTTAATTAAATTTTTCTTAAATTGGCTATGTGTTTACACTATAATCAGGATATTGTGCAAATATTTTGAGTCAAATCGGGTAATATCCCTTAAACTCAATATATCAATTGCCTACAAAAATATAATAGTTTAAAATACTCATCGGCAGGTTTTTTCAAAGCCAACTGCTGCAATCTGCCTCAATATTTCATGTACCAATTGAACTTTTGTAATAATCAGAAAGTATTCAAGCTGTTTTTGATCTTTTATCCCAATTTTTCTAGATTGAACTTTTGGGCTACAAACTCATAAAACCGTTCGATTATTCCATGGTAATCCGAATCAACAGGTTTTTATAATGAATGACAACAATCCCTTTGATGAGAGTACACGAGTACTTCAACTTGATCAAAAAGATCTCAAGAAAAATAAGACCGAAGAAGACAATCTGAAACCTGCCTGCCTTGTTCCCATTTATGGCGTCAAAGATATGGGCAAAAAATACGATTTGAATTCTCCGGTCACTTCCATTGGTCGCAGTGCTGCCTGCAGCATTCTGGTCAATGATGAATCTGTAAGCCGCAAACATTGCGAAGTACGCAGCACCAGCAATGGTGTTTACATGGTACATGATCTCAATTCAACCAACGGCACTTATCTCAACAACGAACCCATTAAAGTTCCTACCCAAATCCACGAAAATGATCAACTAAAGTGTGGAGCTGTAATTTTCAAGTTTCTCATGGGCGCCAACATTGAAAGGGATTATTACGAAGAAATTTACAAACTTACAACAGTTGACGGACTCACCCAGATTTTCAACAAAAGATATTATCTGGAACAACTTGAAAACGAAATGAGCAGAGCAGTTCGCTATGATCGCGACCTCTCCCTCATCATGTTTGACATCGATCATTTCAAACATGTAAATGATGAATATGGTCATCTGGCCGGAGATTACGTTTTGCGCAAACTGGCCAATGCTATTTCTGAAGTCATCCGCCGGGAAGATATTTTTTCCCGCTACGGAGGCGAAGAATTCAGCATCATCCTCCCGGAAATCAGCCTCGACAATGCCCGATTTTTCTCCAACAAAATCAGACAGGTAGTAGAAGACACAGTATTCCGATTTGAAGACAACATTATCCCCATCACTATCAGTGTTGGCGTAGCCTTCTACGATCCCAGCATGAAAACACCCTCAGATTTTATTGCCAAAGCCGACGCCTTCCTCTATGAAGCCAAAAATTCCGGCAGAAACTGCGTCCGCGGTTAAAAAAACAAAAAACTAAGGGGATTACGGGGTTACCTTTTTACTCTTATTCCATTTTTCAATTTTACCCCCTTTTTTATCCTCTTCCTTTTACTTGTCCCCTCTGTTATCCCGCAAATTTTCTTTTTTTATTGATGTTTACCCGCCGGAATACACCTCTGCTACGAATTTTCCTCCTTGTTTTAATTTGCACATAAATTATCCGGAATTAGCTGTTAGCCTGTGTCCTCGGGAGAAAAAAATTAAAAAGGAAAAAAATTTGCAAACTTTGATATCAATACTACAATGTAGTTATATGTAGGAGGAAATATGTTGTTGCTTTATATGATATTAAATTCCATAATTAGTCCAAAGGTTGATATAGTGCTGGATCCAGGTCATGGTGGTACAAATTTGGGAGCTGAAGTATATGGCAGAAAAGATCTGCATGAAAAAGAACTTACTCTTAAATTTGCTTTTCTGGTAGAAAAAGCAATGGAAAAGAAAAACATTAACGTCAGGTTAACCCGCAGAAAAGACAAATATCTAACCTTGATGCAAAGAACTCAAATTGCCAAAGAAATAAAACCTGAATGCTTTATTTCTCTTCATTTCAATGCAAGTTCTCTGCACAACAAACAAGGAATCGAAATCTATTTTCCCCCTGTTCTTGCATCTGAATCTGTGGAAAAAGAATATAATCACAATAAAATAAAATTAACACTGGTCAAAAAGAAATTCAGTTCCGGAAAAGTCCTGGCAGATACTTATCTTCATCAATATAAAAGACTTGGAAAAGCAAATTTATCCAGAAATTTAGCAAGAAAACTTGGTTGGAGACTTCTGGCAAGGAAATATAAGATAAATAATATACAACAGGGAAATTATGATGTTTTACTGAACAGCGGAGTCAGATCTGTTTTATTTGAAGGAGGATTTATTGATAATGTCAAGGATGCTGAAAATATCCTGGAACCTGAATATTTAAAAAAATTGGCAGAAGATTTTACCAATTCACTACAAGGTATCTGCTATTAAACAATTTATGATTTTCCTCCAGGCAGTTCCTGTCCTCAAAAGGAAGGTCATCGTCTGAGAACTGAACAATTAACAGTATAATTGCAAAATTAAAGAAGGGGACTTGGGAATAAACGAGGAATTTTCTCAACCAATTAAGGGAAAAATATTATTCTTCGCCTTGGGTTTTGAAACTGGTTGCAAGCCAAGGCTTGGCAACAATGAGGAGAATGGGAGTTACCATGGCAATGATACCAAAAATGAGCCACATTTGTTCAGTTGCTATAATACCATCTTTGGGGCAATATTTTGCCAGGAACCACCCTGCGTAGAGACTGGCAATTACCTTGGTCAAAAACCAGGGGAATTGAGCTACACCCATATAAGCTCCGGTCTTTCCTTCAGGAGCGATTTCTGCTGCCAACTGAAGAAAACGAGGCTGCCACATGGCTTCGCCAATTGTCATAATCAAAATATATCCACCCAGGGTGAAAATATTATTGCCGGCAACAAAGAAAAAAGTGGGAAGAGCCATAACCAAAGTACCGACAATCATCATGTTGTAGATTTTGCGCTTCATGGTGATAGCTGTGATAACAGGAACTAGAATAAAAATAAGCAGCGGGTTCAAATTTACAGCTGCTTCGAAATTTTCTCCCACCCAGCTTCCTTCAAAGGCTCTGTGAACGAATTTAGGCATGACCAGCCAATTATAGGCAAATAACGTTTGAACCGGAATCAGAGAAAATATTAAAAAACTGAATTTGGGATCTGCCAGAGGATGTTCTTTGAACCAGGTCCAAAGATTAAAGGATTTTCCTTCTTGGGCCACAGATTCAACTTCAAGTTTTTCAACATCTTCTATTTCTTCATTAATTGTATTTTCTTCACCTTTTTCAGTTTTTTTCTTTTTCTTTTCCAGCTCAGCCTTTTCTTTGGCACGTTCAGTTGCTCTTTTTACAACTTTTGTAGTCAAAATAAGCGATGTTCCAATTAAAGCTGCCAGTGTGATTCCGGAAAATACCCAGTAAGTTCCGCTGATCTCAACACTTCTCCTGATGGGAGAAAAGAAACTCGGAAGCCATCCCCCCAGGTTCATCAAAGCATAAAGCATTGCATATCCCATAGTTGCAGTAGCGGGAGTAGTAAATTGTTTGACAGCTGAATAAGCTGCAGGCTGATACATGCCGTAACCAAGAATAATAAGCAGTAATCCCCCTACCGAAATAAAAAATGCTAAAGACCACAATCCGGTGTTAATACCCGAATATGGTATATATCCAAGAACAACCCTTCCTGCAAGCATAAGACAAAGGGCGAGCAAAATAGCTTTTCTTACTCCGAACCTGTCGGAAACACCACCAAATATAAACATGGAAAAAGTGATACCGTAGGTTAAAAATCCAACCATATAACTGGACCAGGTATCTCCCAGACCAAGATATTGCGTGTAATACATGGTCAGATATCCAAGCATGCCAAAATAAACCATGCCTTCAAAAAGGTAGGAGAGATTGATCCCCCACAGAGCTCTGGGTGCATGAACCAGATCAACAAAAGGCTTAACTATTTCCTGTAAAGGATTTTTAACTTCTTTTGGCGCTTCAGACATTTTGTACCTCGTAAATAGATTCGGGATAGTAATTAAATGGATTAAAACATAATAAAGTTTTTCACGAACACCCCTTTCTTTTACAATATCTTTAATATCAATGACAGAATTAAATTGGAAAAAATTTAGCTGCTATTTCCCTTGTTTTTTCAGTGTAAGTGGAAAATTGAAGATTGGAAATTTCAAACAAAAAAAAACCTAACTCCTCGGGGATTACAGATCAAATCGGTATTGGAGATTGAAGGCAACTACAGAGGTCCATTTGGTAAGGTCGATCTCTGGGTTGGAGTCGTTTTC
>JAWLEA010000235.1:0-2934 GCA_041686345.1 Polyangia bacterium | reverse complement strand
GATCGAGGAGGATTAAAACCATAGAGTTACCGAACCAACAAAAAAGAAGGCAAGCCACAATGCCTCAAAAAAAGCTTTTTAGCTTAAACTTATAGCTTAGTAGTCATATGCAGCCAATGCCTCTTAATCGGACTGCTACGGCCTGAATATTGGATGTATGGAATCATGGGCCGATCAGGAGCTTGCACAAAAATTATCATCGCAAAAGCTGCCAGCTGTGAATGACACATGATAAATAAATTCTACTCCAACGGCGCCGGTGATGTTGATTTTGCTGCTGGTGAAGGCCCGCTGTCAGTCAAGGATCATATCAATATTCATGAGTTTACCGACATCCGGTATGATCAGCCATGGGATAATTAATGTTGAGTGTCGTTTTTTGCTTTTGGAAGTCTATAATGGTTAGGGCAAAGACCCCACAGCAATCAGAGTTAACTTCTCTCTTGTTTTCCTTTTAATGCAATGATAGGAAAATAATATCATTAATTTATGGGGAGGCAACATGAAGATAAATTTCACAGTCGAATTAGATAAAGAATTTTCTGAACTCATACAATCGCCTATCAGAAACTTTCTCGAAGGCCTATTAGCATTTGCCAAACCAGTTTTGGCACCGCCTGTTAAAGAAGCTCCTGTGAAGCAAGAAAATGTTACCAAAGAAACTTCTGATAACCAAAAACCTCCTATCGAAGAAAAGGCACTACAGGGTCTTGAAACTATTGTAAATCAAGAAGCTGTTTCCGAGGCTAAACCCAAAGTAAAGCCAGAGGGGGTCAAGGAAACAATTTTGAAAGCCATACAATCCAGAAAGACCGGCATTGATGCTAAGGGGGTCACAAAATTGACTGGTTTTACCGGGAAACAAATTTCAAACACTATGTTTCACTTAAAGAAAGCTGGCCTTGTTAAGAAAAAGAAGGGTGGGAAGTTTGTGGCCATCAAGATTAAAGAGTCCACTTTGAAAGGATAGCCATTTGAGTTCTGTATCAGTAAGATTTTTTATTATTACAGATGATTCTGAGATTTTTAGAGTGTCACTCAATAAATTTGAACGTTTATTAGAATGCACCAGTGAAGAGAAATTGGAAAGGTTTGCTGGAAAGCGTTTGCGTGCTGCAGAAATTGGTGTGAAGCTTGAGAACAGAAAGCCGACAGAGGTTATACGAGCGATTTATTATTATTTGCATTTCAATGAAAAAGGTGTCCTTGATAAAGATAGATTAACAAATGACGCAAATGTTGTGTCTATTGCCGGAATTTCCCCCATGTTCACGCAAAAAATACAAAAAAATATAATAAATGCACAGCAAGAATTCGCAAAAAGGAAACGTGATCATGCAGTTTGGTGGAAGCCTGATATGCAGCTTGAACGTAATATTTTAGATGCTTCCATCGACGAGTTTAAGTGTAAAAATCTGTAATATAAAAAAAGAAACTTGCATGATTGCCAACAACTTTAATCCAGATTTCCGGTGATGTATTATTTTGGTATCCTTGATTTTTCAGAGCCGTGAATACTCTCCTTTCGGATAATGATCTTTGATTGAAACCAACCATTTTTTAGGTATGATATTATAAAGAAAAAACTAAACATAAAAGAGAAATGAACATTCTGTACCTCAAACCTTATTTGTGATAAATTTCTTATAAGGTGATTTTATACCTTAGTTTGATCATGGAATGCTGGGGGAATACTAAAGAAAGTTCGGGGTAGCAAATTGCAAGAATTATTTGATAAAAAAAGTGATCCCTTTGTTGAATGGCTAAAATATCAGTGGGACATTAAATTTGATTGTGTCCGCCGGGATATTGATATCCAGGGAAGTCCAGAGCGAACAATTGCCCGGATTGTTTTGCAGGAGAAAGACGGTACTCTTTTTTTGCTTGAACAATTTCCTGAAAGTAAATTCAAAGTCAGGCATACGGTTGCAAGAGCTATTGAACACCTGAATCAAAAAGGACTTACACAAGCACTATTATACAAAAAATCAAATTCAGGTGAGTTTCTGCCGTTTTTTGAGGGTTCCTGTTTTCAAGTCTCCCAATTTTTGGACAGCACTGGTATCAAACGACCGGACTATTTGTCATCAGCAACAATGGGGAATAATTTTGCTTCTTTTTTAATTCATCTTTCCAAAGCTTCTGAAGGTATTGAAAACAGTATTTTACTGGAACCCTTTTCCATTAAAAAGTATATTTATAAACTATTCAGTGAAATGAAAATTTATGACTATAAGGTCTATAAAAGATATCTGCCATTTTTAACCTTCCTGGAAAAAGAGTTCATGGCCATTCATGACAAGTTGCCTGTTTCATTCTGCCATGGTGATCTTCATCCGTTGAATGTAATATGGGATCATGACCGGATTAAGGCTGTGATTGATTGGGAATTTACCGGAATAAAGCCTGATATCTACGATGCCGCCAACCTTGTGGGGTGTGCCGGGATCGAAAATCCGGAAGGATTTGGAATGTCCATGGTCATGACCTTTTTACAACAGATTCGGCAACAAAAACTTTTTAGTGAAATGGGATGGCGATTTTTCCCAGAGTACCTGCTGGCATTACGCTTTGCATGGCTATCTGAATGGTTGAGGCAAAAGGATAAGGAGATGATTGAGATGGAGGAAGCATATATGGAACTCCTTGTTGATAATATGGACACATTACGCCAAGGCTGGGAAATTTAGAAACATTGATTATAATCAGCATGACTTGCATAAGAGGTTGCAATTTTTAACACAAATTGCTTGTGATGTATTATTTTGGTATCTTTTAGAATTTAGGCTATGCGAGAATCAGAACTGGGTCGAGTAGACTGGGGCCTTCCTCGGTAGTACCTCGGTTGTTCCCCAGCCCCTCTACAGAACCGGACAAGCGGATTTCCCATACATACGGCTCTTCGACCAATGATTCAGAATGCACCTAATTTCT
>JAWLEA010000234.1:0-2936 GCA_041686345.1 Polyangia bacterium | reverse complement strand
GTTTTATGAAATAGGAGATGGGGAAGGAATTGGCAGAGCCGACAGCAGTGATGGTCGCAACTGGACGAGAAGTGAAGAACCCGTTGTTTTTCCCACCGGCAATGAAAATCAAATTCATGCTCCCAGCGCTGTTTATCATCCACTTGAAGACAGGATTTATCTCTATTATGAAGCAGGCGATGGTAATGAAATCAAGTTGATCATATCCGAAGACGGTGAAGGCAGGTATTTTCCCAATCCTGTAACCGATGCCAATGTCAAAGTTGTTGTTTTGAGACCCCATTCACTGACGGATGAGGTTTTGTGGCGTGAGGTAAGTGATCTTCATTCTCCTTTTGTTAAATTGGAAATAGATGACAATGGCGATCCTGTTTTCAAAATGTGGGTAAGCGCAAAAGGTTTTGAAAGTGCGGAGGCTTCAAGTTTTGGAACTACCAACCAGGTCAGAGCCAATTTTTCAGTAGGATTTCTTGCCGGAACCGATGGTATTTCATTTGAACCTTTTCCCTTCAATCCTGTTTTTGATACCATCGCTCCCAATTCTTTCGTCAATCATCAGTCGGAACTTTGTCCTTCCATTTTGGATTTGGGAGATAGATCCATTTTGTTCTATGGCAAGAGTAACGCCGATTATACCAATTGGGACAATCTGGGATGGGCTAAAAATCCTCCTTCTCATTCTTTTCCTGATAATATATAAACTACTTAGAACTACTTAAGCAATGAGGGGATTTTATTGAGAGCTTCAACCAGAGTATTGAGAGAATAAGGTTTTTGGAGAAAACTGCTGAGTTTTTTACCGGAAAAACGCTGACAAACTTCCTGTTTATTATAGCCGCTGGCAATTATGATGGGAATTTCTTTTCTTATTTTTCTCAATTTGCTGAAAACTGCTTCTCCGTCCAGTCCGGGCATGTTTAAATCAAGAATTATGGCTTTATATTTTTGGGGATTGGCCTTAAACAGTTCTATCGATTTACTTCCGTCATTAACCGCATCTACTTTGTAGCCCAATCTGTTGAGCATTCTTTGTGTAATTTCCAAAACACTGGGCATATCATCGGCGATTAGCAGATGTCCTCCTGTTTTTAGGAGATCTCGAGAAATATAACTATTTTTCTTGATTTCTGCATTATTGTGAAGAGGGAAAAGAACTTTGACTGTTGTACCTTTGCCTTTTTCACTGTAAATACTGATCCCACCCTTGTGGCCTTTGACAATTCCCCTTACCGCTGACATTCCCAAGCCTCTGCCGGTAAATTTGGTAGTGAAGAAAGGCTCAAAAATCCTCTCCCTGGTTTTTTTATCCATACCACAGCCATTATCTGAAATTTCCAGATAGACATAAATTCCCGGTTCAACGGAATCACCACTGCTGTTTTTCATTTTTTGAGGATTGGTAATATTGACGATTCCGGTTTCAACGATTAAAACCCCTGATTTATTCTCCAGTGATTCAGAACCGTTGATTATCAGATTCATGAGAACCTGGTTTATTTGACTGATGTCACCTTTGATTACCAGTTTTTCCGGAGACAGTTGATAGATAATTTTTGTGTTTTTGGAGATTGAAGTTTGCAACAGAGGTTTAATATCACGGACCAACTTGTTAAGATAAACAGCTTTTTGTTGAAATTTTCCCCTTCCCGCGTAGACCAGCATTTGTCTGCACAATTGAGCTGCCTGGGAAGCTGCCTTTTTGATTTCCTCGGCATATTCGTGAATACTTGAATTTTCAGAAGTTTCAACCGCTATCATGTCGGCAAAACCCAGAACTCCCACCAGAAGATTGTTGAAATCGTGGGCGATGCCTCCTGCCAGCAGACCAAGGGATTCTAGCTTTTGAGTTTGGAAAACCTTTTTGTTGAATTCATTCTTTTCTTTTTCCAGTTCTTTTCTTCTAGTTATATTTATATTGATTCCGGCAATACGTTCAGGTTTTGATTTTTCATTAAACTCTACAATCTGGCCTTTGGCCAGAAACCACATGTATTTGCCATCTTTTTTTCTGAATCTGTATTCGGATTCAAAATAGGTGGATTTTTGCCCCAAATGGTTTCTCATCTCAGATTTTAGTTTAGGAAGATCATCTGGATGAATTCTCTTGCTCCATTCATCAAAATTGGGTGAAAACTCCAAGTATTTATAACCCGCCATGGTATACATGTTTTCATCAAACCAGCATTTTCCTGTCTTGAGATTCCAATTCCAGAAACCATCATGTGATCCCTGTTTGGACAATATAAACCTTTCCCTGGTTTTTTGAAGTTCTTTCAATTTCCTGATTTTTTCATCACGATTGTTGATCATTCCGCAAACAGTGAGATCATTATTATCTCCAATGCGGGATTTAAAGATGTTGGATACATAAATGTAATTGCCCTTATCCCTTTTTATCTGACAATAACTTTCATTTGTTTTTCCAGGTTCCTTGATAGTAGCTTCCAGTTCAGCCCTGAGTTTTTCTTGATGCTCAGGGTGAAAAAATTCCAAAAACTCAGAAAAAGCCAACTTGTACTGGCGAGAATTGTCTTCGCAAAATTGACAGCTCAACTCACGCTCTGACAAAGTGAATACTTCATCACCAGGCAACCACTGCCAAAACAAAATTGTTTCCGGTAAAAGTTTAAATTTCAATTAATCAATCCTGAATACTGCAGATTAATAAATACACAAATAATTATACATACGAAAAGTTTAAATACAATATATTTTTCTCCCTAAGAGGTTTACGGATTTACTTTTTTTCTAAACTCCCGCCGGGAGAAAAATTACAAGGAATTGCAGTCTACTACTTGGACTTCATAGGAGAAGGGATTGGTGACGCCGTCTACTTGAACTGTGTAGGTGTGACCGGCCTGGGTAGTCCAGCCTTGGGGAATGATGATCTGCCGGTTGAAGTAAATCAACTGCTGGCCAACTACGGCTCCTCCTAC
>JAWLEA010000102.1:0-12860 GCA_041686345.1 Polyangia bacterium | reverse complement strand
ATTTTGAGCTTATTGACATGTCCGACAATGGTCTTAATATTTTTGCCTATCTCAATCAGGATACCAGCAAGATTCTACTGGTGGACTGTGTGAAAATGGGTAAAAAACCGGGAGAGCACATGTTTTTCACTCTTGATCAGGTGGAAAGCAGCAAAGAACTGGCGAATATTTCTACTCATGAAGGTGACATGATTAAAATCTTCAATCTGGCCAGACAACTGGACTACAAAATACCCCCAATAAAATTTTTGGGAATCGAACCCTTGGAGATTAATACAACTATGGAATTATCCCCTTTGCTGGCTGCAAAATTGCCCCAATATGTTGAACTGGTTCTTGAAGAAATTAGTTCTCATTCCAAAGACAGACTATCTATTTAGATCAGAGAGGTTGTTGGCAGTTTATTCAAGTTGTTGGAGGGTTTGAAATTTAATTACTGCTGCCAGACAGGCGGAATCAGTTCTCAAAGTGTATTTACCCAGATTGAGAGCAACAAAACCTTCCTCAAGAGCTGTTTCAATTTCTGTTTTGGTAAAACCACCTTCCGGTCCTACCAGCAGTGCACTGTCACCTTGCTTGAGATGAGGAGTTGCTTTCTGATCTTTCAAGATAAAGATGAATTTATTTTTAAAATTGTTTGATTTTTGAAAAATTTCAGAAAAATTGAGGGGAGAATGGAGATGGGGCAAATAAAAGCAACCTGATTGTTCCGCGGCTGAAATGATGATTTTTTGCCAACGTTGTTTTTTTCTCTCAAAAACACTTGGAGGGAGAATTGAATTTTCAGTTACCACTGGAATTAGTTTGTTTACTCCGCTTTCCACGGCTTGACGCAAGATAGCCGACAGCGTCTTTTTTTTAACCAGACTGAAGTATAAAAAAAGGCGGTTGGTTTCCGGGGTGACTTTTTTGATTTCATTCGGACTGGTTCGAAGTTGACAGTGATTGCGTTTTATTTTTTCGAGACTGGCTTCAGTCCATTGCCCGCGACCGTTAAAAATACGGAAATGATCATTTTGCTTTACTTTGAGTACATGAATCAGATGGTGGCTCTTGCTGGAATGGGTTTTTATCAGTTGTTCAGGCTGCAAATTTTCCAGAGGAATGTAGATATTGTGCATGTCACGGTTTGGCGGCTATGGAATTGCTGATGGATGCAGGAGAAGCGGGATGAGAACAAAATGATTCTTCGTGTTGATCAATTATATGTTTCCAGTCAAATTTATCTTGAGCCAACTTGACTCCGTTTTCTGTCAGTTTGTTTCTAAATTTTTTGTTTTCCAGTACCTCGAATAGATTTTCGTGAAATTGGGCCACATCGTTTTCCGGAAAAAGAAGTCCGTTGTGTCCACTTTCGATCACCGAAGGAATTCCTCCGCTCTTGGTGGCGATGACCGGCAACGAAGCAGCATTTGCCTCACATAGAACCCGTCCCATGGTTTCTGCATCTTCAAGCCCGGTAACAGGATCTCTGTAAATAATCGAGGCCAGGGTGAATACATCTGCAGCCCAGTAATATGGCGGCATTTTTTCATAGGGGACAGCACCTACAAAGGTGACATGTTCATCAATGCCCAGGGTATAGGACAGCCTTCTCAGTTGTGCCAGTCTTCTTCCTTTACCTACAATAACCAGATGCAGATTGTTGGCTTCGGGTTCGGCAGCTGCCAGAGAAGTAATCAGAAAGTTGACTCCCTTTTTATCTACAAGCCGACAGGCGGTCAGAAGAATTTTGCGGTTCCAGGGTAGTCCAAGTTCCTGTCTCAATCGCTTTTTGTTGATAAAATCGGGTTTTTTGAAAAAATTACTGTCGACGCCTCCAGTGACAATATTGATATTTTTTGCTTTGACTCCGGCATTTTGCAATAAGTTTGAGGTGTAGCGGGAATTTGCCAGAATTTTGGAGCAGGCTTTAGCGGCTTTTATCGTTAATTCCAGCCTTTTTTCTCTGAACAGAATTTCTACCAGTTCCGGCTTGTCCATTTTTTTAAAGAAATCATGCAGCCTTTTTTCAAGATAGGGGTTTGAGGCCAGTTTACTTCCGGGACGAAAAGGGTAAGCAATCCAGGGTCTCATGATATCGTTACCGACAGAGCGACAGATGGTGGGTATGGAAGCGAGTTTTTGAATAATACCGTAAAAAACTGTACTGGAATAAATTAGATCGGGATTGAATTTGTTAATATGTTTGAGCAGGGTCTGCAGATTGAAAAAATAACCTACTCTGGAAAGAACCCGATGGATGGGAAATGGAAAAGAGGTATCACAATCAGTATATTTTGCAGAGTTGTTTTCAGCTCTGTAGGTAAGAACACTGATTTCATCTCCGGACTCATAGAGGTGTCTGGAGAGTAAAATGGCATGGGTTTGCATTCCTCCGATTGAAGGGGGAAACTCTGTAAGGATAAGCAGGATGCGCCTTTTCATATTAAATGGATTCCTTGAAGTTTAGTTTTGTTGTCAAATTTCACCGAAGAGGGGTTTTGAAAGAAAACTGTTCTCAGGTGTAAAGTTTCAATCTGCATTTTTTGCACCAGTGAAAGAAATTATGATTTTTATAAGCGTTGGTAATATCTTCTATTTTGTCTCTTCCAGTTTTGAAAATAAAATGTTTGCTGGAAGGAAAATGAGAGCAGAATCTGTATTTGAACTTGATATATTCAGGTGAGCCTTTGTAAAGAGCAAAGCGAAGTTCCCGAGGTTGATGACGGTAAGGACAAAGTTCCGGACCTTTTCCGGTCCTGAACCCTTCAATAATTTTTTCTCCGGTAATTTTAGTTTTGAAATCAACCGGCAGGGAAAGGTTGGCAACACCTTTGTCGAGAATTTTAATTACTTTATCTTTGCTTTTTTTTATCTCATCGGCGCCAAAATCTCCGGATTGATTATTCATTAGTTTAAGGGAGATACTCCAAGAGTTGTCAGGTTTGATGATATTGGCAAATTTTTCAAGTTCTTTCCGCAGGTATTCATGGTTGAGGATAAATTTGAATCTTTTCTGCCAGGGTTTTTGTCCGAGTTTTATAATATTGTCCAGATATAGTTCAAAGGGAAAGCCGTGCGTCATATCAAGCCAGTATTCTTCGTCAAACCCGGCTGAAGTATGGGTAAGGATCATTTTTTCCCAGGGCATATTCTCCAAGGATAAATTTTCCCTGCGTTTGGCTGAAAATTGGAAGGAAGTAAATAAATAGATGGATTTTTTAACCCAGGGAGCAACCTGGCGAAGAAATTTATCGATTTGAGGCAAAAGAATTGGTTCCCCACCGGAAACATATAGATATTTGGGTCTGTATTCACGAATGATTGCGGAATAAGTATCCAAAATCAAAGAAAGGTTTTCGTTTTTCAAACTGGTGAAGAAATTGTTTTTTTTCCAGGTGCCGCACCACTTGCATCGAGCTGTGCAAGGTTGGGGGACCTGGATTCTTACTGCTTTGAACAAATCAGATTCTCCTGGAGGGAACTGGCTACCTTGGCAAGATAACCAGACTGAAATTTGATTGACTTGAGGGGAGATAAAAAGTATTTCAACCTTGCTATATACAATATTATAATATTATTGCAAGCATAGATCGGCAAATTTGGTTGAAAAAGAAATTAGTGGCTTGACAAAAACAAGAAATGAAGTTGGGAGAAAAGAGGAAAAGCAGGCTTATATTCGAGGAGATAAAAACTGATAGCTTTTAATCATTTGGATGAGGATGAAGAACATCCATCCATGCTACAGGTTTCATCTGCGGCACAACATTCACAGGAAGGATCGCCCATACCCATGAGACTGAAGCAGCAGCAGATATTGCCGTCGCAAGAGTTGCCACATGAACCACAGTTGTTGGGATCAGCTTCGGCGGAGCCGAGCATGCTGGTGGCTATGGTGATTTTGCAGCCATCGTCACAACATTCTTCGGTGCAAGTGTACATACTCATGCAGGTGCCGTTGACGGGATCGTGAGTAAAATCCTGTCCTTCAAATTCGCCTCGGCAGACTTCTCCGCTGGTACCACAGGTGCATTGACCACCCTGGCATCCGTTGCCGGTACCACAATTGTTGCCGCATTCACCACAATTGGTGGGATCGTTGTCGAGGTCGGCACAATAGTTGCCACAGCAGGATTCGCCGAATTCACAAGCTTGATCTCCACACATGCATTGTCCGTCAGTGCAGGAAAGACCTGTACCGCAAGCATTACCACAGGAACCGCAATTATAGACGTCGGTGCTGAGATCTTTGCAGGAGTTGGAGCAGCAGGTCATATTGTCGGTGCAGGCGGAAGTGGTGCCACAGGCACATTGACCGTTGACACAGGCATTGGCGCTTTCGTCGTCGCATTCATAACCGCAATCACCGCAATTGTAAAAATCGGTGGAGGTATTTTTGCAGACGTAGGAACCGGCCTCTTCACAGCAGCTTTCATCGTTTTCACAGGCCGTACCTGCTGCAGCACAGGCATCTATACAGTTGCCGTCTTCACATTCTCCTGAACAATAGTTGCCACCACTGCCGCAATTGTTTTCATCGTTGAAGAGATCTACACAACCTCCGTCGACACACTCGTGATTGTCGTCGCAAGGGCAGGGTTCAACACAAGTGGAGTGTTCATCACTTTCACCCACACAGACTTTATCTTCGGGGCAATAGGAGGAACAGGGCCCGCTATTGTTATTGATGTTGTTATTGTTGTTATTGATGTTGTTATTGTTGGTATTGTTATTGTTATTGTTGGTATCGTCATTGTTGGTGCTGGCACACCCTGAAAATAACACAATGGTGGAAATTAAAATAAGGCTCAGTCGAAAAACTCTCATTAGAAACTCCTTTCTTAGTTGTATCAATTTAATACCATAATTACCTTTTAAAGCAAGAATACTTTTGAACAAAAATAGATATTTTTTTAACTGCAGCCGGCTGATTATCGGTTTAAAAACAGGGATGTCAACAGAGATTGCAACAAGTTTGGGTAGTTGCAATTAACTTCATAAAGAAAAATATAAAGTTATTTCAAGAAGTTACAACAAGGCAGGTGAGATGAAATTACCTTATCAGACGATGGACTCCCTTTTTGGGCCGGGGACTGAATAGGTATTTGGGTGAGTTGTTTATATGGGGACAGTGGGGATACAATAAATGGAAGTATCACTGGAAGACGGTTCCTGTGAATCTTGTACCTGCATATTAATAAAGTAGCCATTGATGGTGGTTCCGTCAGGCATGGTAACACTTGATGCATCTGATACATCTTCAACTGTACCCGATAATTCACCATTTTCACTTAATTGCAGGGAGCCGGGAAAGCCCCAGGAAGTGATATAGTCTGAAAATCCGGCAGGCGGGTCAATTTCAGACCACAGATATGGTTTTAATCCTCCCCGCGCCTGCAAAGATGCATTGTAGGGTACATAAGGAATCAATACCGGCAAAATGATAATCTTGACCATCATGAAGGTGTAGGTGTTTTCGCCAAAGATTTCCAGAGGAGCAATTTCAATGGTAAATTTCAGTTCTTTATCTGCATGATAGGGCGGAGTTGTAGAATCGGTAACTCTGAAAACGAGATTGAGATCAGCAGGAAAATCGGTTGTTCCAAGGATGGTGCCATCAGCTGTAAGGGTAAGACCCTGAGGTAATTGTCCATTGATGATTTGCCAGCCATAGGGTTTAGCTCCACCTTCAGCTTCCAGACTGGCCTGATAAGGATGGCCATTTTCACCGGAAGGCAACTCAGTGGTAACAATTTGGAGCAGATTATTTTCATCAGTGACACATTTTCCCTTGTCACAAAGTTGAGATTCTGGACAAGATTTGGTTGTGAAGTCTGTGCCGGTGGAGTTGCATAATAAAATGTCTCTTTGATTATCTGGATCACAAAAGCTGGTATTGGCCAGACATTCTTTTTCCACAGCATTGAAGTCGCAACTGGTAAGAAAAATCAACAAGGAGAAGGAAAAGATGAAAGAAAAAATAAAAATTTTATGTTGAGTGAACATGGTTGAGTTTCCGATTTAAATGGTGGTTAACTGTGGTAAGTTGAAATATACATGTGTTTATGATTTTTTTTGTTTTTTTGAGGATGAAATGCGCTTTCTTGTGTAGAATAATATCATCAATAACAATAGTATACCAGCTGTTGAAGAAGTTCCAGTAATAAAAAGACATTGGCATCCGCAACCCAGACCGCTGTTTTTTTTGGCAATTTTTACCGGAGGATAAACTTTTAAAGATTTTTTGGAACAGGCACCAAAGCGATCACAGATGGAAAAATGAATTTCCTGACCTTTTGCAGGCAGGTTGGTATCCACTTTTATGAAATATTTCCTGATCTGATTATTTTCAACTTCCCAGAGGGGATCAAAAAGGAAATCCTTATCAGGATCCTTGCTGGTGCGAGCATCGATTATGACAGGTGCTATGATTTTCTGCTCTGGTTGCAGTTTTTTTCCGTTGACAGTAAAGGCAATTTGGGGAGGATTGTTGTTGCTGGCTTTTTTTATGGTAATTTTCTCTACTTCCGGAGTATTGTAAGGGGAATCGTCTTTTCCTATTTTCAAGTGAAATTTGTAGTTTTTTGCCTTAAAGCGTTCAACGGCACGGGCTTTGATGAATTCTACCCCGGTTTTGGCCGCAGTTTCAACTTTATAGCCTTTTTCAGAATAAGGGAGACAGCGGTTCAAAGTCAATTCAACCCCTGCTGGGAGGGAATGGTACAAAGAAAATTTGTTTTCGTCTTCCTTGGATTGTTCCAACCATAAATTACCGGCAGCCATAGAGTGATCTTGTTTGGCAAAGGGCTCGAGATCAATACTGCCATCAGGGTTGGCTCTGATAATCCGATAACCCCAGTAACCTTCATCCTTGCGTGAAGAGGCGGCTGTGGTAATTTTGACAAAGCTCAAATCTTTTTCAAGTTTGATACCTCTGATTTTATCGCCTTGTTTGTATTTATTTTGATGATCTTTGTGGATATGTCCTGAAAAAAAATAACCTCCGTATTGGGCCAGAAGTTTCAGCAATTTTATTCCCGAATTATTGGTGGCTGTTTCTTTTTTCCTGTTGTCTTCGGGGTTTGAGTCCCAATCATCATCGTAGTTCCATTCTTCAAAGTGACCGATACCGATTGGACTTGTGGGAAAGGGTTCATTTTTGTTATAGGGGTTTTTATCCAAATTGCCCCTGGGATCATGGTGGGAAAAGACAAGGGGAGTCAACTTGTTCTTCTGGGCAAAGTCGAGTTCTTTTTGAATCCATTTCAGTGATTCTTCAGACAGATAACCTCCATAATTATCAACTGCTGGAGCTCCCAGGTGATAGTCTAAAAGCTTTATATATATGGAAAAGCTATGTCTTCTTTCAGGAGTTCCTCCATATGAATTAATGAAGATAAGGTGGAATTTTCCTAAAGATTGAGAATATTCAAGGGGCCCCAGAATTTTTTTCCAGAAAACAAGACCGTCACTGTCAAGATTGTTGAAAATATTATTTTTCAGGTCGGAATACATGCAGGTGAGGAAATTCCAGATTTTAAACCAGTTTTCTTTGTCTTTGGGAAAAAGCTTGCGACATTTCAAAAAGCCCAAAGAAAATTTGCTGAAGGAAGGCAGTTTAACATTGTATTTGGCATAACCATCATGGTTTCCCGGAATCATGAAAGTACTGAAACCGCTGCGACTGAACAAATCAAAAGCTTCCTGGTATTCTTCATTAAAATCAAGTCCGAAGAGAAGATCTCCGAGATGAACCGTGAAATCCGGATCTAACAGGCGAATTTCCGCCAAACCTTGATGAGTAATGGAAAGATTTTCTTTGTCTTGATCATGGTGGGGAAAAGATTCGGGGGCTTTTAATCCATTTTGCAGTTTCCAGGAAGGATCGCGAAGTTGGTGATCAGAGAAAAGCAGGATTGAAAAACTTTGTTCAAAGGGATTTAAGTGTCCTAGATTGCGTATGGCATTAGGTTCGTGGGTTTCTTCTTTCTTGTTGGTTTTGGAAAAAAAAGTTATTTTCAGGTGATAAGTGCCCCGGGGAAGATTCTGGGGAGTAAAAGCAAGAGTCTTGTAAAGAACTTGTTGTGGCTTCAGTTTGTGCACTTTGCTGGTAAATTTTTTGATTATGTAATCATCAAGACATTCGTTGACGGGAATCAAGGTAATCCGGGCTGGTTTTTTTGCGGTCCAGATGGCAAAGCGTTTACCTGATCTGACTATGGCAGGGTGTCCAATGGTAGGAGAAAGCAGATTTTCCAAGCGTGGATCCACTTGGGTTTTTTGTTGGGCATAGGGGTGATACAAAAAGGATGGATCCGGCAGATCTCCCGGAAGTGAAGGGTGGTGTCCAATTTTAAAGGGGGCACTGAATAGTAGTATTATGAGAAAAAACGCCATATTTAAACCAATGGTGAAAAATCATAGTTAGTTCCCCATCCCAGAATGGGGGTTTTTGGCTGGGGAAGAAATTGGATTGAGATGCGCGGAAGAACTTCGCAGACATAGTTGATACTATTTCAAGAAGTTATGACAAAGCAGATTAATTCAATTTCCGTCGCCAGACGATGACCTTCCTTTTTGGGATGGAAACTAGTTAATCATCTTCGAGATTATTGCCGTTGTTGTCTTTATCCGGATGTTTCTCATTCTCTTCGTAGTTTTTGTCAGAGTCCTTGCCATGGATATGGTTGTATTCCTGTTGGGCTTTGTCAATCAGATCTTCAAAGGGTTCTTCTTCAAACTCATAATCTTCTTCCGGTATATAATTATCATCTTCGCCTTCAAGATCCAGAGTATTTTCCGGGAAGGCGATAATAGGAGTTTCTTTATTGTCATAGTTAACATAAAGACTGGTTTTATTCTGAGTTTGTAATTCATTTTTACCCAGATTGATCATGCGTTTGGGTAGGTCATCAAGTTCTCTGAGCAGGGCATCTTTTGCTTCATCTTTAAGTAGCAGAGTATTTGAACCTTTGAATAAACTCAAAATGGCGGCGTCCTCGGGAGTAAGATTTTCCTTGAGCCAATGCCAGCCAATGGGAGGCTGGGTTGAAACATCGTCCCACTTCAACCAGTTTCCTTCCTGGTTGAGGTTGGGATCTTTGGCTTTGAAGGTGCCGTCGTCATCGACTTCTGTAACTATGTAAGGGTTTCCAATTATATAATTGTGGCCGTTGCTGTTTTTGACCGGATAAATAATGCTTCCTGTTTTCAAAGGAATATTAGTCATATTTATGATCTCCAAAATAGGATAAACTGTTTTTTTGAACTGTCAGAATTGAATCAGTTCAGTCTGGAATTATCATTGCAGTGTTTGCAATACAAAAACTGGAGTTTGTTTTAAACTTCTGCAGTGAAAAGAAAAGAACACAGTGATTATAAGCTGGTTTTCAATAAATTTAGATTTTTGCCTTAATTTTTGCGGAAAAGTCGCTATTTTTAACTCAATCCTGCAAAATAACTGCTCTGATCTTTGCAGACAGAAAATATTTAACATAAAAACAAAATAAGTAAAACAAAGGGCAGTTAAAATATATAAATTTTGTTATTTTGACTTGTGTTTATTGGGGAACAGCTCAACAAAATTAAAATAGATGTTCAGTTTCAGACTTGTTTGTAAAGTTTAAGAAATGATTGAGGGAGGAATAGGATTAAGCAGGGACAAGGAAGGTTTGCTGTTTGAGCAATATTTTACGGGTTAAATTTTGTTTTTAGCGAGATATTCGAGAGTGCCAGACAGAAGAGCCCAGAATTTTTCTGTTGCTTTGATGCTGACTTTTTCATCAGGGGAATGAGCTCCATGAATTTCGGGACCAAAAGATATCATTTTGATTCCAGGATATTTTTCACCGATGACACCGGTTTCCAGACCTGCATGAATTGCTTTTATTTCAGGGTCTTTGTTGAATGTTTCCTTAAAAACAGTTGTGACAGCTTCAAGCAAAGGAGAATCCATGTCAGGTTGCCAGCCGGGATAGCCTTCACTGAGTTCAACTTTGGCACCACAGCGTTTTCCGATTATTTCATTGGTTTCTTGAATTTCTTTGATAACAGGTTGGACAGAGGAGCGTGAACTGACGGTTATCTTAATATCAGTTTCCCTGGTTTCAACTATGGCTATAGTGGTGCTGGATTCAACCAGATCCGGAAGATCCTGGCTCATAGTAAGAACTCCGTTGGGCAGAGTCAGTACCAGATCGATCAAATTGGCGGAAAGTTTTCGGCTCCATACTTGGGCAGGAAGACTTGTTTCCTTGATTTCAAGAGCCATATTCACATCTCTTTTATCATATTCAACTTTTATAGTATTGAAGGTATCTTGAAGCATGGTTTTGACTTCATTCAACTTGTTGGCTGGAACGGCTATTTTGGCTGCAGATTCACGAGGAATGGCATTGTGAGCAGTACCACCATTGAAGTCGTAAATATGGAATGTGAAATCCTTTTTTTCTATTTTTTTGAGCAGACGGGAAAGAATTCTGAGAGCATTGGCTCTGTTTTCATGTACATTCAGTCCAGAATGACCTCCTCGAAGTCCTTTTACTTTGATATTAAGACCTTTGCAATTTGAAGGACAATCAGTTTTTTCAAGATCAAAGTAAAATTCTGATTCAGCACCTCCGGCACAGCCGACGTAGACAGCTCCATCCTCTTCGGAGTCGAGATTTAACATCAAGCGTCCTTCAACAAAATCAGATTCAAGATTGAAAGCTCCGGTCATTCCGGTTTCTTCATCAACTGTAGCCAGGACTTCAATGGGACCGTGGATTAAATCTTCGTCAAGAAGGGCGAGCCCGGCGGCAAGACCGATACCATTGTCAGCACCCAGAGTGGTGCCATTGGCGGTAATCCATTCTTCACCTTCGGAAGTTTCTCGCATAAGCTCGATTGAATCTGTTTTGAAACAATGTTTGGTGTCGTTGTTTTTTTCGCAGACCATATCCATATGTCCCTGAAGAACAACCGTTGGAGCATCTTCATATCCTTTTGATGCAGGAATTTTTATCAGGATATTTCCAATTTTATCTTTTTTGGTTTCAATCCCGTTTTTTCGGCCGAGTTCCATCAACCAACTTATAATTTTTTCTTCATTTTTGGAACATCTTGGAATTCTAGACATTTCGGCAAAGTATTTCCACATACTTTGGGGTTTAAGTCCTTCAATTGCTTTAGTCATGATACCTCCATAATTATTCTGAGTTGTTCATAGGGTTAGTAGTGAAGATTTCGCTGGAATTCAAGGGATTGTCCTCCAGATCATATCCACCAAATATTACAGTATATATTCCCGAAATATTGAAAGCGTTCGCCTTTTTGCGGGGATAATTCAAGTTGGTTTCGTAGAGTTTTTGCAGACTGAGATTGTTGTCAGTTTCAACGATGGAAATCATTTCTGCTGTTTCCACAAGATTGTTGCTGTTTTCGCCTCCCCAGAAGAGAAGATATTTACCCTGCCGGGTGATTTTGCCATTTTTGCGAGGCAGCAGTTCGATATTTTCGTATTTTTGCAAAGATCCATTTAGTTCTTTATAATAATACAGATCGTTCAATACAGTGCCATCAGAGCTTTCACCGCCGAAAAAAATGACAGTGTTATTTTTTGTGCTTATTGCCTGTGGATTGTTGATAACCGGAAAAGAGGGAAGAGTATTCCATAATGAGTTGAAATAAAGACCATCACTTTCTGAATTGATAGCTATTTCCATGGTTTCTGCCGGACCATCTCCACCAACAATAATGATTCCCGGATTTTCATCACCGGAACTGAAAACTTCTGCAGTAAAGCCAGGACGCCAGTTGGGCCAATCAAATGATTTGGTTTTAATGGTAATTGTTGAATAAGTGGGGTTGGAATATATCTGGAAAAGATAAATCCCTTCATTTGGTCCTTCAGGTGTTTCTCCCCCAATCAGGAGAAAGGCGTCTAGCAATTCCAGACCTTCATATTCGTTGTAAATTTCTTCGAAAGGACCGAGACGGAGAACTTGAGCTTGAGTAAGAGGTGGAGGAGCGTCCTCGGGCAGGGTCAATTTAGTTGAACCGCAGGTAGAACAGCTGGTTGAATAGTAGTAAAGATCATCTGTTATAACTTCATCGGTGGTAGTGCCTCCGAAGAGAAGAATGGTCGAACTGGACAGTGCCATGACTGCGGGATATGCTACGGGAGCAGAAAGATAATTCAAGCGATAATTGGCGTGAAAAAAGGGATCATAATACCAGACTTCATTTACCGGAGTACCATCCCGCATGCCCCCGAAAAAAATCTCTCCCGTTGTTTCTGTAAGATAATCTTCGGATGAGTTATACAGTGTTGCATGGGAAACTCCGCTGGCCGGCAGAGAATTTTCTTCCTTCAACAGATTAAATTTATTGACTTCTCCAAAATAAATACTCAATGGATCGGGATAATCAACTGCCGCAAATGAATTTGAAGAACCATAAGCAAGTAGATTATCATTATTATCATACCCTCTTACCTCTATTTTGCTTACTTCCCCCAATTTTACCTCAAAAGTAGATTTGAGTTTGAATTCATCACTGACATCATATTCTTTTACATTATCATTGATAGTGATTGTAAGTCTGCTAATTTGCTGCAAAAATGAAGAATCATCCTGGGTTTTAAGGTTGAAACTGATAGAATGATCATCCTGGCAGGAAGTAAATACCCAAAAAACAGCCAAGAATAATATAAACAACCTAAAATTTTTCATCTTTTGATCCTCTCCTTAAACCTATTTACTTTTTATATGGTTCTCAATATAAATCAAGTAATAATTCCCGATCCGGGTTAGGGATTTACCCCTCTCTCCCCACACTCCATTTTTTCCCAACTTTCCATTTTTTCCCAATTTTCCCCAAAAAATCATCGCCAAAAC
>JAWLEA010000101.1:0-12882 GCA_041686345.1 Polyangia bacterium | reverse complement strand
GGCGCAGTTACTCCGCACATCTGAGGCAAACTTCTCATTCAGTCAAAAACCCCCATTCTGGGATGGAAACTAGTTAGTTCCCATCCCATCGTATTCTGAACAGGTCAATGATTTATGAATAAAAAAATATCTACCAGGTTAAAATGTGTGAATGCTGCTATTAAAGAATTTGCTTTAAGTGGCAAGGATGGAGCGAAAATGGAAGCAATTGCCCGCCGTGCCGGAGTAAATAAAGCCATGCTCTATTATTATTTTTCCAGCAAGAATAATTTATTTATTGAATCGCTCAAAATTATTCTTGAAAAAACCTATCTCAAAATTGTAAAAGAATTCGATTTGCTGGGGGGAGACACAACTGACTATATAAGTCAGATCAAAAAACTGATTGATGTTCAACTTAGAGTTTTTTCAGAAAAATCCGTTTATGCCAAACTCTTTCATACAGCTCTGGCTAATGAACCTGAAATCACAAAATCAACTTTGGAAGCACTAATTGCCAAAGATAATGCCTTGAAAGAATTTGAGAAATTTTTAGATGAAGGTGCCCAAAACGGTGTTTTCAGAAAAATTGATCCCAATCAAACTTTAATTTCTATTTTTGGATTAACCATAGTGATTTTTCTGGCCAAACCTATTTCTGAAGTGCTTTTGGGTAAAAATATTTCCAACGAAGATGATTTTAAGCAGAAAAGAAAAGACGCCATCATAGATTTATTTTTGAATGGAATTCTGCTGTAAAATAAATTGTTCCCCCAGATTGTGTAATAAAAAGAGAAACAATTGTTTTAAAAGGAATTTTGCCCCATCAGTAAAATAATACAACCAAAATTACAAATCAGATTTTGCTGGTTGTTTTTTACCGATGAGGCAAAATTATCATGCAGCCAATAACCCCCATTCTTATTTAGTGTTAATCTTGATTTTTTTGGGTTTAATCGACTCAGATTTGGGAATAGTTACTTTGAGGCTGCCATCTTTGTAATTGGCTTTAATTTTAGAAGAATCAAGCCCGTTTGGCAGTTTGAAACTGCGACTATATCTGAATTTTCCAAATTCTCTGACATAGTAGTTATCTTCTTTTTCTTCTTTATCTTTTGTAACTTTTCCGTCAATGGTGATTTCATTGTTTTCGAAATTTATGTCAATATTTTCTTTGGGGATTCCCGGCATGTCAAGCAAGATACCGATTTCATCATTATTTTCATAAATGTCACAAAATGGTGATATGAATTGATTTTCCAAATTCTGTTCCAGATTGTCTCTTTCTTTTTTTTGTAATTTATTATCCATTTTATACCTCCTTCAACTGTTCCCGGTCAATTTTGCCTGGTAATTGGTTCAGGTAATTTTGCAGAAACAGATAAGAATTAATTATGATCAGTTCAAAAACACTTTGTTTTATTTTTGTATCAGGATGCTTTGATACTGATTTTTTTGGTTTTTTCCTGAGGATGTTTGGGAAGTTCCACAGTTAAAACACCGTCTTTCAAGTTGGCTTTTATTTTATCTGTTTTTATATTGTAAGGAAGTTTGAAGCTTCTGCTGAATTTACTTACAGGTCTTTCACGGCGATGAAGTTGAGAATTTTCGGGATAATTGAGTTTTCTTTCTCCGGAAAGAGTGATTACATTATCATGGACATTAAGTTCAATGTCCTTATCTTTAACTCCCGGAAGAACAGTTTCCATGATCAACCCGTCTTCTTCATCATAAATATTGGTTGGAGGCCAACTTGAAAAATCTCTGGTCTCTGATTCTTCAAAAAGATCAAGCATTCTGTTTCTGAATCTGTTTAGAAGATGGTCTTGCAGGGTATAATAATTGTAGAACATTTTTTTCCTCCTTTTTAATTGTATAATCAGACTCAATGCATTAAAAGTCAAAAAAAGTCAAAACGCTAATAAAGCTAAGTATATTAAGGCTTTAACCTCTTTAAAAATAACATAAACACAATATTTTTAACGTCAAGGGGAAGATATTTTTTTTTGAATATTACAATTCTTTCTGATTTTTTTTGCAAGTTCAGTTATGGTGTAAGGTTTGGACAGAAAATTGATATGGGAGTTAAATTTTTTCAAGTTGAAAAATTCATGATGGGGGGATTTGTTTTTAGCGGTGATGATATATTTCAGGTCCGGATTAATGGTAAAAAGCTTTTCCAGCAGGTCAATTGCATTTTTGTATTCATCATTTTTGGTGAAATTTTCAGTTGTAATTAACAGATCTACTTTGTTGAAATTGTTTTTGTAAATAAAAGCGGCTTCTTCTGGAGAGGAGGTTTTAATTATTTTGTAATTCAAGGAACGCAGAGAATTACAGGCAAAATCAATAACCGGTTCTTCGTTTTCAAGAAAAAGAATTGTTTCTTTTCCAATTATATCAATATTGGTGGATATAATATAATGTTCCCGAGAAGGGGTTTTACTGGTGGCAGGCCAAAATATATCAAAATTAGTTCCTGTTTCCGTTCCAGTCTGGATTTCAATAGAGGCCTTATTCTGTTGGGTGATTCCATAAACAGTTGATAAGCCAAGACCGGCATTGAACTGGTCATTTTTGGTAGAGAAAAACGGTTCAAAAATTTTTTCTTTGTTCTGCAAGTTGATTCCAGGTCCGTTATCTTGAATTGAGAGGACAAGATAGGGAGTTTTGTATTTTGCGAACTTTTCTTCAAAATCCGGAAAATCGGCGGGATAATGACGGGTTTTTATTATGATGAGTTTGGATTCTTCCTCAAGACTTATCCTGTTGAGGGCATCACGTGAGTTCATTACCAGGTTGATCAAAATTTGTTCAAGTTGTCCTGGATCTCCTTCAATATAAGGAATATTAGGTGATAAATGTCTCACAAGAACAATATTGTCAGGGAGCATTCTGTGGAGCATCGGATAAAGATCGTTAATTATTTTGTTGAGATTTACCACGGTGGGTTTGATTATTTGTTTTTTGCCTATGGCAAGAAGTTGGGCTACCAGTTTTTTTGCTCTGTTGCCTGCTTGGATTATAGCATCAATATCCTGATTCAAAGAGGAGGATTCAGAAAGCTCCATTTTGCACAATTGGGCATGTCCGCTGATGGCTGTCAGCAGGTTGTTGAAATCATGAGCAAGTCCTCCGGCAAGTCTGCTGACTGTTTCCATCTTTCTAATCCTGACAAGTTGGTCTTCCAGATCTTTTTCAATAGTGACATCCTTTTTAACAGCACAATAATTGGTAATTTTGCCTTGCTTGTCTTTGAGGGAAAAAATAGAAGCATCTTCGTGATAAAGTTGTCCATCTTTCTTTTTGTTGATCAGGTAGCCGTGCCAAGTTTCTCCTCTGGTTATTGTGTTCCATAATTTTTTATAAAATTCAGTAGGATGTTGATTTGATTGCAGAATATTCGGGTTTTTGCCCAAGACTTCGTTGTAGGTGTAACCGGTGGTTTTTTCAAAACTGGGATTTACATAAATAATATTTCCTTCCAAATCGGTGACAATGATGATGTTGGAGGCCTGATCCACAATTTGAGCAAATCGATGGTATTTGATTTCGAGGTTTTCTCTGGTTGAAATAGAAGGAAGTGTCCGGATCAAAAGCAAATAAGCGGTAAAGTCTTTAAATTCCAGCAAGTTCAACTTACAATAATGTAAATTTTCTTCTCGTTCTTTATTTTGGGACTCCAATTCAATTTCTTTGTTTGTTCGGCAATAATTAAGGATTTGTTCCAAATTCAATGAACTCTGGTAATAATTCAAAAATTTGGATAAAGAGTTGATTTTGCTGAATCGCTGTTGGGCTTTATTGTTTTTATGGATGGCATTGCCGGTATTGTCGAAAATAATGATGGGATGGGGCATCATATTCAATATATTTTCGATAAAATCAGAATTTTCAGAGAAATAAGTAGTACTCAAAATTTTCACCTTGTATTTAGTTCCCATCCCAAAAATGAATGTCATTGTCTGAACGCGGAATTTTACCTCATCTGCTTTGTCGCAACTGCTTGAAATAGTGGCAACTATGTTGACAGATACCGGATGGGAACTAGTTAAAATCAAATTTTCAGAAAAAAATATTTCCGAACGGCCAACAATTATAACAAAAAAGGAGCGAATTAAATTCCGTGATTGATCTATAATAATGATTCAAGATGGGAACTAGTTACTGAAATGCATGGTGTAGGTAAAATTATCGGTTTTCGAGCCTTTGGTGAATTCGAAGGAACGCAGGTTGCGTACCAGGCAGTTTTTCATGATAGGGGGCATGGAGCCGGAAAAAGAAATGGATGAAACTTTACCTGATGGTTTAATTTTGAGATGTACTTTTACATTGTGATCGACCAGAGAACTTTGGCCTTTTCGAACAGTGATTGCATAACAGCGAGAAATTCTGCTTTTGTTGGCAATCATTGTTTTTTTGAGATCAACTTTGGAACGGGAGGAAGAAGAGGAAGAAGAGGAAGAAGAGGAAGAAGAAGAGGAGGAAGATTTACCTGAATTTGATTTACTGTCCGATGAAGTACTTTTTCTTTTGGTTGATTTATTGCTTTTTTCTGTTTTTTTAACATCTTTGTTGTTGTCGTCGTCGTTTTGATCGTTGGCAAGGATATAAACTACTTTGTCTTCTTTTTTTTTGCTTTTATTTTTTTTTGTTGTTGCGGGTATTTTTTGCTTTTTATTGTTTTCTTTGGAGTCGGCTGAATTATTGAGTTTGTTGGCCATTTTTTTGTCGGACGGAGCTTGTTTGCCTCCTTCTTTGCCGAGGTTATAGACAAAATAGAGGAGACCGAGAACTGCAATTGCACCAAAGCCTGCCAGCAGAGCAATTACCAGTTTGTTCTGGTTTGATTTTTGAAATTGTTGCAAAGGGGTGCTGTGGGGAGGTTGGGAAACTACGGCAGCCATACTGTCCTGAGGATGCCCCATGGCTCTGTAACCGGAAGTGTGGTTAGGTTGCAGTTGGGATTGAGAGAGAGCAGGTTGCAACTGGGATTGAGAAATTGAAGGATTGGTTGTCTGGGCTGAATAAGATGAACCGATAGCTGAAGTGGGTTTGGCTTCTCTTTTTTTTCGGGGAGGGGGGGCGTGTTTGCGATAAGATTTTAGCTCAGGAACTTCTTCTATGGGTTCCCAGTCGTTGAATCCATCTTTCCAGACCACAGCATCTATTCCTGGTTCCCCTCTTTTGATCCTGGCTATTAATTCGTTAAGAGACATTGGTCCGAACTGTCCACGTTCATCTGCAAGGTACCATTCTTCTGGTAGAGTATAATCTTCATTGTTAAAATCAGGAATTTTAGAGATCCGGGTTTTATCTTCTCTAAAGGAAGAAGAATCCTTTATTTGTTTTTTGAATTCCGGCTTCTGCTGATGCAGAGATTTTGTGAATGCCTTGCGTAGCAGATTTTTTCCTTTTTTGGATGATTTTTTTTGGGGAGGGGTGGCTTTCTTTTTAGTGTTGGGATCTTTTAAAACTATTGTGTTGTCACATTTTTTGCACCTTAATTTAAGGATTTTTCCCTTAATTTTTTTATCAGGTATTTGATATTTTGTTTTGCATTTGTCACAGATAAAATGCATGGATTATTACCTTATTCCTGATCAAAGAGTTCAATAAGAAAATTAAGAAAATCAGGGCCCGAAGGAAGATTTTCGTGAATAGCCAATTGAATTTTGTCGCTGGATTTATCCCAGAAAGAACAGATCCCGTTCAAGTGCCAGTTGGGAATTTTGGTTTCTTTGTGGTCTGAAATCAGGGATAATTTGGTTTGGTTGTCTCCGAGTTCGATTATTGTTTTTTTTGCATCTTCAAAAGATTTCCCCTGGGAGATCAGAGTATCCAGAGCCATGGACTGAATGAGGACGTTGCGGTTGTTATTTTGTTTCCATAAAAGATAAGCTGTGAGTATTTTAGGATCGGGAAATTCGAGCAGATTTCCGGAAAAATTGACTGTATTGTTGATTTGCAAACCCAAAAAAGATGACGAAAGGGAGGAAAGATTTGAGATTAATTCGGTTACTTGATTCAACTCGGGGTTGATTTTATAGATGAGAGTCAAAAAATCGGTTCCGGAATACCCAAAAAAAGGTCTCGGCTTTTGATTCATTGAATAAAGCAGAGTGTAACCCATGATTTTGAGCCAGTTTTGATCATGGAAGTTGGAAAATGCATTGCTTTTGTCGAGGATTCTGTCGGTGTCTTCGAGATTGAGTTCAACCACATGAAAAGTTCCTGCCATGGGTTTGATCAATTTGAAGACACTGAAATTATCGAAAAGCTCCTGTGGATCATCCAGTTTTTCTTTTATTTCTTTTTTGAATTTTGCCATAAGTTGTACAAAATATCCCGGTTTGAAGATTTGAGATTAACCCCATATTCTGAGTATGGGTCTTTTATTCAATTCAAGGATTATAACACCGATTATCGAGATTATTAACTATTTTTTCAGGAAAATAAAGACATGTTTTGCAGTTGCAAGAGAGTTTCCCGTAATCAGGTATATAACCTCACCTGTTTTTCCCTCAAGTTGTGAGTTGAGAAAAAAGATCGGAAGTCCCGAAGACAAACCATTGACAAAAAGAACTTCGTCCCCCTCTTTCAACTGGGTACGACTTGAAGGTGACTTGGGTTTTATGTCTGCAATCAACGTTTTGCCCTCGGAGTGTAATTTTTCAAGTTTCAACCCTGATTTGATCTTATTTTTTCCTGAAGCAGAATTTATTTTGATGCTAACTCCGGAAGTGGTGAGCATTTTATCGACCTCAACTGTTTTTTCTCCATATCCTTTTCCCATTTTCCAGGCTTGGAGTTTTTGCTGCCCCGGGGTTATATTTTTCAGAACAAATTTACCGTTTAAATTTGCTTTGATGTAGTTGTTGTTACAGACTACTCGGGCAAATTTTACCGGGAATCCCTGATTATCAACAACTATTCCTTTAACATCTCCTCCGGGAGAAAGTTCAAACAATTTTTCTCCACTGCTGATCGCTCCGGGCCTGTTTCCGCTTTCAATCTTAATATTTTGTTTCAGGGTAATATAATCAGGTGAGGATATCTGGAGTTTCCAAGTTCCAGCTGCGAGGTTCCCGACAGTAAATTCTCCATCTTCGGTTTTCAGGTTTATTTCATCTCCAGAAGAATGAACCATTTTGATTTCGGCTTTTAAACCGGCTTTAGTGTCAACATCTCTGACAAAACCAGAAAACCCTCCACCATAGGGAAGTTCCAAGTTATGAATACCGGGTTTGAGAGGCTCTGTCACATAACGGGGGTATTCTGAAGGTAAAATTGTGGCCAGGTAAGTTTTATCGTCAAGTTGGGAAAAAGAGATTTCTCCATTTTTGTCAGTTTTGCCGTAATAACCTTCCGAGCCATTTTGTGAAACCAGTTCCACCGGACATTCTTTCAAAGGAAATTGATGGGAATCTTGCAATCTGAGGGTGATTTTTTTGGTTCCTTTTCTCAAAACAACCTTGTGTTCCAATTGAGGGGATAAAATTTCAGTTTTGGGGAGATAACCGGGATGGTTGTATGTAAGGGCAACCTGATCAGGTATGCCTTCAAGTTCAAAATTGCCTTTGGCATCTGTAAATGTTGTATAAGAATATTCGGGGAGGGAAGGTGATTCAACCCTGATCTCAACTCCTTTGAGAGGGGTTGAGATTTTATCGGTGATGTAGCCTGTCAATCTTTTTCCCCGTTTTAATTTATAATAGATATCATTTTTGTTTTCTGCTGTGAGTCCCAAGGTCAGATGACCGGGAAGATAGGGCTTGTTTCTGATTTTGAGAGCCAGCCAACCCGGAGGAATTCCCCTGAGGGCAAATTTGCCATTTTTATTGGTAATAGTTGCCCCATTGGCTTGCATCCCGATAGTTACCTTGCGGGAAACAATTCCCAATTCCCCTTCATTGATTAGATTGGGGGAGCTCAGGGCCAAAGGAGAAAGAAGTCTTCCATACCTGTCTATACCCCATATTTCAACTATTGCACCTTCTACAGGAATTCCTTTTTTGTCAACTATTTGGCCTTTGAGAGTAAGCCCCTTGGAAAGGTCAAAAAGGGCAGGGGGATTTTTCTCACCAATCCAGTAATTCTGGCCACTTAAAGAAACATAACCTTTAGCTGCCAGGGAAAATCCGTATTTGCCCGGCAGCAGGGGACCAATTTTGAATTTACCTTCCTTATCAGTTTGAACCTCTTTGACAATCATTGATACCTGACTTTCACCAATGGAAAAAATCGCATTGGCAACAGGTTTTCCATTACGGGCATCTCTGACTTTTCCCTCGAGGAAATATCCTTTTTCCAGATGCAGATGGACAATGTTGGTTGTATTTTCGGCAAAAAGTATATCTTCGATGGAATTTGTCAGATTTTTCCAGGAGGCGCTGAAAGAATAGCTTTTATCAGATACTGCCTGGAGATTAATTTTACCGTTTTTATCGGTGGTGTAGATTTGAGGAGGCCAAAGGGCTGCCCCGGCAACTATTACCTTTGCTCCGGGCAGTGGTTTGCCTTCAGGAGAAATAACCTCCACAAAAACATCAGTAATTTTGTCGAGGGTGATAACTGCCTGATTATCTGTGGAAGAAAAAAATCTTTTATTAATCTTTTCAAAACCGGATTTTTCAATATCGAGAAGGTAGATTTTTTTTTCTTCTCCCTGGAAGGAAAATTTCCCTTCTTTGTTGGAAAAAATTGTTTCAACTGTATCAGTTTCTGAATCAGTAATAGTGATTTTGGCATTTTTCACAGGCTTTTTGTCTTTATCCTGGATTTTTCCCTGCAGAACCAAAGCCTGCTCAAGTTTGACGATTTTTAGCTTGCCTGGTTTAGCGGGGTTGAGAGTAAAAGTTTTAAGTTTGTAGTCGGGATGTTTGATAGTAATTCTGCAAGGATTGGTGGTTTCAGGATTAATAGTTACAACTCCTGAATTATCGGTGGAAAGCTTGATTTTACCAGTGGTGGAGGTTTTCAGATCGAAAATTTGAAACTCAAATTCCCGGTTTGCTATTTCTTTTTGGTTATTATCAACGAGTTTTAAAATTGTCTGGTTAAAAAATTGTTTTTCTTTTTCCCTCTTTTCACTTGTTTTGTTAGTTCCGGGTAAATCCAGTTGTTGGTTTTGATCGCAACGATTCAGCAAAAAAAGGGTCAGAATCAGTCCCGCACTGAAAATTCCAAGAGTAATTCTTGTTAGAGGGTGTTTGGCAATATCTGCAAAAGAGAATTTTTTCATGGCGGTAATAACAACCTGAACTTGGATATTTTTCTTCCCATTCTGGAACAATGTGTAATAAATAGTATCACAATGTAGGTAAAAAGTTGACAGGTGCTACTATGTGATATATTGTCTTACATGTAGGACGGTGTATCATGAATAAAATTAAAAATCGTTTAAATAAAATTTTTAAAAAGTCTCTTGAAAAACTCATTGATCACAATGAGGTTACTGAAAAATTACAGGAAAGAGACTTTGTGTTTTCAGCTCCAAAAATGAAAGTTCACGGAGATCTTGCTACTAATTTTGCTTTGGCATCTGCAAAAATTGCTAGAATGTCACCAAGAAAACTGGCTTCTCTTCTGGTTGATAATTTGGAAGACACAGAGCAAATTATAAGTGAGGTAGAAATAGCAGGCCCCGGTTTTATTAATGTTACTGTGAATAATTACCAATTTTTAGAAGGAATGAAAAGGATTTTAATTGCAGGAAAGAATTGGGGAAAAAGCAATGAGAAAAAAGATAAAGTTAATTTGGAATTTGTAAGTGCCAATCCTACCGGTCCTCTTCATGTGGGACATGGTCGCGGAGCTGCTGTAGGTGATGCCCTGGCCAGGATAATGAGAGCTGCGGGTTACGATGTAAGTTGTGAATATTATTTGAATGATGCTGGCAATCAAGTTGATAATCTGGCTTGTTCCATCTGGTTCAACTATTTACAATTATGTCGAGAGCAGGGCAAAGAAATTCCTGAAATAGAATTTCCCCGGGATGGATACCGGGGAGAATACATCAAAGCAATGGCAGTTGATTATTTTGCCGAAAAAGGATGTGAAGCTGCCACAAAAAAATATAATGCCGAAGAATTCAAAAACTTTGGGATTGCCAAAGCTGTAGAGAAAATAAAAGCAACATTGAAAAAACTTGGAGTAGAATTTGATCGCTTTTACAGTGAAAAAGAACTGCACCATCAGGGAAAAATTGAAAGAGCCGTCAAAAAATTGCAGGAAAAGGGAGTTCTTTATCAGAAAGAAGGAGCTTTGTTTTTTAAATCTTCTGAATTTGAAGATATTAAAGACAGAGTTGTAATCAAAAGTGATGGTACTCTCACCTATTTTGCGGCTGATATTGCTTATCATGCCGACAAATTGGAAAGAGGATTCGATAAAATGATCGATATCTGGGGCGCTGATCATCATGGCTATGTTCCCAGAATCAAATCTTCTTTAGAAGCAATGGGCTATTCTTCTGAAAGATTTGAAGCCCTTTTGGTTCAATTTGTATCTCTGATTTCAAAAAACAAAAAAGTTTCAATGGGAAAAAGATCAGGAAATTTTGTTGAATTGAATAAATTGATAGATGAAGTGGGGGCTGATGTAACCCGCTGGTATTTTATAGCAAAATCACATGATTCAGCTCTGGATTTTAATCTGGATTCTGCACTGAGTATGGATCCCCGAGAGAATTCAGCCCGCTATGCTCAGTATGGACATGCCCGGGCCTGCTCTATTCTGAAAAAAGTTAAATCAAGGTTTTCTCTGGTTCCCGGAGAATATTCTGTGAAATTGGCTCAGGAACTGGGAAAGGCTGAAATCCGTCTGCTGAAACTCATGTTGGAATTCCCCGAAGTTATTACAAATTCAGCTCAATCAAGGGAAATCCATCATGTGGCAACTTATCTCGTCGAATTGAGTCGTAATTTCCACAGTTATTACACTACTATGAAGGATGACCCGATTCTTCCCCGCAAAGATGTTTTAACAGCTAAAGATGAAAACAAAGTGAAGGCAAGGTTAATTTGGCTGGAAGCTTTCAGGACAGTTACTCGCAATGCCCTTGAGGTTTTGGGATTGCCTGCACCTGAACAAATGGAATCCCCCAAGGAGGTTCAATAATGAAAAATCTTGACAATCTCAGTGAAAAAACAGAAATCATTCTTGGTTCAAAACAACTTGTTTCATTAGCTCTTACCTTTGTTGTGATTACTTTTATAGCTTTTATTATCGGTTTTTTTGCCGGCAAAAAAAGTGAACGTAGAAACCAGAATCTGGGAGGGGTTGATACTAACCAGGATCTGTTGGCAAAACTTGATAAATTGGAAAATATGTCAAAAAATTTCATGGCCAAAAGACGCTTGACCAATATCAGGAAGAGAAAATTATCTCTGGATGATTATAAAGCAAGGGTCCGCCAAAAAAAGGAAAAAAAGGCAAGAAAGACCATGAAATCAGGAACTGACAAAAAAAGAGCAAAGCAGAAAAAAAATAAGATAAATCTGGCTCTGATTCGTCAGAAAAAAAGACAGAGAAAACATGCAAAAATTCAAGGCAAAAAGAATGGTCAAAAAATAAAAGGTAACTACAAACGCAGTAAAAGAACTGAAAAAGTTGCTTTTAAAAAGATTAAGCAAAAGAAAATAAGAGTTTCAAGTAACTAGTTCCCATCCCAAAAATGGATGTTATTGTCTGGCGACGGAATTTTACCTCATCAGCTTTGTCGTAACTTCTTGAAATAGTAGTGGCTATATCTTCGCAGTTACTCCGCGCATCTGAGGCAAACTTCTTCCCCAGCCAAAAACCCCACTTCTGGGATGGGAACTAACTGGTTTTCCAAAGTTGATCAAAAATTTTTGATAAAAGTGAAAAAAAGTCTTACATAATTCTAATTATTTGCTAAACTGCCCCGATAAAAGCAGGTTTGATTGATTTTAATCAAATTAGATCTTTTAATATTTTAATCTTTTAATGGTTTAAGGCTAATTGATTATGAAAATTGCTGTTGTTGACGATGAACCTATTATTCTCAAATTAATTTCACGCAGTTTGCGCAAGGACGGTCATTATGTAAAGGCCTATGGTTCCGGGGTGGATTTTCTAGATAATTACAACCATCAATTGCAGTATGATATTGTTTTGCTTGATGTTATGATGCCTTGTAAAACAGGATTGGAAGTATTTGATGAACTCTATGCCAAATTTGACGAAAAGCCGATTATTATTTTTATCAGTGCTTTCGATTTCAGCGGAAAATTAAGCAAATATCTCGAATACCCCAAAGTTGATTATTTACCTAAACCCTTCACCATTAGAGAATTACGCCGTTTATTATCCAAATTTGAAAACGACCTTTTTCAAAATGAATGCCCCGTTGAATCTCAAAGCTCATCCCAGGAAATAAAATTATAAAATTCCGTATTCAGCCAATGACTTTCCATAGGGGGAACTAGATTAGCCGGGAGGCCATTGTAGCTCTCTGCCTCCAATAAGATGGAAATGGACATGGTTGATTACTTGTCCGGCTTTTTCTCCCGTGGAACAGATAAGCCTGTAATTTTTATCCAGTTTCTCATTGGTGTTTCCAATTTTGCTGGCAGTCATCACAATTTCTCCCATCAATTTACTGTCTTTTTCTTCAAGTTCATTCAGGGAAGATATGTGTTTTTTGGGAATCAGAAGAAAATGTACAGGAGCAACGGGGTTAATGTCTTTGAATACAAAGATGTTACCAGTTTCCAGAACTTGTTGGGAGGGTATTTCTCCTTTTACGATTTTGCAAAAGAGACAATTTTCACTCATGGGGCTCCTTTTTTCTATTCTCCGGTAGTTAGTTCCCATCCCAAAATGGATGTCATCGTCTGGCGACGGAATTTCACCTCATCAGTTTTGTCATAACTGCTT
>JAWLEA010000009.1:0-49779 GCA_041686345.1 Polyangia bacterium | reverse complement strand
GGGAATAGTTTCATTGCGATTTTGTCCGTTGCCAGTGATAGTGACATTGGCTTCCACTTCGTTGCTATTGTCGATAACCACTGCAAAATTATCGGCAAAGGCTGGGTCTAATTGCTGGTTGGCCATGGAGGTGAGCCAGTAGTCGCAACCGCGATATGAGTTTTTGGCTGCAGCCCGCAGACAGGGACTGTCGCAGGTGGCGCTGCCATTGGCATCGATGCAGGTTTCTCCGGCTTCGGTGTCGCATTCTTCTTCCACCATACCGATTTCTCCATCGGCAGTACAAGTGTGAACATTATTGTCATCGCCGCAGGCAGTGCCTCCGGAGATACATTCTGCACATTTTGCTGGAGAGCTGGTGTCGTCGCATACAGGAAGTTCATCATTTACGCCACAAACAGTATCATTAATCCATTGTCCGTCTGCACAATTCTGGATTGTATTGGCAAAACATCGCTGATCTCCTTCGGAGCAGATCTGGTTGTTGGTGTTGTTGGTGTTGTTGGTGTTGTTGTTTTGATTCCAGCCGTTGTTGTCGTTACCATCGTCAGGAGAGCAGGCGACAACTGCAAAAAGAAATAAAAAGGTAATTGAAAGAAGGGGAAATAGTTTGCGGTTCATGAAACAACTCCTTAACCATGAAATAGTATTTCATTAATACAACAGTAATATTACTAATATACTAATAGAACAGGTTTGCCCATATGGCAAGCTGAACTTCCAATTTAGATGAGATTTTCGGCAAAAAAGTTCTGAAAATAATTTTGTGAAGATGGATTTATCGGGAAAAATATTCTTTCCAGAATTTTTTGTTGCCTTTTCTGAAGAGATTTTTCCTGTTTTTCTGTCGACTATTTTCCCATTGTTCAATTTTTTCGGCTATGGAAATTTCCTGCAAAGAAACATAGTTTTTCTGTTTTCTCAGTTTGTTTTCCCATTTTTCTTCAATTGATTTTATTCGTTTTCTGAAAAGCTCAAAGCTTTTACTATCGCTATTCCAGGAGTCTGTTTCGTCCAATTTTATTCTGAAAAGAGTGAGTCGATAAAGGGAGCGGCGAGCCAGGGCAAAATTGGCGTCTTCAAGGGATTCCGGGAAGATACGGGTAATTCTTCCCAGGTATTGATTGAGGGCACTCAAAAGTTGTTTTTGTTTGATCTGTTTGGGAAAATATTTGAAAATTGCCAATTGGAGAGCCAGTTTGTATGGTTCTTTCTTTTTAATTGCCAATAATTTTTTTGCCAATTTTGAGGTGGTTTTTTTATTTGGATACAATAAAGATGATAAAAATACTGCTCTGAGCAAGTAACCTGGATCACTTAATCGCTTGGCAATGCTGTTTAATTCGTATTTTGTCAGGAGAATTACCCATTCTTTGCTGGATTGAAACAGAGTGCGAAAGGCTTGGCGAGCTTGCCAGCAGATTAAAGGATCTTCGTTGCCAATTCTTGAGAGTAGAAGATAAAAAGATTTGGGTTCCGGGAGGTGAGCCAGAGAAAGAAAAGCTATTCTGTTGGTTCTGAGGTTGTTGCTGTTCAAAGCGTATTCCAGAGCAACCGGAGAAGCGGTTGGTTTCCATTCCAGGGATTTTTGCACCAGAGAACGGATCAACTCTTTTTTTGATTTTGAATATTTTTTCCAAAGGGGAATAATATTTTTTATATTTTTGGAGCAAAGATTATATTTTTTAAAACCGCAGACAATTTCAAGTTTGGTGGGATCAACATCAGTTATTGCCTTTTCCAGATGTCTGTTCAAGGCTGCCAGAATAAATTTTTGTGAAATATCGGGATGTTGTTGTAATACTATTTTCAACTCTTTCAAACTTCCGGTGAGGACACGATGGATGTTTGCTTTATCCACCAATTGTTTGATAGCTTTTTTGCCATATTTGGTGTGTTGATACTGAAGAGCAAAAAGACGAAGCTTTGATTCAGCGGGTTTGCTGCCCAGCTTTTTGTATTCCAGTTTGGCCAGAAGTTCTCTGGCAGGTTTTCTGTAGATGGAGTCTGAAAAAAAACTGAGAAAATGCTTTAATTGTTCAAGATCGGGAGAAGCTTTTAATTGTTGATACCACACTTTTTCCAGAGTCTTTTTGATTTTATCTCTTTGTTCGGCTTCAGGATGGAGCATGAGAAATCTTTTCATCAGCCAGACATCTTTGCTTTTTAAAGCTCGCCGGGCTCTTTTGCGGGCGAGGTCTTTCAAGATTTTTTTGCGAAAAGCCGGAGAAGGAAACTGATGCAGCAGAAATTTGGCAGCAGCAAGTTCATCAAGGTTTTTGACACGATTGTACAGAATATTTTGCAATTTGATTTTTGCTGCATAAGCTTCGTCAGTATCTGGGTTGTTGGTCAGAAATTTGCGATATGCCACTGCGGTATCGATGGATTTGGTTTCTTTCCAGCCAGGAGCCGATGAGCTGCAATTGGAAAGGAGTATTGCAGTTGTAAACAATATAAAGATGTTGAAACAGATGTTAATTTTGTTCATGGGGTTGGATCTATTTTCATTGAAATATCAGGAGGATTAATGGTGTGAGTGAGACTGCCGAGACTGATGACCTGGACTCCACAGTGGGCTATTTGTTGAATATTGTCTCTGGTTATGTTGCCTGAAGCTTCAAAGATGGCTTGTTGGCCATATTTGTCGATGATTGATTTCATGAGCTCGGGAGACATGTTGTCGAGCATGATGATATCGGCCTTAGCAGCAAGAGCTTGTTTGACTTCTTCAAGGTTGCGGGTTTCAACTTCAATTCTGAGAGAATGGGGTGAATGTTGGCGCATAGCCTCGACAGCTTGGGCGATGCCTCCGCAGGCATCGATGTGATTGTCTTTGATCATGATGCCGCCGGCAAGATTGAAGCGGTGGTTGCTGCCCCCTCCAACGAGGACGGCATATTTTTGCAGATATCTCCAGCCGGGAATTGTTTTTCTGGTGTCAGCCACTTTAACTTTGTCGTCAACTAGATCTTTGATTTTTCTGGTGGAAGTTGCCACAGCTGATAATTGTTGCAGAAAATTCAGCAAAGTACGTTCGAGAATGAGGATTTCCAAGACCTTGCCTCGGATTCTGGCCAGATGCTGGTCATGTTTTATCTGGTCTCCTTCCTGAGCCAGAAATTCCACCTCCAGTTCAAACCTTGATTCCTGGATAATCAAAGGCAAAAGGGGCAAGCCCGCCACAGTAAAGTTGCTTTTTGCGTAAATGGTGGCTGTTTGAGGGAAATTGGATTCGGAAAGGAGAGCCGAAGTGGGATCTCCGCCGTTGAGATCTTCGGCGAGAGCTAAATTGATCAGGCTAATAACATGGGGATGGGGAATGAATTTTGTTTTCATAACAGTTTACAAGGATGAATCTATGGGAAAAGACCTGGTCAAGTCAATTAAAAAAACCATTTTCAAGGAGAAGGGAGGTATAGTTGGCTGCTGTATGGAAGATAATGGGGGCTAGAATTGATTTGCTTTTCCAGGCGATAAATCCGAAAAACAAAGCCGGAAAGAATACAGACAATCTCATGGGGCTGAAATCAATCAGGAAATGGCCCACAGCAAAGAGTAGTGCCTGTATAAAAATTGCCGCTCCAATTTTTTTGAATCCTGAAAAGCGTTGTAATTGTTTAGATTTATAGAGCAGGGGCTGCAAAAAACCCCGGTAGAAAAATTCTTCGGGAAAGGCCACGATAATAAGTTGAAAAGCCAGTAAATCCAAAGATTTCAGCAGGGAAAAGGGATATTCAAAATCGCTGTGATAGTTGGAACAATTGCGTCCGAGGGAGAAACCGGAGTTACCCGGGCAGGAATATTTGAACCAGAAATAGTGAAGCAGCCAGTAAACTCCCAGCAAAATCACAGAAGTGACAACTCCCCAACTTATACTTTTAACCAGAGAGTCTTGCCAGAGTTTGATTTGGGGTTTGTCTTGATTTTCAGAAGTAAGCCTGGCCAGAACCAATTCCGGGGTCAGCAGAAAAATAATGGCGAAAATCAGGGATATATAAGCAAAGAGGAAGGGGGAAAAAGAAAGAACCCGGTGCAGCACCGAGAGAATTAAAATAAACCCGCAAAAAAAAAGGATGATCTTTTTGAGGTCAAGTTTTGGTATCATTGTTCTTGATCTATTTGGTTATAAACAGGTTTGAGGGTGAGGCGACCCTTTTGCAAGTGCATGAGCACCAGTTCAGGTTCTGCAGGAGGGTTGATTCCCCGGAATTCACCTGAAGGGGTGCCAACAAGAATACATTTGAGATGGGAGGGAACAGATTTTAATTTGAAACGAACCAGTTGATCGCGTTTGCCTTTTGAATTTAGGTGCTGATAATCTTTAAATTCCCATTGTTTGGCTAATTTTACAGCCTGGGTCCGGGGCCATTTGTGCAGGAGAGCTTGCCATTGTTCTGGGGTGATATGAATATTTTGATTTTTCAATTCCTGGGCACGTTGTTGCCATTTCCAGGAATACTTGACATTAAGCAGGAGGTTGAATTTGACCAGATCGTTGGTTTCTCTGGAGTAGAGTTTTTCGGCTATCGGATTGTTGGATTTCAGTTTGTTACCGAGTCCGATTACACTGTTTGCCCGGGAACAGACATCTTCCGAAAATAAACCTGGCAGCAGATATTTTGGGGGAAGCCCGAAGCGATAAAGAGCTCTGGTGATTTCTGGATCATTTATAGCCAGAAGTTTGTTGAAGTTTTTTGGGGTTTGGCTTTGGGGTAGCAGATCAAGCAGTTTCCCCATCTGTTTTTCCGAGATGGAATCAGGAAGGTTATGTCCGGAAAAGGAGGCTGCCCAATACCAGCCTTTATAATCGAGATAATCCTTGATGTTAAAATTTTCATCGAAATTATCGTGAATGGGTATGTTTTTTAATTTGGCCGCAGCCATCAGAAAATAGATGCTGCGGGTAAGATTTTGATTTTGACGGGGAGAATTGGAAAGTTGTTGGACTATTTCCGGATTCAGTTTTTCCAAAAGATAGTTGGACCAGATGATCAGAGCAGCTGAATCGAGTTTACTGCCGGCGTCAATGAGAGGATTCATGATTTCGGGAGTGTCAATTCCGGTGAGAATTTCCACCAGATTTTCCAGTTCGGAATTGGAAGTTTGCAATTTTTTGATGATGATACTGGTAAAATAGCTGCTGTAGGTAGTGCTGGCATAATTGAGAAGAAAGGATTTGAGGGAGTTGTATTTTTTGAGGTTTTTGAGAAAGACAGGTGCCAGACGATCATCCTGATTGTTGATAAAATTTGTGAGAATTATTTTTTTTCTTTTGAGATTTTCTTTTTCAAAAAGGTCTTTTTGCAGGACAAAAGCCTGAGGCATTTTGCTTTTTCCTGAATATTCAATGAGTTGTTTAAAGGTCATCTTGCCTGCGTCATAAGCATCACGCAAAAACTGGACACTGTTATCAAGATTGGAATTGATTGCGAGTTTCAGTAAAAATCTGGTTGGATAGTAGGATAAGTGTTTGGATGAGAGCAATTTGGAAATTACTTCTTTTTCTTCGGTATAAATATCTTTTTCCGCTTTTTCCGCTAGTACCTTGTAGAATTTATAATTGGAGCAGATGGTGGCTAGAATAAATACTGTTTCAGCATCGAGTTTGCCTCTGAGCAGATTGATGGCTTTTTTTCGTTCTTTATAGGACCCGCTGCGGAGAATGTTTTTGAGATAAAGGGAGGAGTTGAAACTTTTGGGAAGAGCTTCGATAATTGAAAGTTTTTCATCGAAACTTCCAGTTTTAAGAATACGCAACAATGCGGTTTTGGCAAGGGGACTGTTGAATTTGCTGAGAACTTTGATTGCTTTGAATCTGACCTTGTGGGATTTGGATGACAACTGGGAAACCAGGGGAATGATGATTCTTTGATCTCCAATAAAACTGAGGGTTTCAATGGCCTGGATCTTGACTCGATCTCGGGAATCATTCAAGGTGCGGATAACCGGGTTAGTTGCTTTTTTTATTTTTTTTCTGCCGAGGATTTTGAGAACTGTCAATTTAGTGGAGAGGGATTGATAACGAAGCAGGCGGATAAAATAGGAATGATCCTGGCTGTTATTGACATTGGCCAGAAGTTTTATGTTTTTGTCCCGTTGTGCAGGTTCCATGGAAAAAACAATTTTCTGGCGCAAAAGGGGAGAGGCAACTTTTTCTTTGTATTTTACTGCAAGTTTCAGGGCAAAATCAGAAATCTTTTCATTAAGATTGAACAGATGATCGAGTACTTTGTCTCGTACGAGATACCAGGGTACTTCCTGACTGTCATGAAGCCCATTTAAAATATCTTTGGGGTTTTCGGACTCCAGAAGTTTGTTGATTTTGAGAACCTTGATTTTTTTTTGGCTCAATTTTTTTTGGGAAGAGAAAAAAGTTGATGATGAAGTTGATTTGTTTTTTACCTTTTTCAATTGTTTTTGAAATAATTTGGGAAGATCATCGCCCCAGACCGAGCCCGGAATTGAAAGTACAACCAACAAAAGAAGGAATCTGAAGTTTTTCATAGATTGGTTACCCCTATATACCAGAAAATAATACCCAAAAGAATTATAAACAAACTGATGATTATGGGGAAAATCCAGTTGAGTTTTTTTTGTTTTTCCAAATCATCAATAGCCGGAAGATACATGGTATCTCGCAATTTTTCTCCTGCAGGCATTTTGAAAGGGGTGGTAGGATCGTTGAGAACAGAATCAGTTGACTCGATGTAAAGAGGATTTCCGCGGGTTACTTCGATTTCATCGAATTGGTATGTTTTATGCCCGTATTTGAAAAGAACTGTTGTTATATTGTCAAATCCGCCTGATTCATTGGATAAATCAATAAGAAGATGGAGGGCATCGTTCATCTTTTCGAAAGTGATGATTTCACCGATTTCAAGATCATCGAGCATGCCGGTGAGACCATCGGAACAAAGCAGAATATTGTCGCCTTCTTCAAGAGTGATGGTTTCACTGATATCGGGATCGGTAATTTCCATTTGTCCCAAACACTTGGTGAGAATGCCGCTGGAAGGGTGATAATCTGCATCTTCTGAATTGACGTAGCCGGCTCTGACCAAATCTTGAACCACAGTATGATCTTCGGTGATCTGGGAAATAACCCCTTTTTTAATCAAGTACCCGCGGCTGTCTCCGATATGTGCCGTAAATAATTTATTGCCGTTGGCAATGCAACAGACAATGGTTGCTCCCATGTCTTTGAACTCAGGGTTTTTGCGAGCCTCCTTGTTGATATTGTTGTTGGCTTTGTTGATAGCCTGTCTCAAAACAAGTTCAGGTTTTTTTTGAATGGTCTCCAAAGAAGTGGTTTTTATCAGTTCGATAGCTGTATCAACAGCAATTTTGCTGGCCAGAGCACCCCCTGCATAGCCACCCATTCCGTCTGAAACTATAAAAAAGTGGCAGGTTGGGTTGAGGGTATGCCAGCCCATGGCATCCTGATTTTCTTCTCTCATCTTTCCAATGTCAGAAAGACCGTTTATGTTGATTTGTGGCATTTGGACATTTATCCGGAGCTAAAAACAGTGAAATTTGTTTGGTTTCAATTTTGAAACAGAAACCAATAACAGGAATTAAGCATATACAGTTTGAAAAAAAATTCCAGAATTTAAATTTACCGGACCGGAAATTAATGGATTCAAGGTTCTTCTTAATTGCTTATTAGTTTCCAACCCGGAATGTTTTTTTTACCAAATGAAGCAGAAAAAATATACCTTCTCCTAAAATATTCTCCGTTTTTTTAAAATTTAATTTCAAATAATATTCTCAGTTGAGAAAATTTCTGCTTTCAATTGACCGTATTTGTATGCTTTTTAAGAGTTATATTGATAATGGAAAAGGAAGAGACTGGTAAAGAAATAGTTTGGATTGACCCTTTTGTCATCATTTTGTAATATCCTCCCCTGGAAAAGGTAGGAAACTTATGGTTTCAGATTTCAAAAATACAAAAAAAATTCTGGTTGTAGATGATGAAGCGGTAATCCGTGATGTTATGGAAGACTATCTTTCATCTGAAGGCTACGAAGTTATTTCTGTGGATAACGGCCATGAAGCTTTGTTAGAACTCGAAGAAGAGCGATACGATGCCTTGATCAGCGATTTGATGATGCCGGAAATGTCAGGGCTCGAACTTATTGAACAGATAAATCAAAAGGAATTCCAGTTGGTCACGATTATAATGACCGGTTATGGAACCATTGAAACTGCAGTTAAAGCCATGAAAATAGGGGCTTACGATTATATTCTCAAGCCCTTTAAAATGGAAGAGGTTTTGCAGGTTCTCAAACGCAGTTTCGAGATCAAAGCTCTCAAAGAAGAAAATATTAATCTCAGAGAAACAGTGAATCTTTTCAAAGTTTCTGAAGCCATTGCCAATTCAACCGACATAAAAACAATTCTTACTACCATAGTTAATGCTCTGCATGAAGAGAAGGGCGCCGATTATATCTATCTTTATCTTCCTAATCTCAGTCTGGTTCCGGATTTTGAATTTGAAAGATACAGCGACAAGGTTAAACCCTATCGGGAAAAAATCAATCTTGACGTCAAAAAGATCGAAAAGATCCTTCTCAAAAAGAATTCAATCCTTGCTCCCGGCAGAAGAAGCTCCGAATATCTTCAGGTAAACACCGACAAATTAAAAGCAGTTTCTCTTTATGCTATACCCATTAAAATCAATAACTTGAATTTAGGGTTTCTCTCGATGATCTCATTCTCGAACAGAGTCACTTTTACCGAGGGATACAGAAGGTTCCTTTCTATTCTTGCCACCAAGACGGCGGCTACCATTGAGAATCTTCGGCTTATTGGAGAATTGAAAGAAGCCAATCGCGAACTTACAGAAGCCAATCAAACTATTAAAGAAAATTTGCGACAGACTATTCTTGGTTTTGCTAGAGCCATTGAGCAAAATGATCCATATACCAGGGGTCATTCTGACAGAGTTGCCAAATATGCCAAGCAAATTGCTATTCATATGAAATTCGACAATGATTTCATTGAAGAGATAGAATTTGCCGGTCAGCTTCATGATATCGGCAAAATTGGAATTTCTCACCAAAAGCTCAATAAAGCCGGAAAGCTCAATGCTCCGGAAATTAAAATGTTTCGCAAACATCCGGAAATGGGCAAGAAAATCCTCGAACCGATTCCATTTATGCGTCATTTGATTCCGGGGGTTTATTGCCACCACGAAAAATACGACGGTACCGGTTATCCCCAGGGACTCGCTGAAGAAGGCATTCCCCTGATGGGAAGAATAATAGCTGTAGCTGATACTTTCGATGCCATGACTTCAGATCGTTCTTATCGTAAAGCTCTTTCTGCCGAAGTTGCTGTTGAAGAGTTGAAAAGAAATTCCGGAACTCAGTTCGATCCTGAAATAGTAAAAGCTTTTCTTGAAGTTCTGGATGGTAAAAAGGAAAATATATAGATGAACAACGACCATGAAAATGAAAAAAGATCAAATGTAATTCCCATCAATATTTCGGAAGAAATGCAGAAGTCATTTCTGGATTATTCCATGAGTGTAATTGTATCGAGAGCTCTTCCTGATGTCAGAGACGGATTAAAACCGGTACACAGAAGAATTCTCTATACTATGCATATTCTTAAAAATACCCCGAATTCTTCCTACAAAAAATCAGCCCGTATTGTAGGTGATGCCATGGGGCGTTTTCATCCCCACGGTGATTCGGCTATTTATGACGCCCTGGTTCGTCTTTCTCAAGATTTTTCCATGCGTTATCCGCTGGTTGACGGTCAGGGAAACTTTGGATCCATTGACGGAGATCCGGCAGCCGCCATGCGTTATACCGAAGTTCGCATGGACAAGATATCTCTGGAGTTGCTCCGAGATATCGAAAAAAACACGGTTAATTTCGTTCCCAATTACGACGAAAAAGAAATGGAACCTACGGTTCTGCCTACCAGAATTCCCAATCTTCTTATCAACGGAGTTTCGGGAATTGCTGTGGGAATGGCCACCAATATCCCTCCCCATAATCTTACGGAAATTGTCAATGCTCTGCTCGCTCAACTCGAAAATCCCGATATTGATCTGCGGGGTTTGATGCAATTTGTCAAAGGCCCTGATTTTCCTACGGGAGGTATAATCTTTGGTCGCAAAGGCATCTGGGATGCATTTAACACCGGTCGCGGCAGAATTGTGATGCGGGGCAAAGTGGAGATAGAAGAACGAGCCAAAAAGCGCCAGGCCCTGATCATCACTGAAATACCTTATCAGGTGAACAAGGCTAAATTAATCAAGAGAGTAGCCGAACTGGTCAAAGAAAAAATTATAGACGGCATTACCGACATCAGGGATGAGTCTGACAAAAGAGGAATGAGAATAGTAATAATGCTGCGCAGCGGTTCCATTCCCGAGATTATCGAAAATAAATTGTACAAGCACACCAGATTGCAAAAATCTTTTTCCACCAATATGATTGCCATTAATTCAGGGAGACCTTCTCTGATGAATCTCAAAAAGGTTCTCGCCAGATTTTTGCAACACCGCAAGGATGTAATTGTCAGAAGAACCAGGTACGAACTCAATCGAGCCCTGAAAAGAAAAGAAATTGTCGAAGGACTCGGAGTTGCCTCCATGGATATAGACGAAGTTATTCGTCTCATCAAAAGTTCGGCCAATCCTGATGAAGCTGAAGGCAAATTGATGAATCACAATTTCAAAGGTTACGGCAAATTCCTGAAAAGAGCCGGGGTCAGTGAAGAGTTGATAATCAAAGCTCCCGACCCATATCTGCTTAGCAACAGACAAGCCAAGGCCATCCTGGCCATGAGGTTGCATCGTCTTACAGGATTGCAACAGGATAAATTGGCAGATGAGTTTAAAGAATTGACCGATAAAATAATTGATTACCGTTCACTTCTGGGAGATCCTCTGCTGCTAAAAGAAAAAATAAAAGAAGAATTGATTAAAATCCGCGATCGCTACGGTGATGAAAGAAAAACGAGAATAGTCGAAGCCAGTGGTGAATTAGGCATGGAATCCCTCATCGATGATGCGCGCATGGTGATTACTCTCACCAAAAAGCAATATATCAAAAGAACACCTTCCAATATCTATCGTGCTCAGCGTCGAGGTGGCAAGGGTCGCAAAGGGGCAGTAATGAGAGACGATGAAGATACTGTAACCCAGGTATTGGTGGCCAGTGCTCATAAGACAATTCTTTTCTTCACCAATTCAGGAAGGGTTTTCAAGAAAAAAGTCTACAATCTTCCCGAAGGCAATCCCAATTCCAGAGGGAAAAATTTGATCAATTTCCTGGGACTGCAAAAAGACGAAAAGATCGTCGCCATGTTATCGGTACCAGATCTTGAAAGCGAAAACTTTATCTTTTTCTGTACCCGTAAAGGTATAGTCAAGAAAACTCAGATTCCTTACTATTCCAATATCAATAAAAACGGAATTATCGCCATCAAAATAGACGAAGGGGACAAATTGATAAATGCCCGCATTACCGATGGCAAACAACATATTATTCTATCAACCAAAGATGGTTATGCCATCAGGTTCCCCGAAGCCAAAGTAAGATCAATGGGACGAGTTACCCGGGGTGTAATCGGAATCAATTTGCGTTCCGGAGATAAAGTAGTGGAGCTTTCGGTGTTTGATCCCAATGATGAACAAGCAACTGTTCTGTCAGTAAGTACCAGAGGTTTCGGTAAAAGATCACCGGTAGAAGATTATACGCCTCACAACCGGGGTGGAAAAGGAATGATCACTTTGCAGACAAGTGAACGCAACGGACCTTTGGCTTCTTCATTGATTGTTCATGATGAGGATCATCTCATTGCTCTTACCAGAAAAGGAATAATTATCCGCCTGGAAGTTGCAAAAATCAGAGTCCAGAGTCGTAATACTCAAGGTGTTACCCTGATGAGACTGGCAGAAGACGATTTGATCAGAGATGTCAGTCTGGTAAGAGGTGGTGAAGATCGGATTGATGAAGAAGAAGATAATACAGAAGAGGCAGAATCAACTGAAGCGGAAGATGGTGAAAACGACAGTTCCGGTAATGACGAGTCTTCAAGTCAGTTGGATGATTCAACTGATGAAGCTCCTTCCGAAGATGAAAAATCACCTGGAGAAAACAACGTTTCTTCTGACGATGATTCTTCTGACCATAATAACGAACGGTGATTAAAAATGTCCCGCAAGATCAGTATCTTCAGAATTTCCCTCACAGGTCTCGAAATAGGAGTTGCCATCAGTGTGGGGATTCTGGCCGGGTATCACCTTGATGAATATTTTGATTCTTCTCCCTGGTTTTTGGTTGGATGTCTGGTGCTGGCTCTGACAGCGACTTTTCGCAATCTCTATTCTCTTGCCAAAAAACTTGAAAAAGAGGATAAAGAAAACTGATTGTTGTTGTCTAAAATCAGAAAATTCATGAAATACAGGGGATTGTTTTTACTTTTTTCGACTTTGGTATATTATGCATTATTATTAAGGTTTACCTCCAGATTATAATTTTTTAGTTGGTTCATGAATTCAACAATTATCAGGATCAAGAAAAAACTTTCAAAACCACTCGCCCAGATACCTGTCTATTTAAGATGGATTATGGCGATCTACCGTTTTTTCATCCATGTTTTTCGTACCTGGAAAAAAAATGATTCTTTCCGCACATCTTCCTCCCTGGCTTTTGAAAGTCTTTTTTCCATTGTCCCCCTCGCAGCACTGAGTTTATGGCTGGTTGGTGCCATCGGTCAGACAAAACACATAACAATGCTTACCAATTATATTGGCAAGCAGCTTTTTCCATCTTTTGGTCTTGATGCTGTGGACATGATCAGAAAAATGGCCTCCAGAATCAGACCTGAATATCTGGGTACTACCGGAGCTGTTTTTACCCTGCTCATCAGTATTCTTGTTTTTCTGAGTGTGGAAAAATCTTTCAACAAAATCTGGGGAGTAAAAAATAAAAGGGGATTTTTCTCTCAGTTTTCGACCTATTGGACTCTGGTGAGTCTCATTCCCCTCATGACTCTCATGCTCTTTCTGAGAAGATTCGATTTTCCTGTTCTCAACAGTATTTGGCTTTCTGTTTTTATTACGATTTTTATTTTTTTCCTTACTAACAAATTACTGCCAAATACCAGTGTAAAGTCAATTCCCGCCCTCTGGGGAAGTCTCATTAGTTTTGTTCTCTTTTATATTGCCAAGATCGTTGTTTCCACCTATTTTTCCTCAAAATATTTTGGAATTTATGGTGAAATCGGAGTGTTTTTCCTGATGTTGCTGTGGATCTACTATCTGTGGCTGGTTATTATTTTTGGTGCCACCATCACCTATGTTTTTCAACGATTTACTTATTTGGAATACAAAAGGTTTGTTTCCAGTCGCTGGGCCTCTTTTCCCGGTGAACCTCTCAGTTGGAGAGCTTGGTCAATATTGGCATTCATGTATAAAAACAGGGAATTACACGATTCTCAATTTTTGGCGACTAAAGTGGTTGGGGAAACTCCCGCCATGGTGGAAAGCCTGTGCAAAAGAATGGCAGAAGACAATATTCTGGTTAAAGTGGGGGGAAGATGGGGATTCGAATATAAAAAAGCCGAAAAGATCACCATGGCTCGAATTATTAAACTCTTTACCAGCCCAGTTCCTCCGGAAGCAGGCAGGGCTACAGGTCCCTGGCTGGAAATATCCGATTATATGCTGGAAATAGCTGAAAAGATCAATCTTGCCAATGCTGATAATTTTTCCCCTGAAGCCATTCACAACAGTAAAAGTGATTTTGCAGAACACTCGGAAAAACAAAAAAATTCCAGTGGCAAATTTTTGAATCTTAAAGATGCCATCAAAAAAGCTGTATCCAAATCAGCCAAAAAAGACGGTGAAATTAAAAAAGACAAAAATAATTCATGATGTTCTGGCTTCTTTTTCTTTCCCTCTTCTCCCAATCGAATTATGAGATTGATCTTGTAATCAAAGGTAATTGTCTATTTAAAAAGCAAGATGACCAGATTTTTCTGATGGATGACAAATTACATATTCCTTTGAAATTCAAAAAAATTACCATCAAAAATTCTGCTGATAAAAAATTACAGGAGCAAATTACAGATAAAAGAGGATTAGTTAAAATTGATACAGGAGGAAAGCTAACCTTTATATATAAAGGAAATAAATTTTATAATTCCTGCCAGGGTCAATTTGTCCTGCCCAAAAAACAAGGAGGCGGATATTTTTTCCCGGGTCTTCTTTTATCACTGGGGATTGTTTTTCTGTTCTGGCTCAACAGAAAAAGATTCATTCATCTTTTTGTTCAAAAAAAGAAAAATAGTAAAAAAATGCATGCCAAAGGCAATATAGCTTTCAGGAAAAAAAACTTTTATAGTTCTTTGCTTCCAGGCGGGGGAAAAATCAGAATAAAAGTTGTAACTTTGCTTGATTCAAAATCTTTGGCCGGGGTAAAGATCAAACTAATCGGGGCTAAAAATTTTTCTGAAAGTTTTACAGATAAAAGAGGTGAAACCAGGTTGTCATCAGGCACTTACCTTCTGGAAATTTCAAAAGCCGGTTATTGTCAGGAGAAAGTTAAGATTGAGCCCGAAATGGAATATATTGTAATAAGATTGATGAAGTTCAGAGAAAGATCTCTGTTTTTGCTGAAAAAAATATTGCTTCATTATGGTATTAAAAATCCTTCCATTCATACTCCCCGAGAAGCTCTGGAGAAAAAAGTTCCCCACTCCGAAGTACTGGTTCTCATTGAAAAGATTGCTTATGGCAAAGAATTGCAAGAAAGTGATCTGGAAAAGATTGAAAAGGTAATTGAAAGCGAAAACATCAAACTGACAACAAATTAAAAACTCCAGGATCTGTTTTACTGGTTCCTTTGAAAAACTTTTTTTAAATCTGTATTTACAAAAAAGGTAACATGTGAAATATTACCACCTAACTCCATATTTAACCTGGTTCTCCCATTTTATATTCCGGGTTTTTTTTGAGTTTCTTGTTTTTTTCAAGGTTAAGTGTGACTAATATCACTGAGTTTTAAACTCTTTATTTTCAGCCCTGGTTTTGAATAAAGAGATATAACCTCTTGTTTTGCAGTAAAAAAACCATTTATCGATTCTAATGATTGTTAGTTTCATCTAAAAATCACCGGATTATTGGTTAGTTTATGCTTGACTCATTTTAGCAACTAACCTAATTCTTATTACAGTCCCGATGCAAATTCGAGGATTAAGTTTTTTTGTTGCCTCGCAAAGCAGGTAGTTGCAAGAAGGAGCAATTAAGTGAAAAATCTAAAAATCTTACCAATTTTGCTGATCATTCTATTCAGTTCCAGCATTCATGCTGCTACTTATGACGGAGACATCACTAGTATTGAAGGTGATACCGAAGTTAAAACCAAAAAGAAAATCAAGGGCCAAGATGCTTTAAAAGGCTTCACACTCACCTTGGATTTGGCCAGTACCCATCGGCTCAATCTTGAACCTGAAAATGCCGAATGGGTTTCAAGTTATGGTTTCAAACCTGGTTATAAATTTGGTCATCATTTTTCCAAAAAATCCATGTTCAAGACTCTGCAATTAGAGGCAGCCTTCAATCTATCCAACGAAATAGTGGGTAATAATCCCCGCTACCGCACCAGTCAGTTTTCAGATCCCAACTTTTTTTCCAAAGATCTATCTTATATGGCTCTTTCAGATTCCGTTCTGTCCCGATCAGAAGCTGATGATGTAGATCGCAGAGTTGACGGTGCTGAACGCAGAATTGATTATTCCGATATTGTTTTTACCCTCAAAAACAGTTTCGGCAATATTCCGGTTCTCGATGTGGGAGTTAACGCATCTTTCAGTGCTGCTGTTCCTCTTTCACTGGCCTCGATAAATGCCGGTCTTCTCACCAAATTAGACTATGGTGTAGGACTGATCAAAAGTTTCAGACTAGGTGGCAGACCTGTGATCTTTGCCTATAATTTTACATTAAGCCATTACCTGTATGAATATGAAACCAAAGGTATTGACTATCTTGACAGTAGTGTAGAGATAAGTGGTCAGGAATATGATACCTACAATTATAACAGTGGAGCCAGAAACAATGAATTTGCTTTTACCAATATGTTCAGTGCAGTTTTTATGCCTGTCAAAAATGTTTCTGTAGTTGCAGCCTACAGTCTGCTCACCATGAGAACCCACGAATTCAGCCAGTGCATGTACACCACTCCAGATGGCAATCTTATTGATGTGTGTGCAAGTACCAGCGAAGTCAGAGGCTATGATGACGGCGGCAGAGGTCAGCGCGATTACCAGATGTTTGTAGTTCAAGCAGCTTACAGTGTACTGCCCTACCTTAAACTAAGCCTTGCTCTGCAGACTGTTACTCCTCAACTCAAACCAAATAGCCAAGATTATCAACAACCATTTCTCAGTTTCAATCGCAACAATTACAGTAGTGTAATGTTCAAATTAAGTTACGACTTTGATACTTTTTACAAAAAAGTAGTTACTAAATAACAAGTTGTGAACCGGAGGTTAAAAACTATGTACCAGAAAAGAAAGTTTATTTTATTCTCCTTAGCCGCAGTTCTTGCGGTTATTTTTGGTGGATGTGCCGAAGAGAGGGCTCCCCGCTCTTATGTACAACCACATGTAATGGCCAAAACCGATTTTACCGGTGAATGGTATTATGCCCCCACCGTTGTAGATATAGGTTATTCATCCACAGTAACCTTTATTGGTGAAACCTCCATGGATATAGCCATAATCAATTGGGAAATCGAAGAAAATCACATTTTCGCCCGCCTCGCTTATGATCGCATTGACGGCGCCGAAAAACATACCCATGAAATGTGGGAAGGCGAAGTTATTGGTGCCTGGCCCATCAAGCATCTTGATATTATCCGTGAATACAATTCAACTACAGGTGAAGAAATCAATGTTATCAAGGAAAGTTCAGAACGACCTTGGTACGAAAGAGAATTCATCAGAATCAACTGGACCAAAAATGCGGCAACCAGTTGGGCTATGTTCTGGCCTCACCATACCAAGATCGATCCTGTGGGTTTTTCACCCACCGACCCCAACGATCCGGATTATCCCAAGTATGACAGAGAAGATGATGGAGAACTTACTTATATCGGTATTACCGATAAAGTCATCATGGCTCCTGAAATGCGTGATCTTGACGGTATGGATTTTTATGGTCTGTCTCAGATTCCTGATTGTTTCTTCTATGGCACACTTACATCCTGCAACTCTTCCCAGATTAAAGTAAGACATGCTTTCTGGAAGAAAGACCCGGATAAAGAATATGAACCCAGGATTTACAAACAGACTGAACACGATCGCTTTGGTTATTTCATGACCAATGTTCTTCGCTATAATCGTCAATATGGAGTTCTTATCGAGGAAATGCATCAATATGCAAATCGCTGGAATTTTTTCAAAGAATCATTCAAAAAGGCTACCACCGATACACAAGCTGAGCTTTATGCAGATGTTGAAGAACATTTCATCGGTTACGACGATAACGGCGAACCTCTCAAAGTTTATGAATGCCCCGGAGGCAACGAGCCCTGTCGTTATATAGACGATAATACCAAAGTTTATATCATGGGTTTCACTGCCAAAAAGATCACAGACGTAAATAGTGATGATCATGATTTAGTCCATTGCCCCGATCCAAACATCGAAGAAGAAGATGAAGATGATGATGATAAATACTGTTTCTATAAAGATAATGGACAGGAATATATCGCTCCTACTCCCGACTGGTGGGAAATAGACCGATATAATGCAAAGCCTGTAACTTTGAGATACAGCAAACGCAAACTCAGACCCATGGTTTATTATCTCAACAAGTCTTTCCCCGATACTCTCTGGGGATTGGATGAAAATGGCGACAAGACATCAAAGCCTCTCGAAGGTTCGGCTCTTTACACAACCATCAAGGGTTGGGCTGATGCTCACGATATGTGGCTTGATTTACTCAGTCCCGAGATCAGATCTGTTGAAAATGGCGAATCAACTATAAAATTATGGTCAGTAATGGTTTGTCCTTATGTTCCAGCTGACACCCCCGACGAAGAAGTTCCCTACGCTTTCGGTTCCAAAGGAACTATCAAATGCGAAAGAGATATTCGTCGCGGTGACTTCAGAAAACCTCAATTGAACTGGGTTGATGAAGCTCAATTGTCCAGCCCTCTCGGTTATGGACCTCCTCTTCCCGATCCCCGTACAGGCGAATCCATCTCAGCCGCTGCCAATATTTACGGCGAAGCTCTTGACGGATATGTAGCCTATCAGCGCGACATCGTCAGAATGCTTACCGATGACGATTTCCCCTGGTCAGAATATCTGATTGGTGATCTTCAGGCTTCCTGGGTAGATCTCAATCGCTATGGTACCAGAGGTAAAGACGGTAATTTCATGATGCCTAAAATCAAATATAACTGGCAGAGACAAGGTGTTGGCACCCCCAAATCCAGAATCAAGGAATTATTCAAGAAAATGGATACAGGCTGGGCAGCTAATCTTGCTCCTGATACTCCCATCGTGGGCGATCAGGGTAAAGCCAAGTTCAGAGATTCCATCAAACGCAGACTCAAAGCTGTGGCTCAAACCGGAGCCATGGGCGACGGTACCGGAGCTTATACCGGTTATACCCGCTTGAATTCACTGAGAAATACCACCATTGAGGATCGACTTATGACTCCTCAGGTTCTGCTTTTCTCAGGAGCAACCCTCCAGGCTGGTGGTGTTGATCCAACTCAGGCTTCAGCTGCATCTCTTCCCTACGGAAGTGAACTCAGAGCCAAGGTATCACCTCTTACCACTCTGAATGTTCAGAATATCCGTACTCTCGAAAAGATCAAATCCCTTCATCGCAAGAACACTGTTCTTTATGCCGAAGTTCCCTATGTGGATCCAAGTGCTTACGGTATAGCCAAAGAATTGGTTGACACCCTTTGTGGTGGCACCTGGGATGGCTCCTACGGCGATTGCGGAACCAAGATCTACGACAAATTGCGCGATAAAACCTTTGTTGGTGTAACCATCCATGAAATGGGACACAATATGGGTCTGCGTCATAACTTCAAGGGCACCTTTGATGCCATGAACTTCTTTGACGAATATTGGGAGATCAGAGAGCACGACGGAACCGTCGGTCCCAGAACTTCCGATCCCATCACTCAATATGAAATTGAAAACCGCATCAACGATTGGGCCTATACTTCCATCATGGACTACAATGGTAATTGGAACGGCGATTTCAAAGGTCTCGGTAAATGGGATCACGCCGCCATCAATTACGGTTACGGCAATTATCGCCAAGTGTTCAACACTGTAGACAATTACAGTGGATTAGCTGCCATGCAGGAATTCACCGAATTCAGTCTGCCCACACCATTGCGCTTCTATAATGCTGGTCCTGAAGCTATTCACTATACAGCCTTCAAAGATTACACCGATCTCAGCGATGTCAATCGTGACTGGGTACCCCAGAATTGGATTGAAATAAAAGAATTTGGCGGAACCGATGTTAAAGTTACCAATTCAAATCTCGATCCCGAAGGAACTCGTTATATGGTTCCCTTCATGCATTGTTCCGATGAGTTCAGAAACCTGTCTTTAGGTTGCAACCTTTTCGATCAGGGAGCTGACTTGTACGAAATCACCGAATATCTCATTTCTCGCTATGAAAACAACTATGTCTTCAATAACTTCTCCCGTGGTTCCTATACCTGGGGTTGGAATGAAGGCAGTTATCAAAGCAGAATCGTCAGCAGATATTTCGATATTCTCCAGAACCATGCCCAGTATTACATGCTCTGGCTTGGTATTTTCTACGACTATTATGCTGAATACTACGGCATTAAAGGTGTAGAAGATTTCTTTGCCAATCATGAAACCGGTTGGGGAGGATGGACTCTGGCCGTAGCCGATATTTTCTCCACCTTCATGCGTGTTCTCACCATGCCACAACCTGGTTATTTCACCGAAGGTGAAGGACCCAACGGAGAACAATTCTACAAATTCCAGACCGAAGATACCGATTATATTGATGGTACCGAACTCTTTGTTCCCCTTATTGCAGGTAAATACATCGATGATAGTTGGGACTTTGACTGGGGCTACGAATGGTATCTCAAAATCAAGCGTCGTGGTCAGTTCTTCGATCGACCTCTGGCTATCCAGATGCTGGCAGAAGCTACCAACAACTTCCTCGGTCGTGATACCCAGGAAGACTTCAGAAAGTATACCCTCAACTTTGCCCGAATTTATCCCAATCAGATCATGGATATGTTTGGAGCTATTCAGGACAACGATCTCGATACGATTGCTCCGCGACTTTGTGGAACTGACACTTCTCAAGGTACCAACCCGGTTGCCATCATAGAACATCCCTATGCTGCCGATCTTGGCAGACCTGCTTGTTCATCCGTTGGAGGAACCTTCGAGTCATATATCGACCCCAACAATACTTTCTCAATTCAGTTGTATGCTGCAACCATGGGTATGGCCATGTTCCCCATGAACTATTCCCAGTCCTTCATCGACAAATCTAGAATCTATGTTGAAGGTAACGGTGAGGGTATCGATTGGGATCATGTTGATGAAGAAGATGTACTCGAATTTGAAGATCCATTCTCCAAGAAAATCTTCTATGCCCTCAAATATGAAGACAAAAATGTAGATGGCTACACAGCCAACATTTCCATGAGTGCCCGAATGATCAACAGAGCCAATGAGCTTCTCGACAACTATAACGACGCACTGGCTGATTATAGTGCTGCCGGAGGCGATCCCGATGCCAACGAAGATGAATATAATCGAGTCAAAGAAACCGAAAGATTCCTTCTCGATTATATTGACAATCTCGAAATGGTCAGAGGACTCACCAGACAGCTCGAGTTTGCTGAATTTTCAGCTCCCTGATCAGGCTTTCAACCGATTCCAACTTACACACAAGGAGAGGAAGAATTTTTATAATTCTTCCTTATCTCCTTCCTTCTCTTACTTCTCATCTCTATTCCTCTTAAATTGCAAACAGTAAAAACAAAATTTGAAAAGGGGCAAAGATGTTGACAACCATTTTTATAAGTTTAAACTTGCTTGGTCGGTTTGACCAATTGCAGCCGGCTGGCTTTCCTGTCCACAAACGGCAGTAATATTTATACTAGTATATGCAAACAAAACCCATGTTTTTCCGGTTTGCTTCACTGTCGGCAAATTTAAATATAAAATGCTCAATTCTAAGGAGAAAGATATGAAAAACAGATTGAAGATTAAAAATAAAACCACGGAATATCTTGGAAACAGCAAAGAGTTTCTGAAAGATATGATTTCTTATCCTTCCACTTCTACTAATGAGAAGGGAGTTGTAGAGTGCATAAAAGCAGAAATGGAAAATGTGGGTTTCGACGAAGTTATAATTGATGGTTTTGGCAATATTCTGGGAAGGGTTGGAAATGGATCCAGAGTTATTGCCATGGATGCACACATAGATGTGGTTGACAAGGGAAATGAAGCCCTATGGAAAACACCTCCTTTCCAGGGAGTGGAAAAAAATGGAATTATCTATGGCCGCGGTGCTTCAGATCAGAAGGGCGGAATGGCAGCTATGGTTTATGCCGCCAAGATCATGAAAGAAATGGATATGCTTAATGATTTTACCGTCTGGATCACCGGTTCGGTGCAGGAAGAAGATTGTGACGGCTTGTGCTGGCAATATATCATCAAGGAAAAAGTTTTGGATCCTCTCCCCGAGGTGGTAGTAATAACCGAACCCACCAATCTTAATCTCTATCGAGGACACCGGGGCAGGATGGAAATGGAAGTGGAAACAGCAGGAATTTCCTGCCACGGATCAGAACCAAACAGAGGTGAAAACGCTGTTACCAAAATGGCAGATATCATCAAGGAGATCGATGAACTGAACCACAGACTTGAACCCACCAATTTTCTGGGTAAGGGAACCGTGGCAGTTACCAAAGTAAGTTCAATTTCCCCTTCCCTCTGTGCTGTTCCCGACAAGGCAGTTATCCATCTCGATCGTCGCTTGACCGAGGGCGAAACTGAAGAAATAGCCCTGGATCAAATCAGAAGCCTGCCTTCTTTTAAAAAGCATAAAGCCAGAGTCCGAGTTCTGGAATATGACACCCCTTCTTACAAAGGTACTTCCTATCCAACCAGGAAATATTATCCAACCTGGGTTATACCAGAAGATCACCAAGTGGTAAAAGCAGGGATCAAAGCTGCTCAAAACGCCCTCGGCAAAAAACCGGTGGTAGACAAATGGATTTTTTCAACCAATGGAGTTGCTACTTGTGGCATGTTTGACATCCCCACCATAGGATTTGGACCCGCCAATGAAATTCATGCTCATTCCCCGGAAGATCAATTACCAATAGTTCATCTGCAAAAAGCCATGGCTTTTTATGTATATTTCCTGGAAAGCTATGGCGAAAATATAAAATAAAAGTTTCAACTATAAGGAGTTACTATGGAAACTACATTGGCACTTATCAAACCTGATGCTGTCAAAAAGCAAATTGCCGGAGCTATCATCTCCATGATCGAAAATGAAGATCTGAAGATTAAGGCTATGGAAATGGTTAAATTTAATAATAAAACAGCCGGGAGTTTTTATCAGGTCCACAGGGATAAACCTTTTTTTCCGAATCTGATGAAGTATATGACCTCTGGTCCGGTAATAGCAATGGTTCTGGAGGGAGAAAACGCCATCAAAAAATGGAGATCATTAATGGGTGCCACCAACCCTGAAGAGGCTTCACCCGAATCAATCAGAGGAAAATTCGGCCAATCTCTAACGGTCAATTCCGTCCACGGATCTGATGCCCCGGAAACTGCAGCAGTTGAAATATCCTATTTGTTTTCAGGAAGATATATTGATGAAAGAAGTTAATCTGGCTGATCTTACCAGAGAAGAACTCAGGGAACATTTTCTCGAGGGAAATCTGAAACCTTTCAGGGGAGATCAGGTTTTTAGCTGGATCAACCATAAACTCTGCGTTGATTATAGTCAGATGACCAATCTGTCCAAAGAGCTCAGGGAACAATTAAAAAACCTGTTTCCTCTCAAACATCCGCTTAAATTACTTCAATATCTCGAAAGCAAAGACGGTTCGATGAAGTTTGCCTTTGCAACTGAAGACGGTTATCCCCTTGAGTCGGTGCTTATTCCCACCGGCAAAAACAAGGGAACTTATACCATCTGTCTTTCCAGCCAATCTGGATGTGCCATGGGGTGCAAATTCTGCAGTACAGCCAGAATGGGATTTGGCAAAAATCTTGCGACCCGGGAAATAACTTTTCAAGTTTACCAGATTTTGCTTTTTCTCGAAAAAAACGGGTATCAATCTGATAAGCCTTTGGAACAATGGATTTCCAACATAGTGTTCATGGGTATGGGCGAGCCTTTGCAAAATCTCAATAATCTTGTTGATGCTGTCGAAATTCTTACTGACAGCAAAGGAATAAATTTTTCAAGAAGAAAAATTACCATATCCACCTGTGGTCTGGTGCCCCAAATGGAAGAATTATTTCAACTGGAAAAAATTAATTTCAAGTTGGCTGTTTCCCTGAATAGTGCAGATGACAACCTCAGATCCAAATTGATGCCCATCAATAAAAAGTATCCAATCGAACAATTGACAGCTTTGCTCAAAAAACTAAAATTACCGGAAAGAGACAGAATTACAATCGAGTATGTGCTATTTTCCGGTCTCAACGACAATATCCAGGCAGCTCGCAAATTAGTCGATCTTTTAAAAAATATTCCTGTAAAAATCAATCTTATTCCCTATAATGAAAGCACAGATCAAAAATTTATTGATAAAATTCAACTAAAAGCACCTTCGGAGCAACGAATCAATGAATTTGCCCGTATTCTCAGGAATAATCATTATAATGTAACTGTCAGAAGATCTTATGGACAGGATATAAAAGCCGCTTGTGGGCAATTGGTTCAAAGTCTCAAAAACAGTTCCTGAGCCGGGTGGTTTTTACCACAAAACACCACTCTAGATAGAGGTCGGATTTGAGAAGAATCAAACGAATATTTCTCAAAACAACAATTTTAATTACCTTGATTGCGGGGATTTATGCTGTTTTATTCCACATAAAATTAATCAGAAGGAGAGATCCCGGTTTTACCATTGATGCGGAAACCAGGATAAACCAGGTTAAATCAAAGTCAGATTCTATAAAACCAGGTGACAAACTAATTGGTGTTCAGACATCTCAGGGAAGACAGATAAAAATAAAGGGAGCTTTTTCCTGGTTCAGAACCCTTGAAAAAATTGATTTCGGCAAAGTAACTCTGCTTTTGCGGGACAGTAATGGTCAATTGAAAAAGGTTGAACACAAAATTGGACATTACCCCCTCTGGCCGAAATTGGCCTATTCCATTTTACCCGGGTTGCTGACATTGTTTGCAGTATTTTATTTGTGGCGTAAAAGAAAAAAAAATCAAATATTTCCTTTTCTTATTCTAACCTTGGCTGTTACCTATGTTTTGATTTTATCCTATATCAATCTTGATGCTATTGCTGCTTCTCCGTTTTTTCTCTTTTTCTTTCTTCTCTGGAATGTACTGGCACCTCCATCCCTCTTGTTGTTTTTTCTCAGGTTTCCCAGACCGAAAAAGCTGGGCAATATGCCTAGAGCAGGGTTGCTATACCTGCCGGCTTTGTTTGCTTTTGCTCTGACAGCTTATTTTTATCTGGATCTCTTTTTTTCTCCCTCTTTGAGTCAGCAGAAAACCTTGTTTTTTGTAGGCCGAATTATTATTCCCGGAACCAATCTTCTTTACGGGTTGGGAACCCTTGCAGCAATTTTTCATACTCTGTTCAAAGGGAAGGAATATGAAAAACGTAAAGTAATCCTCATACTTTACGGATTTTTTATTATGTTGCTCATTTTAACCAGTTGGGTTTTTTTATATTCAGAAAAAACAGCTCTCAATCAATTTGCAGGAGGTTCCGATCTGTTAATGGGACTTTATGCAATTTTAGTGATTACTGTTGTTTCATCTACATTTAAACAATTTGTTTTCAAAGTTGATAAACTGGTAAATACCTCCTTGGTATATGGAATAATTACCATTGGTATTATCTTGGTATATCTTTTCCTATCTTGGTTTTTGGGGCTTATTCTTACCACCATGTTTTCCCTGGAATCTACAACAATTACTATTTTTGCAGCTGTTTTATCTACAGCAGGGCTTTTTTCTTTCAGGGAAATGGTGCAGCAATATGTGGACAAGATGTTTTTCAAAACCAGGTACCGCTATGCCAAATTATTATCCGAGGTAGGGGAAAAAATATCTTCAATTATGGATATACCTCAACTTTTTTCCTCAATGTTCAATCTCATTGGCACTAATATGCAAATTCGTGGAGCTTCAGCCTGGTTGTCCAGAAAAGAAAAGGGTTATTTCAGAAGAGTACAATACTGGAAAGAAGGAAAAAATTCCAAAGATCAAGTAAAATACAATAAAATAAAAGAGTTGAGAAGATATTCAACTAACGGAACCATTGTTCTGCACAAAGATTTGCCCCCTGAGACTGAAGCTCCTAAACTTTTTGCGGATTTGGAGGCTTATTGTCTGGTTCTTCTTTTTTTTCAACATGATCTCGTCGGTTTTCTTGTTTTTGGTCCCAAAGAAAACGGATTGCCTTACACCAGAGATGACAGCGATTTTCTGGAAAGCATCGGCAAACAAGCAACTCTGGCTGTTAAAAATTCACTGGCCTATACTACAATTTTGCAATTAAACGAATCCCTGACTAAGCGCAAAGAAGAGATAGAAAAATTAAAATCAAGGCTGGAAGTAGAAAATATCTATCTCAAAAAGACTTTGGCCAATGTAGCTAAATTCGGTGATCTGGTAGGCGAGAGTGAATCTATCATGCAGGTTAAATCCCTCATCCAAAAGATAGCTAAAACAGAAACCAATGTCATGATTCTTGGAGAAAGTGGCACCGGTAAAGAATTGGTTGCCCGCTCAATTCACAAGTTATCCCCCTGCAAGGATAGAACCCTGGTTACAGTTAATTGTGCCGCCATCCCGGAAAATTTGCTGGAGTCAGAATTGTTCGGACATGTGAAAGGCGCTTTTTCCGGAGCTGTCAGAAGAAAAATCGGTCAATTTGAATTGGCCAACAATTCCACTCTTTTTCTGGATGAGATTGGAGAGCTTCCCCTCTCATTACAGCCCAAAATACTCAGAGCGATTCAAGAAGGTGAAATAACCCCTTTGGGTGCTGAAAAGTCAATCAAGGTTAAAGTAAGATTGATCACAGCTACCAACCGCGATCTCACTGAAATGGTCAAAGCCGGTAAATTCAGAGAAGATCTTTTTTATCGAATTAATGTTCTTCCCATCAATTTACCACCTTTACGTGATCGCAAGGGTGATATACAATTATTGGCCAGGCATTTTCTCCAGATTCACTCCCGTCGCTTGGGTAAAACTATCGAAGGGTTTTCCAGGGATTCTCTGCGCAGAATGGAGGTATATCGCTGGCCCGGTAATGTGAGGGAATTGAGTAACGTAGTAGAAAGAGCGGTTGCTCTTGCTGACGGCAAGGTGCTTGACAGGGAAATTCTCCTGCCTCAAACTCAATTTTCAACTGAATTGACTGATGAAGAAGAAGTTACTTCATCCAAATCACAATTAGAACAATCTATGCCAACTTTGGAAAAAGAAATGGAGCTTCCCTACAAAGAGGCGGTTGATTCTTTCAAAAAGAAATATATCCAGAATATACTCAAGAAAGTGGATAACAACAAGTCCAAGGCAGCCAGAATTATCGGGATCAGACGTTCTTATCTACATCGTCTCATCAAAGATCTGGGTATTGATTCCTGAATTTACCAAAAAGAACTTTTTTTTTAACCATACTGCCTATATAGTTAGTTCCCATCCCAGAATGGGGGTTATTTTACTGTTCTTGATTTTGATTTGAATCTGCAACTATATTCCATTCAGTTTTTTCTGAGTTGGAGCCAAAGGAGAAGCAAATGAAAAATGTCATGATTACTGCAGCTATCAGTGGAGCCGAAACTACCAGGGAACAACAGCCCAATCTTCCCATAACTCCTCAGGAAATGGCTCAGGCTGCCAAAGCATGTCGTCAGGCGGGAGCTTGTATTTTGCACCTGCATGTCAGGGATGATCAAGGTAATCCCGATTCCAGCGTAGCCCGATTTGAAGAATGTTACGAAGCCATAAGAAAAGAAACAGATATCGTGGTAGAATTTACAACTGGAGGAGCAATTGGAATGAGTGATCAGGAAAGGTTGGCTCCGGTGGAACTTAAACCCCAGATGGCTTCTCTTGATTGCGGGTCAGTCAATTTTGTGGATGAAATACTGCCTAATTCCCTGCCTTCCATGCGTAATTTTGCCAGGATCATGAAAAAACTGGGAGTAAAACCAACTTTCGAATGTTTTGATACCAGCCACGTGGTTAATGCCAACCTGCTTGTCAAAGAAGGCCTGGTGGATCCTCCTTATCATTATACCTTTGTGCTTGGAGTACCCGGGGCTCTCCCCGCCAGTCTGGAATCACTGATCATGATGAAATCACTATTGCCTAAGGCAGATCTGGAATGGACAGGGATTGGAATTGGTGGTAAAGCAAGTGTGCTTATTCCACCGGTTTCAGCCCTTGCCGGTGGTCATGCCAGAGTTGGTTTTGAAGATAATATTTATTATAAAAAAGGTGAACGGGCAGTCTCCAATGCTCAAATGGTAGTCAGAATTAAAGAGATGGTGGAAAACTTTGGCAAGGAAGTGGCAACACCCCAAGATGTCAGAGATCGCTTTAATTTAAATTAAATTAAACTAAATTAAATAGTTTCTAACAGAAAGGAAAAATATGAAAATTCTCATCACCGGCGGAGCAGGTTTTTTGGGGCTTCATCTCAGCAGATATTTCCATACCCAGGGGCATGAACTGGTTTTACTCGATATTGACGAATACAGAAAACACGAATATCCACCTGAAAGGATCAAGTTTATTCGAGGGGATGTTCGCAAAAAAAGAGATGTTGATCTGGCTTTACAAGATGTTGATGCAGTAATTCATGCAGCAGCAGCTCTGCCTCTTTGGGAAGTTGATGAAATTTATTCCACCAATGTATTTGGAACTCGAACTTTGTTGGAAAGATGTCGAAAAACCGGATTAAATAGAATAATTTTCGTTTCTTCCACCGCAGTTTACGGGGTTCCGCGAGTTCATCCCCTTCTTGAATATTTTCCTCTGGTGGGAGTTGGAGATTATGGGGAATCTAAAATTCTTGCAGAGAAGATTTGTGAACAATTTCGCAGGCAAGGTATGAAAATCGGAATTATTCGACCAAAAACCTTTATTGGCCCCTATCGTCTTGGTGTTTTTCAAATCTTGTTTGACTGGATCAACGGAGGTCATCGTATTCCACTTATAGGGAAAGGAAATAATCGCTACCAGCTTCTGGATGTTCTCGATTTGGTAAAAGCTTTCGAATTGATGCTTCTGGAAAAAGATGATGATATTTTTAATGACACCTACAATGTCGGGGCAATTGAATTTGGTATTGTCAGAGAAGATATTTCAGCTTTGTGCAAATATGCCGGTTCAGGTTCCAAACCTCTTCCTTTGCCTGCCAAACCTGTGATTGGAGCTCTCAAATTATTCGAAAAGTTCAATTTGTCTCCATTGTATGAATGGGTTTATGGAACGGCCCACCGTGATTCTTTTGTCAGTGTCGAAAAAATAAGAAATAAACTTGGATGGGAACCGGAACATTCCAATTCCAGCGCTTTGATCAGATCATATCAATGGTATATGGAAAATAAAAACTATTCGGATCAAGCCATGGGTCTCACTCATACAGTTGCCTGGGACCAGGGAATACTGAAGCTTTTCAAAAAGGTTCTCTGAGAGCTTTTTTTCTGGGATGGAAACTAATATTTATTCAAAATGGGATAAGTTCAGTTGATATTTTAAAACAAAGGGAGGGAGGTTGAAGCTTTTCAGGAATTTATTTCTTCCAACTCGCTCCAGCGTTCATAACTTATTTCCAATTTTTCTACCGTTTCAATCAATTTTTTGTTCAATTCACTTATTTTTTCGGGATGATCCCTGTACAGGGCTGGATCACTCAATTCTTTTTCCAACTCCTTCTCTTCTTTTTCCAGTTTTTCTATTATCGAGGGTAGTTTGGCAAATTCTTCCTTCTCCCTGAAGGTTAGTTTGCGTTGCCTGCGTTTCTTCTTGGCGGCAATTTTGCGGGCTACAGCTTTTTTGTCAGTTTTATTGTTCTCTGACTCGGAAGTTTGGGATTTTTCCGAGTTTGCCGCCTGGGAAAGATAATCGTCGTATCCTCCTATATATTCGGTGATTTGCCCTTCTCCCTCAAACACAAGAGTGCTGGTAACTACATTATTGAGAAATTGTCGATCATGGCTGACTAGCAGGATTGTTCCCTGATATTGGGAAATTCTGTCTTCAAGAAGTTCCAGTGTTTCCAGATCCAGATCATTGGTAGGTTCATCAAGGACAAGCAGGTTTGAAGGTCTGGTAAAGAGTTTGGCAAGGAGCAGTCTGTTTTTTTCTCCTCCGCTCAGGTGGGACACAGGTGAGTTTGCCCTTTCGGGACTGAAAAGAAATTGTTTTAGATAACCAAAGATATGTTTTTTTTTACCATTGATGATGATGAAATCTTTTTCCTGACCAACATTGAATTTGACGCTTTTTTCCTCATCCAGTTTTTCCCGAAGTTGATCGAAATAGTTGATTTCAACATTGGTTCCCAGTTTCACCGAGCCTTGATCAGGGTCAAGTTTTTTAAGCAGAAGTTGAAGCAGGGTGGATTTGCCACATCCATTGGGGCCGATAAGACCAATACGGTCTTCTCTGGTTATTTTCACAGAAAAATTTTTGATAATCTGGTTGCTTCCCCTGGAAAAAGAAATATTTTTGGCTTTGATGACTACATTGCCCGATCTCTGAGCCGATTCCATTATAATATCTGATTTTCCTGTTTTGTTGCGTCTTTTTCTTTTCTTTTCTCTCATTTGCTGAAGGTTGCGTACCCGACCCATGTTACGTCGTCTTCTAGCTTTGATTCCCTGACGGATCCATTCTTCTTCCTGTTTGAGTTTTTTCTCAAAATTATGTATTTGTCTGGCTTCAGCCTCTTCAGTTTCTTCCTTTCTTTTCAAATAATTTTGATAATTGCAATTCCAGTCAATCAATCGACCTCGATCGAGTTCAACTATTCGATGGGCCAGATTATCAAGGAATTTGCGATCATGGCTGATGAAAAAGATGGTTTTATTCAACTTTTGTAAAAATTCCTCCAGCCATTTTATTGTTTTTATATCCAAGTGGTTGGTAGGTTCATCGAGGAGAAGCAACTGAGGCGAGCCCGCCAAAGCTCGGGCAAGAAAAACCCGACGTTTTACTCCACCGGAAAGGGTGGATACAGATGCCTCTGGTTCGAGTTTCATTCTGGATATGATTTTTTCGATATTGTTGAGTATTTCCCAGCCGTTATTTTTCTCAATTTCTCGGTGCAGGGATTGATGATCCAGATCGCCTGAAAGAGACTGTCCTGCCAGAAATTGCTTGTATTCAATCAAATAATTACCGATATCTGTACCTTCAGCTACAGTTTCAAACACTGTTTTTGGTGCAGAGGAGGGTATTTGTTGGGGCAGTCTACCTATTTTCAGGCCACTCTGAGGAATAATGTTGCCCGTGTCTGGTTTTATTTCGCCTGAAATTATTTTGAAAAGGGTGGTTTTGCCAGTTCCATTTCTACCAATCAGGCAAACTTTGTCCCCGGGTTCAATTTGCAGGTTGGCTTTTTCCAGTAAGGGTACTCCTCCGAAAGTAAGAGAAATATCCTGTAAACTGAGTAAAGCCATAATTACCTCCTTGAAAACAGAACTCAAAACTGTTAAAAAAATCCCAGAATGAGATGGGAACTATATAGTTCCCATTCCAAAAAGGAAGGTCATCACCTGAACGCGGAATTTTATCTCATCAACTTTGTCATAACTTCTTGATATAGTGGCAACTATGTCTTCGAAGTTATTCCGCGCATCTGAGACAAACTTCTCATTCAGTTAATAACCCCCATTCTGGGATGGGAACTATATAACAAAGATCATGAAATTATCTACCAATTATTGTTTGGATTTTTATTTTCTTTGTTGTCAACTTCATAAAAGTTCAGGTTAAGGAATTTTTATTTTAGTAATTCCGCTGTCAAATTAGTGGAAAGGTCTGCCTGAAGATTAATTCAGGAAATGGGAGGTCAAATTGAGCAAAAAACTATTACTTTTAGGTGACGAAGCGATTGCTCAGGGTGCTATAGATGCTGGAGCATCTGGATTTTACGCCTATCCGGGTACCCCGTCTACAGAAATTATGGAGTTTGTCCAACATTCCAAAGAAGCTGCCGAACGTAAGATCCATCGCAAGTGGTCAGCTAATGAAAAAACTGCTGTAGAAGAAGCTATTGGAATGTCTTACGCCGGAAAAAGATCATTGGCGGCAATGAAACATGTGGGGCTTAATGTTGCAGCCGATGCTTTTGTTAATTCCGGAATAACCGGAGCAAACGGAGGAATGCTGGTTGTTGTTGCCGATGATCCCAGCATGCACAGTTCTCAAAATGAACAGGACAGCAGATTTTATGGAAAATTTGCCATGATTCCTGTTCTTGAACCTTCAAATCAGCAGGAAGCATATGATATGTGCTTTTATGGTTTTGAAATTTCAGAAAAATTCAAGATTCCTGTTCTCCTCAGAATTACAACCAGACTGGCACATTCCAGATCCGGTGTTGTGCGCAGGAAAATGAAAAAACAGAACGAAATCAAATTGCCTGAAGACGGACGTCAATATGTTCTGCTTCCTTCCATTTCAAGAAAACGCTATCGTAAGTTGATAGACAGACAAAAAATTTTCAAAGAAGAAGCAGCTGGTTCTTCTTTCAACAAATATTACGATGGCGACGATAAAAGTCTGGGAATTATCGCCTGTGGTCTCGGATTCAATTATGTAATGGAAAATTTCAATAATATTCCCAAGTATCCGGTGCTTAAAGTTTGTCAATATCCGGCTCCCCGGGATAAAATCAAAAATATTTACGATGAATGTGACCAACTGCTTTTTGTTGAAGAAGGACAGCCGTTGCTCGAAGAAATGGTTCGCGGTTTTCTGGATCCCGACAGCAAAAGAATCAAGGGAAGAATGGATGAAACTTTGCCCTATGACGGTGAGTTGACGCCCCATTCGGTAAGGATTGCACTTGGTATGGAAAGCAAAGCCGGTAATGATGTACCTGAAATGGTAAAAGGTCGTCCTCCTGCATTTTGTCCGGGATGTCCCCATATTAATTCTTTCGAAGCAATTAATGCAGCTGTCAAGGATGTTTATGGTGATGGTCATGTATTTTCCGATATCGGTTGTTATACTCTTTCTGCACAGCCTCCTTATGAATCAATAAACAGTTGTGTTGATATGGGAGCTTCCATTACCATGGCCAAAGGTGCTGCAGATGCCGGTTTATTTCCTTCGGTAGCTGTTATAGGCGATTCCACCTTTACCCATTCCGGAATAACCGGTTTGCTGGATTCTTCCATTGAAAACACCAATATGGTAATTTTTATCCTTGATAATTCCACCACAGCCATGACGGGAGGGCAAGAATCACATGCTTATGGCCGTCTGGATGCTCTTTGCAAAGGACTGGGAGTAAAGAAAGAACATCTCAGTACCATCAATCCCCTTCCTAAAAATCATGATGCCTTTGTCAAAATGATTAAGGAAGAAATTGAGTATGACGGTATTTCTGTAATTATTCCCACCAGAGAATGTGTTGTAACTCTTTCCAAAAAGAAAAGAGCCAAAAGAAGCAAAAACAAATAATTAAAGGAGATAAAGATGAAAAAAGATATTATTCTTGCCGGAGTAGGTGGTCAGGGAATTCTTTCCATTGCTACCATTATTGGGTATGTTGCAGTTGAAGAAGGTCTCTTTCTCAAGCAGGCGGAGGTTCACGGCATGAGTCAGCGAGGCGGAGATGTTCAGTCTCATCTCAGAATTTCAGATAAAGAAATCTATTCTGATCTGGTACCTGCCGGAACCGCTGATTTGATCCTTTCAGTGGAACCGATGGAATCTCTCAGGTATCTCCCTTATTTGGCTGAAGACGGTTATCTGGTTACCAATACAGAACCATTTGTTAATATTACCAATTACCCTGAACAGGAAGAACTTGACAAAGAAATAAAAAAATTGCCCAGACATGTTGCTCTGCCTGCAGTTGATTTTGCCAAGGAAGCAGGAACCATCAGATGCACTAATATTGTCATGCTTGGGGCGGCTTCTTCCTTTCTGGGAGTTCCCGAGGAGAAACTGATTGAGGGAATCAAAGTGGTTTTCGGCAACAAAGGAGAAAAGATTGTTAACACCAACCTCAAAGCTTTCGAATTGGGACGTAAATTTGCAGAAGATAATATAAACCTGTAAATTATTTCCTTCCTCTTCCAAAACAGATAAATTCATTTTTTTCAGATATTATCAGAGGGTTCAATTTGATCATGACAATCTGAACTGGCCGGATCAGGATAATACATAAAACCAGATAGGCAAATCGGCAAATATTTACTTTTTCCTTGTAAGAAAAGATTTGGTGGTGTAAAAATTTATTTCAAATGACCAAACTTACCCTAAAACAACAACAGCGTTTTCAGCGAAATCTGCTCATTTCCGGATTCAGCGAAACAGATCAACTTTCTTTGCTGGAGTCTTCTGTTTTTGTAGTTGGAGCAGGAGGACTTGGTTCTCCCTTGCTTTTTTATCTGGCAGCGGCCGGTATAGGCAAAATCGGGATTTGTGATTATGATCAGGTGGATTTGTCAAATTTGAACAGGCAGATTTTGCATCGAGAGTCTGATCAGGGTAAGTTGAAAACCCGTTCGGCTCGGGATAAACTCAAGGCTCTGCACAGCGATATTCAGGTAGAATTGTTCGAAACAAAGCTCAATATAAATAATGCTGGGGAGTTTTTTGCCGATTATGATCTGGTGATCGATTGTGTTGATTCTTTTTCAACCAGAATGGTAATCAACGATGGTTGCCTCGAAAGGGGAACACCTTTTATTCATGCAGGAGTTGAGGGTTATCAGGGGCAACTGTTTACCCATTTTCCCGGTAGCAGTTGTCTCAGATGTATTTTTTCCGAACCTGGGGAATTGCCGGAAAAGCAGGAGCCTCTCGGTATTTTGGGAGCAGTTGCCGGTATAACAGGATCCATGCAAGCTGTTGAAGCAGTTAAGATTCTCACCGGTAAGCCAAGTTCCTATGTGGGACATTTGGTATTTCATGATTTTTTTTCCGGTACCAGCAAAAAGATCAAGGTGCCCAAATCCTGTTCTTATTGTTCCGGGAGGATTGATAATGATTGATAAAACAGTGGTGGTTGGTTTCAGTGGTGGAGTTGATTCTTCGGTAGTTGCAAAATTGTTGAAAGATAAAGGATTTAAAGTAGTCGGTGTGTTTATGAAAACCTGGGACGGCAAGGATACTTTTGGCGGAGTTCAACGTAAAGCTTGTTTTGGACCTTCTTCAGCTGTTGAAATAGAAGGAGCAGCTACAACAGCTGCCCGGGCAGGGATCGATTTCAAAGTCATCGATGTTTCCAGACACTTTAAAAAACACATTCTTGATTATTTCAGAAGAGAATATCTTTCCGGAAGAACACCAAATCCTTGTGTACTTTGTAATCCTCTCATGAAATTTGGCTTTTTGTGGGAAGAAGTTGAAAAAGAATTGGATAATTTTACTTATTTTGCTACCGGTCATTATGTCAGAAAAAAATTCAATGAAAAAACCGGCAGATACAGCTTGCATAAGGGCAAAGATCCCTCCAAAGATCAATCATATTTTTTATACCGTCTTAATCAACAGCAATTGGCCAGAACTATTTTCCCACTGGGAGCATATTTGAAAACCCAGGTAAAAGGATTAGCTGCCAAATTCAAACTCGGGGTTGCGCAAAAAGCCGAAAGTCAGAATTTTATCAACGGGGGTTATGATATTCTTTTTAAAAACAAGCAAATGAATGGTAAGATTATTGATTTGCAGGGCAAAGTTCTGGGAGAGCATCAAGGTATTTTTAATTATACTATAGGTCAGAGAAGGGGAATCGGAATTGCTGCTTCCGAGCCTTTGTATGTTTTGAAAATAAGTCCCGAAACCAATGAATTGGTGGTGGGTTCCAAACAAGATCTCAAGGCCAGGGAACTGGTTTCATCCAATTTTTTCTGGAGTAGCCGGGAGTCACAAGAACCCTTGCAAGTTGAAGTTAAAATCAGATATCGCCATGGGGCTCAACCCGCCAAACTTTATCCCCTTGCTTCCAACCAAGTAAAAATTGTTTTTGAAAAACCGCAGATGTCAATTACTCCAGGGCAGGCAGCAGTAGTTTATCAGGGGTCGGCTGTAATCGGAGGAGGACCGATCGATTGAACAGAAGTGGGTTGACAGGCGTGGAACTTGGGAATTGAAACAAGTAAAACAGATTGAATATTCAGGTCAGGGGGATACATCAAGGGTTACTTTGGCAACGGTTCCCAGAGGATCGGGAAATTTTGCTTTTTTGAGGTTTGTTTTGACACATTTGTAAAATTTATCGGATACCAGTTCTTCCCCGGTGGATATTCCCAGAGGACCAAGCTCGGCATCTGGAAGCAGATAAAAAACTATCTGGTAGTTGGAAGGAGCCTGAGATGTACCGTCTGAACATTTGAGAAGGGAGGTTTTTATTTTACGAAAGGCTGGTTTGACTTTTTCCATTCCCCATCTCTTTTTTATTTCCATGGAAGCCATGAAACCGTATGGAAAACTTACTTTGGCCTCTCCACCTTTTGGTTTTACAAATTGGATTGATTTGGCGAAGTTGTAAATACATTTTTCTATTTTACGGTTACCTACAGTTGAACTGAGTGATAATTTTTTAACTTTACCGTTGAGATCTATTCTGAAAATAAAATTCAAATTGCCGCCAACGAAGGAATTTTGACCAATTCCTTTATAAATGCAATTTTTAATGACTTTGCTGCTTTCGTTAAATTTAGCTTGTACCGCTTTTTTATCGATAGTTCCAAGATCTCCTTCGATAGTCATCTCGGATAATTTTCTTTTTTCTTCATTGATTTTTTTGGTTTTTTTGTTGTTCTTTTTCTCAACATTTTGGTTTGCAGTTTCGGGAGTGGTTGTTTTTTCCTTTTCTGAAGAACAGGAAAGGATTGAAAGTAAAATAAAAAAGAAAAGAATTTTCATGATTGTTAAATCTCCATAAAAGTAGAATTATAAAATTTCCGCTTTAACGGTTATATTTTAACAGGATTTAAATCAGGATAAAAGAATTTAGTCAGAGAAAATTCAATTTTCAGATGGAGATACGGTTTGTGGGAAGTGTTTAATCTTGCAGGTACTAGTAAAGAATGTTGATAGAATAGTTGTGTTGATATTTGACTGGATAACCCCAGGTGGGGAATTCCAGATCCTTGAGATATTCGACTATGCATTTTTCAATATTGTCAACTTTGAGACTTTTATCAACTATTTTGAGATTTTTAGGATTTTTGTCTTCGCCTATGGTGCCTTCGACAATTATATATCCTGAAAGCCCTTTTTGCTGGGTTTTGGCCACTTGTTTCTTTACACAGTTGGTAACTGCACTGATTCCTTGATTCCAAATTTGCTGAACACTTTGTTCATATTCCACAGGTACAATTTTTGGTTTTTCTTCTTCTTTTTCTTCAGAGTTGGTTTCTGGAGATTCTGGTTGATTTTTTTCGGGAGTGGTCTCCTCTTTTTTGTTGTTGCAGCCTACAGCCAGAATTGCAAACAGCGATAAACAGGAAATAACAATGCGCATATTCTTCTCCTTTTCTAAAATATCTTAAAACAAAAAACGTAATTTCAGACAGAACTAATCAGAACCGGACTTTTTGTTTTGATACCATATCTTTATATTGAATTCAGAGAAATCTTCCAGAAAAAAATTGATTTATTTTGGTAATAATTAAGGTCGGTATAAAAATGATCCGTGAATCAAAAAAGGAAATAAAAAAACCAAAAAGGAAAAAAATTTTATTGACAAAAGTTTCTTTCTATTCTAACTAACTAGTTCCCATCCCAGAAGTGGTGTTTTCGTCTGGGGAAGAAGTTATCCGTAATGGCGACATAGCCAAGTGGTCTAAGGCAGAGGTCTGCAAAATCTCCATCATCGGTTCGAATCCGATTGTCGCCTCCAAATTATCCAACAAAAATAATTTAAATCAGGGAAAAAATGAATAATCTTGTATTCTGGTTTGTCATAAACCCAAGAGTTGTACTAGTATACTCAGTATAGTTTTTGTGTTTTTGTTTTTTTATTTGGAGATATTTCCACAGGATATACGCACATGATTCCATTACTCATAAATTTGGTTTTTATTTTAACTGCCGGCAACAATAATATTGGCAGCAAAGTTGTTCACTGTCACCAGATGGCCAGGGCTGTCAATCGTAAAGCGGGAGGTAAAATCCAATTTTCTGTCCGCACCGGAAGCAAAGGTGAGGTTATTGCCATGAGCATAGCCAAGACCAGCGTTAAATCAGCCCCAATGATAAAATGCCTTAAACATGAAATATCAAAACACACCTGGCCTAAAAAAAGCACCACTTTTCTGTTGAAAATGAATTTTTCCAAGAAATTACCCCAGCAGACAGTACGCAGTTCCCATCTTCCCATAACTACCCTGAAAAATAATGCAGCTGGTTATCGTTCTTTGATTAATCGTAAGAACACGGGTAAGGACAAGGTTTCAGTTAATCTGTTGCGCATCAAAAAAGGCAAAAAAATCAGATTTTTATTCAAAAAAAAATTGATTATGGGAGTTGTTCTGGAAGGAAATGGCAGTTTAGAGTGGAAAAATCCTTCAGGAATCAGTAAAAACAACTTTTTGGCCATTTCTGCCGGGACTTTTTATTCAGTGAAAAAAAGAACTGTACATCTTTTGAAAAATGATTCCCGTAGTAAATCACTGGTAATAGCACTTTTTCATTCTCCCGGGTTGAAAGGCAAATTACTGAAAAGTTTTCTTGTTACCAAAAACAAAAGCTCGGACAAAAAGAAAAGCGGTTCAAAATCCGGTTTGAAAAAACTGGTCCAACATGGAGATATCAATTTTTCTCTTTTAAAAAAGAAAAATAATTTTCAAAAAAAGGTAATAAACCTTGGAAAAAAGGGAATTTTGGGAGTGATAAAACTGGAAAAAGGAAAAAAGCTGGAGTTTAAAACCGGATATCGTTCCTGGGTGGCTGGTTTTACCTTGCAGGCGGCAGGTAATCTGAAAGTTGGCAGGAAAAAACATCAACTTTATCCAGGTAGTGGTTTTATTTTCAAAAGAAAAGCTGTTTACAAACCAGCGGTAAACAAAATTCCTCTGTTTTTGCTCTATTATTCAACTTCAAGTAATTTGAAACTTAAAAGCACCCCATAAGCAAAGGGAGTATTTTGTTCAATGAAAGCGTCATTTTCAGGTACTGTTGATTATGCCCGGTCATTGGTCATGATGGAGGAGGCAGTTCAGAGGGTAAAGCAGGGTGGGGAAGCTGAACTTTTATTGTTGGAACACAATCCTGTTATCACTCTGGGCAGAAGTGCCAATGAACAGAATTTATTATTATCTCTGGATGAATACAAGGCTCGGGGTATTGATCTTTTTAAAATTGGTCGCGGGGGTGATGTAACTTTTCACGGTCCCGGACAACTGGTGGGATATCCAATAGTAAAAACTGGGCGCAAAGTTAAACAGCATGTTATGGAAATTTTTGATGTACTTCAGGATATGATGGCTGCTTTGGGAGTTGTAACTTTTTATGATGAGCTTAATCCTGGGTTGTGGACTGAGGAAGGAAAACTGGCTTCTGTGGGAATCCAGATTAAAGATGGCATTTCCCGCCATGGTTTTGCCTTGAATATCCGTCCTGATTTCCGGGGTTTTCAATTTATTGTTCCCTGTGGTCTTGATAATATCAAAGTAAAATATTTACAGGATTATCTGGAGGAATTGCCCTCCACCAAAGATTTTGCCCGCGAATTTGCCCGCAGGTATTGTGCAAAAAAACAAGTAGAACTAAACTGGAACTAACTAGTTCCCATCCCAGAATGGGGGTTATTGACTGAATGAGAAGTTTGCCTCAGATGCGCGGAGTAACTGCGCCGACATAGTTGACACTATTTCAAGCAGTTACGACAAAGCAGATGAGGTAAAATTCCGCGTTCAGGTGATGACCTTCCTTTTTGGGATGGAAACTAACTAAACAATAAAAATTTAAAAAGGGGTTGCTATTCTGAGAAATTTAGTTTAAATAGGATAACAGAGTCCGAAATCATAAAAGGAGTTTTAGTTATGACTGAAAAAATCGAAAACAACCAAAAAATATTGAGAGATATTATCGAAATTGATGAAGATCTTTGTGACGGTTGCGGTCTTTGTATCCCTGAATGTGCAGAAGGTGCCTTGCAATTGATAGATGGTAAAGCCAGGCTGCTTTCAGATATTTTTTGTGATGGTCTTGGAGCTTGTGTCGGTCATTGTCCCCGTGGTGCAATGGTTGTCACTAAAAAAGAAACCGAGCCCTATGATGAAAAAAAAGTCATGCTGGAAAAAATTATTCCCGCCGGAGGAAATATCATAAAAGCTCATCTGCAACATCTGGAAAATCATCAGGCAGATGATCTGGTAAAAATTGCCAGAGCAACTCTCAAAACTGAGGGAATTGAATTGAAAGAAAAAGCAGATGAAGAAAAAATCGATATTGAGAAAATTTTGGCCTGTGGATGTCCTGGTGCTGAAATGCGATCGCTAGCTGATGATAATGACGGAACTAACAAGCCTGATTCCAAACAGGGTGATCTTTCTTCCAAGTTGGGTCACTGGCCGGTTCAATTGAGTCTGCTTTCTCCCTGGGCACCATATTTGAAGAACAGCGATCTGGTTATCATTGCGGATTGTGTTGCTTTCGCCTATGGTGATACTCACAACGAATTTATTGAGGGAAATACGGTGGCAATTGGTTGTCCCAAGCTTGATAAGGTCGAACCTTATCTTGAAAAACTGGCAGCCATAATCAGGAATAACAAGCTCAATTCCATCAAAGTGGTGATTATGGAAGTTCCCTGTTGCAGGGGAATGGTACAAATTGTCAAAGAAGCAATAATCAGAGCTCGGGAAGTAATTCCCTTTCAAGTAACAATAATTTCAACTGAAGGTAAAAAATTATAACCGATTTTCTCTGCATAATAATCGCAGTGGAAAATTAAAACTCAAACAAGGAGTAAATATGGATCCAAAAATGTTTTGTAATCAATGTCAGGAAACAATGAATAATCAAGGATGTACTTTCAATAAGGGAGTTTGTGGCAAACCTAATTCCACTGCCAATCTTCAGGATGTACTGCTTGGAGTTCTGAGAGGAATCGCTTATCGATTCACAAGCGGTGAGCAAGATCAGAAATCCAGATCAGAAATTGATGAATTTATCACCAAAGCTCTCTTTTCTACAATTACCAATGTTAATTTCAGTGATGATTTTTTCATTGAAAATATCAAAACAGGTTTGAAGTTGCGGGATCAAATCAAAGCCGAGCTTGAAAACGCACCTTTTGAAGCAACCTGGTCACCAAAAAATGATTCAGAAATTCTGCAGGCAGCTGTGGAAAAAGCTTTTAATCTTCACTTGCAAAAGGGAGATGAAGATCTCATCAGTTTGAAAGAACTGTTATTGTTTGGACTCAAGGGAATTGCTGCTTATGGTGATCATGCTCTGGTTCTGGGTCAAAAAGATAATGAAATTTTTAATTTCCTGCACAAATCCCTCAAGGCCGTAGCTGTTGAAGAAGAAGTTCCCGAATTATTGAATCTGGTAATGGAAGCGGGCAAAGTGGGAGTAGAGGTCATGGCTCTTCTTGATAAGGCCAACACCGGAACTTATGGTCATCCCGAAATGACCCAGGTCAAGATTGACACCGGCAACCGTCCCGGTATTCTCATTTCCGGTCACGATTTGAAAGATTTGGAAGAACTGCTGGAACAAAGTAAAGATGCTGGTGTTGATATTTACACTCATGGTGAAATGCTTCCTGCCAACTCCTATCCTTTTTTCAAAAAATATGATCATTTTTACGGCAATTACGGTGGTTCCTGGTGGCAACAGAAAACTGAATTTGAAAATTTCAATGGTCCCATTCTTATGACTACCAATTGTCTGGTGCCTCCCGCAAAGAGTTATACCGATCGTCTTTTTACCACAGGGAATGTTGGTTTTGACGGCATCAAACATATTGCTGATCGTAAATCCGGCTCCCAAAAAGATTTTTCTGAAATTATCGAAATGGCCAAAAATACTGATCCCCCGTCCAAAATTGAAGAAGGTATAATTTGGGGAGGATTTGCCCGCAATCAAGTGATGGAATTAGCTGACAAAGTTATTGCCGCCGTCAAAGAAGGTGCTATCAGCAAATTTGTAGTTATGGCCGGTTGCGATGGTCGTTTCAAGGACAGATCCTATTATACCGAAGTAGCTGAAAAATTGCCTGAAGATACGGTTATTCTGACAGCGGGTTGTGCAAAATATCGCTATAACAAACTTGATCTTGGTGATATAGGTGGAATACCACGTGTTCTTGATGCCGGTCAATGCAATGACAGTTATTCTCTGGCCTATATTGCCCTCCAGCTTAAGGATGCTTTTGGTCTCGATGATATAAATGATCTTCCCATAAGTTACGATATTGCCTGGTATGAGCAAAAGGCCGTGCTTGTACTGCTTGCACTGTTGCACCTCGGGGTCAAAGGCATCAGATTAGGGCCAACTCTTCCTGCTTTTCTTTCACCTGGAGTTGCCAAAGTATTGGTGGAAAAGTTTGCAATCAAACCAATTGGTGAAGCAGCTCAAGATGTAACTGCCATGATGAATGAATAAAAGGCAAATTGATGGATAAACTGCTTAATTTTTCTGAAAGAACAACTCTGATAATCCATGCTCTAGGGTATATTGCCTCAAAACAGGGAAAACCTGTAGCTTCCAGAGAAATCTCTGCAAGGTTGCAGGTTTCTCCCACCTATCTGGCCAAAGTTTTGCAGATGCTGGTAAAAAAAGGATTGCTCAAATCAACCAGAGGAGCCCACGGTGGATTTACTCTGTTGAAAGAACCCGAGGAAATCATGCTGCTTGATCTGCTTGTCATGAGCGAAGGAGAATTGCCGGTTCAATTTTGTTTGTTGGGAAAACCCCTCTGTGCCCCCGAACAATGTGTTTTTTCCGAAATCAACCGGGAAATAACCAGAATTATTCGTACGCAATTAAAAGGGGTTGATCTTACAGAAATTGCAGATAAATTCTGATGTTCCATCAGTCGTTTTTTCGATGGATCACTTTCCAGTTTTCAGGAAATGAGGGAATTTTTACTAAAATTTTACCCATTATTATCAACGAGCAGTTTGATATCAGCTTTGTGCTGGATGGAGATTTTTTTATTTTGTTCTAGTAATTTAAGCACTTTGAAAACTGTTTTTCTATCCAGATCCAAATCCTGGGCAATATCAGCTGTGGTAATATTTGTTGAATTGTTTTGCTCAAGCCATTGCAGGATCCGGTTTTTTGCTGCCAACAATTGTTTATTTTCATTAAAATTTTGTTTTCGAGGGGTAGTATGCCATTGTTGTAAAAATTTCTGCAAAGATTTCAGCCGGGTTTTTTCCAAGGGGGATTTTGGTGAATAAAAAGTGTTGTTTTCAAGTTTTTCAGGGAGATAAGAAATGCGTTTGCTTCCGGCTTGATGAGGATAGATATAATTTTTCCCCCTTCCTGATGCGGCAGCACCACTGAAATGACTGTCTTTCAGATGTAAAGGTACTTTAAAGGAGTAACCATCTTTGATCATTTTTTTGACCTGCCCCAGAGAAGCAACAGTGGAATTACTTTTGGGGGCTGTGGCTACATGGATGGTTGCCTGGGCCAGTGGAATTTCAGCCTCTGGAAGGCCAATATGTCTGATGCTGCGCAAGGCTGCTTCACAAATGAGCAAGGCCAGCGGGTCCGCCATTCCAACATCTTCGGAGGCAGTGATAATAAGTCTGCGAGCAATAAACAGGGGATCTTCTCCTCCCACCAGCATCTTTCCCAACCAGTAAAGAGAGCCGTTAACATCGCTCCCCCGCAGGCTTTTTTGAAAAGCACTGGCATGATCGTAATGGGAATTGCCGTTTTTATCATAATCGGTAAAATTTTGGGCCAGTTCGTCAAAAAGTTCTTTTTTGAGCCTGATCGTTCCGCTTTCCTCTTGGGCCAATCTGATAATATCTTCCAGAAGATTGAGACAGTTGCGCAGATCTCCCCCGGACAAACGGGCTATCTGTTCCAGAGTATCAGTTTCCGGTTCAATTTTAAGGGATAATTCTTTTTCGAGGTAGGCAATTCCTCTTTTCAAACCAATAATACAGTCAGATATACTCAGGGGTTCAAATTCAAAGATGCGTAATCTTGATCTGAGAGCTGAATTAATACTGAGTCCCGGAGGCTCGGTAGTTGCTCCAATCAGTACAATATCTCCGCTTTCCATGGATGGCAGCAGAGCATCCTGCTGTCTTTTATCGAAACGGTGGATTTCATCAAGAAAAAGAGCGTAATTGTCCAGGGAGGCTTTGGCTGTTTTGATGAATTTGCGGATATCAGTCAGCCTGGCTTTGACAGCACTGAGTTCACTGATTTTATAACTTGAGGATTGGCAGATAATTCTAGCCAGGGTTGTTTTGCCTGATCCGGGGGGTCCCCAGAAAATACAGGATACCGGATTTCGGCTTTTAATTATTGAATAAAGAGCCTTTCCCGGCGATAACAATTTTTTTTGTCCAATAAAATTGTCAATATTATCAGGGCGTAATAATTGAGCAAGGGGTTTATCGAGTTTAATTTCCATTCTGACTTGATTTACTAATATTTTTACTCTATTTACAATAGTAGATATTTAGTAAGATATATTACAAAAATTTAGATAGAGTAAAAATATGAACAAATTTTTTTTCCTCACAATTATTTCTTTCCTGACAATGCTTAATCGGCCAGTTCAGGCTGATAATAAATCATGGTTTACCGCTGCATTTGCTTTTCACGGAGTCAGAAGCAATATGCCTGATGCAGCCAGTCCTTTCGGAGCAGGAATAAATATGGGGTATCAGGTAAGATTAAGATTCTTGAGAATATTTCATCTGGAATATGATTATAATTTAACCAGAATAGAGGGAGAAGGCGTTGATCTGAATCAATCACCTGAAGAAATTGTGCGGGAACCCCGTCATGCTTTTTCTCTATCTGTGGATATGGCTTATACCCCTATTGGTAATACTTATCTGCTTGCAGGTGCCGGCAAAGGTGAAGCCACGGAAAATTATCAGGGATTAGTATATTTTGGAGGAGTTGGAATAGAAATTCCTTTTGACAACAATTGGGCTTTGGCTTCTGAGGTCAGGTTAGTTGTGCCGGCGGTAAATGAAGTGGAAACTTATCTGGAAAAAAAATACAAGAATAAAATTAAGTCTACTCCGGTTAATTCAATCTCGGATTTCTATAATTCCAATAATTATCAAATAATTTTTGCTCTGAGATATTATTATTAAAAAAAGAAACCAAAACAAAGGGAAATGAAATAAAAGTCCAAGTTGCAATCAGAATCAGAATCTGGGGAGATCTGGATTGGGGGGAGGATTGTCATTTTCTTCTTCTTCAAATTCATCCTCATCCTCATCTTCAGGTTCAGATTCGTAATTATCATCAGTTGGTTGGGGATTGTCATTTTGGTAATTTGTGTCTGCTGAATCGGTTCTGGGACGGGCCATTTTGCCTTTAGGTCTGGGGGGAGTAGCAGAGCCGGGGGAGTTATAACTTTCATTTTTGGAATCAGATTTATTGTCCTCTGAACATTTGAGCAATTTCCCATATAGCAAAATGGTAAGATAGGAACCTTCAGTGGAATGTTTGTGATTGTCCAGAACAACAGTGTAAATGCCTTTGGAGGCGGCTTTATTGCGCAGGTCATTCATTGCGTAACGCCAAACAACCTTACCGCTGGCTTTGTAGGTGGAACGGCCGGTAATACTGCCTGCCGGTTCACAATGTTTGGGATATTCCTTGATCACTCGAACTCTTTTTGCTTCTTTATGCAAATAGGCATTTTTGACTTTGGGTTTTTTGTTGCAACTTGAAGCTGTGAAAAATGATAAACAGAAAATAGCAGGGAAAATTAAATTTTTCATAAAAACCTCTTAAACTGGTATCTGAGATAAATATAGTTTTCATCTCAGATTATTTGGTGCATTTATCTGTAAGTAAAATCTCAGATTCTTGAATTTTACCATAAAATAGTTTGGATCCGTGAATAAAATCTGTAGTGATTAATATCCCATTCAAGAATCAGATTAAAACTTTCTTCTTAAAAATAACACATATTTTTAAATATTAAACATTTACAGTTTAAAAAATTAAAAACTGTTTTTGGCAGTATTATTGTAAATCATTGAACAGTTGTATATTATATCTTATCCTGTTCATTGGGTATCTTAATTTGTTTGTACCCATCAACTGAACAGGATTTTTATCCGAAAAATTGTTTCTTGTTAAGATAGTGAATCTTTGGTACATATTGCTAGCAGATTCCTATTCTAAAATAGGAACTAAAAGTTCACTCGGATCTGTAAATTCAGATGTTTCAACTTCAGATCCTTTCTGGAGAATAACCATATTTTATTCTCAAATTTTACACCATGACCATAAAACTCAATATTACCAGTTGAATGGTCAGTTGGCATTTTTTAGAGGAGGCATAAATGCAAAAGCTGTCCGGACCTGTCGAAGGAGGATTCAGTTCAAGGGAATCAAAGGTAGCTATCCATGAACTGGCAGTTATGGGAGCACCCTTAATCGAAAATCTTGAAAGTGATTTTACCATTCATATTGCTTTGGGTAAAAAGAGTAAAAGTTTTCTAAAACTGTCTGATATACCTACAATTCCAATTGAAATTTCCATTCCTGAAATTGATGTTAAAAAATATCGAATGGACGGATGGAAATATGCATCAATTAATCTGCAGGTGAAATCTGACAAAGTAAATATGAAGATCACGGGACGATTTGGTTCAGAAGTTGACTATGTGGACATAGATTCAAAATTTGTCAGAATGATTACCGGTGATACCGCTGAAGATCAAATAGATATAATCATTGATCCCCGTGAAGATAAGCAGCAAACAATCAGTGTGCTTGATATCATGAACATCAGATTGAAATCTGGTGATCCCAAATATGCTCGTTTCAGTGATGAATATCCCAAACTCGATGTAGAAGCTGTTATTGCCATGTTAACCCGATATCTCAAAGATTTCTTGCGCAGTCTGCAGCAACCTGCTCAGGAACAAGCTTCCCCTGCAAATGGAGGTATGAATTAATGACCAAAATTAATCCATCTCAAATAGACGGAACTCCCATCAAAGAATTGCCTCTGTCAAAATTAATCCAGCCTGCCGAAGATATTCTTGCCGCCAGCGGTGTTTCAACTTTATTGCAAAGGCTGGTTTATACAGAAAAAGAAAAATCATTTTTTCTTGAATTCTCAGATATAATGCCTTCCGGCGAAATCAGACCACTTTTCCCGGATTTTGAGAAAGAAAAATTGATGAAATCAAACTGGAAAAAGATCTTTGTTGAAATAATCCTTACCAATCAGGGAGTCAGGTTTAATCTAAAAGGGCACTATTTCAAATCTCCGGTTCCCATTGATATAGATTTTACAATTTTACAAGGCCAAAAAGAGTATAAAGAGGATGCCATCAAGATTTTTGATCGCAGAATAGAAAAAACATATCAAACCAGTTTTAAAGATATCATGGAAACCAAAATGAAAACCGGTGATCTGAAATATGCAAAAGCAACTGAAGTTTATGGCGAGTTGACAATTCAAAAGATCATCAAAATTTTCAACAGATTTCTGAAAGACTGGACCTTGAAACACAGAATAATCGAAAGGAATTAACCTTAAATTCTCAAAACCGGCCGGAGTAAAACCTTTTGAATTCCATTCCCCGATTAGCCGGTTGCCTGCCGCTTTCATTCGGCTTCGGATGGCGCTGAACTCCCAATTCTGAAACCAAATAGGGGCAAAACTTATCACTAAGGTTGATTTACGGTAAGTCATGAAAGTTACAAAACCGGTTTTTTTTCTAATTTCAATATTTGCAATAGTCGGATGTACCAGAACCATTACAGTTTTTTCAGTCAAAAGAAAACTAGACCCCAAGCCGGATTTGCTTGTAGTTCAACCTCAATACAAAGGTTCTGATTATGACCAGATTGTTCATAAAGCTTTGACAAATTCTTTGATACAGCATCTTGGAGTAAAAGCCAAATCTTATCGGCAGGCTTGGAAATCAGTTTCCCCCAAATATAATAATTTTTTTCATCAACTCTATCAGGCATCAAAAAAAGTTTTTCGCCAAAAATCAAATTCACTTCAGGAGGCTGCTGCCAAAGAAGTATGGAAAGATAGTTTTTTGGAAAAATTCACCTTATTTGACGATTATTATAAAAAATTGCTGGAAAAGAGAGGATATAAACCCTGGAAACCTGAATACCTGCTGGTGAGTGGAGTCGAAAATACAGCTACAACCTTTTCCGGCAACCTTGTCCTCAATTTTTATGCAGTTCTGGTGGAAATTAAATCGCAAGAAGTTTTCTGGGGGATGAGTTTCAAAATGAAGTCTGTTGACAACAAGGCGAGAATGGCTGTTACTTCAATCAATGCCGGCAAAAAGATCGCCACTGAAATCAACAGTTGGTTCAAAACCAGTATTACTTCTGACCCTGCCAACAAAAAAACTCCCTGAATCTTCAGAGCAAAGCCTTGAAGTTTTTAATAAATTTGCCTCCCATAAGCTTTTTTCAAAAAGTTAAAAAAAAATTTTAAAATTGCCGAAATTTGAGTTATTGTTTCATTTATTAAGGGGAAACAATCAGTTTTCTTTTATTGTCAAAGAATATCATCTTCTTTCTTATCACTTTCCTGTTCATTTCAATAATTCAGTTTAACTGGAACTAACCATTCAAATCCTGAATTTTATGCTTTTTATTGTCAAACTGTTTTTTCAACAGCCTTTTCGAGTGACCGGCATTTGTTCAGTTTTTGTTCCAACCTGCCCCGACTTTGTCAGCTTCAGGCAGGAAAATAATTTTTTTATTCCAAACTGAACAACTACTTGGTAGTAAGTTGATTCAGGCTGAGAAGAATATTTTGGAGGTACAAGTTGCAAAATAAAAACCCTACAGCTGTTATCGCATTAGGTGGTCATGCTTTCATCAGAAAAGGCTACAGGCCGACTCATGAAGAACATCAAATTGCTGCCAGAAAAATTGCATCCATATTAATGGAACTTATTAACAGAGATTATAATCTGGTCATAACTCATGGAAATGGTCCGCAGGTAGGTAATCTACTTCTGCAGAATGAACATTCTCCGGAAGATATTCCCAAACAACCGCTTGATGTACTGGTGGCCATGACCGAAGGCAGTCTCGGTTATATAATGCAGCAGGCAATCATTAATGAATTACGGCGTCGAGGAATTCATCGTCATGTTGTTACCAAAATCACTCAGGTTATTCTGGATCAGCATGATCCGGCTTTTAAAAATCCCAGTAAACCCATCGGCCCTTTTTATTCCCATGAAGAAGCCCTGGAACTTCAGGAAAATTACAATTGGGAGATGACAGAAGATTCCGGCAGAGGATGGCGTCGCATAGTACCATCTCCTTCTCCCCTCAAGGTTATTCAACGTCATACCATCAAAGATGCCGCCATGCAGGGACACATAGTCATAGCTGCTGGTGGTGGTGGAATTCCGGTAATCAAGCAGATCGATCAGAAAACCGGTGATTTCAGTTATGTGGGAGTTGAAGCAGTTATTGACAAGGATCTTACCAGTTCTTTGTTGGCGAAACAGGTTGGCGCCGAGCTTTTCATTATTCTTACCGACGTTAACAGGGTTTTTGTCAATTACAATCAGCCGGATCAAAAACCACTTGGTGCCCTCAATATTGAAATGACTGAAAAATATCTTGATGATGGTCATTTTGCCATGGGTTCAATGCGTCCTAAAATTGAAGCAGTTTTGAATTTCTTGCAAAGCCACGGCAAGCGTGCTCTTATCACTTCCCCTGAAAATTTGAGTAAAGCACTGCAGGGTGTTGATGGAACCCACTTTGTCGGAACTATCTAGTTTCCATCCAAGAATGGGGGTTATTGACTGAATGAGAAGTTTGCCTCAGATGCGCGGAGTAACTTCGCCGATATAGTTGCCACTATTTCAAGAAGTTACGACAAAGCTGATGAGGTAAAATTCCGCTTTCAGGCGATGACCTTCCTTTTTGGGATGGGAACTATCTAGTTCTATTTTTACAAAACAGGAATCAGGGGCAAAAGTTGGAAGACTGTTTTATTTATCTTTTCTCAGATTGGGTAGTTATGAAAAAAATTATTATCGTCAAATACAATGAAATTTTTATTAAAAAAGGCAACCGCAGATTGTTTAAAAACAGGTTGCTTGATAATATTCGCACTGCTCTTGCAGAATTTGCAAAAGTTGAAGTAAAAAATATTCATGGTC
>JAWLEA010000233.1:0-2965 GCA_041686345.1 Polyangia bacterium | reverse complement strand
AGCCCGCCGGAAATGATGAGCCGATTGGTATTAATATCAGCGTTGTCTTCAATGATAGAATTGACTGCATGAGTCATTTCCTCAGCTGTCTGGCCGACATAAGACAAAGGGTCCAATAAGACTGCATTTGCGTCCTTGTTTCTCATCAATTCTACTTTCGCAAAATTAGTTCCACCGAAAGCTGCGAACTCTACAGCAGTAAGTGGAAGTTTCATCAGGCTTTCAAGGCTTTTTTTCCCTATTCCCTGTCCAACCTCTTTGACAATAATGTTGTAATCAACCTGGCTGATGAATTCTTTTATAGTTTCAATCGGGGGTCTGGATATTCTGTCACCTTCCGGCTGAAGCCACTCCTGTATTGGATTTACATGAATAACCAATCCGTCTGCTTTCAATAAGCTGATCAGATCAGTTATTTCCTGAATACGGTTTTCTTTAATTGTTTGTTCTATCTGAGCGATTCCCATATTTGCATAAAAAGGTAATTCAGGACCGATAACGTTTCTAAGATCAAAGTCCGGCAGAACTTTTTCGTTTTTCAGCAAAATATGGCATGAACCTAATCCCATACCCATGCCGAATTCAGCGGCTACTTGTGCCAGATTGTGATTGATTTTGTTTGCTTTTTCAGTTCCACCCGTCATACTGGAAATCCAAATCGGCACTTTCATTTTTTTCCCTCCAATGTTTTGTCCGGGAATTTCCTGATCGGGATGTCCTTTTAGCATAGGTTCATACACAAACCGGTGGTCTTTTTCAGCCGCGCCTGTTTGAGTTTGAAAAGCCAGAGTGATATGATCTTTTTTCCGGTCCTCCATAGTAATTTTAAGTTGTGCTTAGTCTTTCAAAGTTAAGCTATTTAACTATTTAACGCCAATTTTTCTTGCTATAACAAGTTTTAAGATTTCTGAAGTGCCTTCCCCAATTTGCAATATTCTTTGATCGCGGTAGAAGCGTTCAATATCATATTCTTTAATTAGGCCGTAACCACCATGAATTTGAACAGATTCATCAGCTACTTCCTTAGCAATTTCTGATGTGTACAATTTTGCCATTGCTGCTTCCTTGCCAAACGGATAACCCTTTTGTTTCAACCAAACTGCATTGTAAAGAGTGTTTCTTGCCAACTCTATTTTTGTCGCCATATCGGCTAATTTAAAGGATATCGATTGAAATTTGCTAATTGGCCTTCCAAATTGAACCCTTTTTTGTGCATAATCTTTGGCCATTTCGTAGGCACCAATGGCAAGTCCAAGTCCCATAGCTCCAACGGTTAAACGACCGGAGTCAAGGGTATCCAGCATAATTCGGTGTCCTTTTCCCCGTTCGCCGAGCAAATTGCTTTCCGGAACGGTTACATTGTTAAATTCCAGTTCGCCTGTGTCAGCGCTACGCCAAACCATTTTATCTTTTATGGGTCGACTAGTGTAGCCATCTCTGTCCGATTCAACAAGTATCGTTGAATGTTCATCGCGATCGCTATTTTTTCCAGTGATTGCTTGTAAAGTGATACCTGCAGATAGCTCGGAAGAAGAATTGGAGATAAACATCTTCCTTCCATTGATGTGCCAGTATTCGTCTTTTAGTTCTGCTTTGGTTGTTGTAGCACCGCTGTCAGAACCGGCATTTCTCTCAGTCAGGCCAAAAGCCCATATTTTTCCTTCCCGGGTAATTGGTGGCAGGAATTTCTGTTTTTGTTCCTCAGTACCATATTTGTATATCGGGCCAATTGCAAGAGAATTCAAAGCCGCAATGGTAGCTGCCTGAGAACCATCTACCCGGGCAATTTCTTCAACAGCAACGACAAGAGCCATATAGTCGAGGCCTTGCCCTCCGTATTCTTCGGGAATGGCAATTCCAAACAAGCCCTTGTTTTTCATCTTTTTTGTTAATTCAGAAGAAAATCGCTCCTCCTTGTCAAGGATTCTTGCTTCAGGTAAAATCACCTCTTCTGCAAAGGCGCGAACTTCTTTTCTCCATTTTTCGAGTTTTTCTGTAGTATATGGATTCATTTTTTTCTATTGTTCTATTGTTTTATTGTTGTTAATATTTAAGGAAGAGGGTTTTATTAACCCTCGTTGAGTCCTTGTATTGCAACGTCTTTGCAACGTCTCAACAATTTAAGATACTTATTTGTTTTGAAAAAAAATCCGCGTTAACCGTGTCCGGCTTTCGACGGATCCGCTTAATCCCTGCCTGCAGGCAGGCAGGCGTGTCATCTGCGTTCAAACCTTTTTTAATTATAAGATGTTTGTAATAGAATTTGCCCGTCTTCTACCTGGTCGCCTTCTTTTACTTTGATCTCCTTTATTTGGGTGTCAAAGGGAGCAATAATGTTGTTTTCCATTTTCATTGCTTCCAATACAAGAAGGGTCTGGCCTTTTTTGACGGTTGTGTTTTTATCTACGTTAATCGCTAACACTTTACCAAACATGGGTGATTTGATGTTTTTCTCATTGTTTGTATCCTTGGTTTGTTGTTTTTTGTTTGAAATTGTATTTCGATGATCTTCTCTTTTTAAAATATAATTAAGTCCGTTGAATATTATTTCTGTTGCGTTATCTGTGATGCTATATATAAAATTTTCCTGACTGTTCTCTGTTTGAATTGTGATATGGTGTTTTTGATTTTGCGCCAACGTAAATGTTTTTTCCATTTCTCCGGTGTTTATGGTAATTTGTGAATCTTTGCGCCTGAAGAAAACCTCATGTGGTTCTCCGTTGAAATAGATGTTCCACTTCATAAATGTTCTCCAGTAACCGATGTGTTCCCAGACAGTGTGTGGTTTTTTCTCAGCTGTTTTAATGGTATTTATGAATATATAAGCTGCAAAAAGCATGGTTTTATCAACTTGCTTGTATTGTTTCTGCAGTTCTTCAATGATTTTATTATGATGTTGAGGGATAAAATCCGTAGAAAACTGATTATCGACAAAAGAAGGCTGTTCCAGAATTTTGTATAAATA
>JAWLEA010000100.1:0-12952 GCA_041686345.1 Polyangia bacterium | reverse complement strand
AAATCACTTCCATCACACTCTTCATATTCACTATCCAGAACCTCATCTCCACACTGGCCTGCAGCCTGGCAGGAAGAAAGGTCGTATTGGCAGGAAGAACTGCAACTCAGGGTTCCGCCGTTATAACCCAGGCTTGTGCAAGTTTCACCGCCCAGATCGTCAAGATCACACTCTTCCCCTTCTTCAATGGTTGAATTACCGCAAGTTTCTGTATTAGATTCTGAATCATCAGATTCCGAACAACCAACTATGAAAAAAGTACTGATTACGATACTGATTAAGATAAATTTAGATTTCATCTATAAGTCTCCATATTTCTATAAATTTAACAAAACAAAGCTTTTCAAATGCCCTTCTACTAGTATTTTATTGAAATAACACCCTTGTGGGTGCTGAATAACAATTTGTCTTCCAATAAGCCAATTGCGAAGATGGAACTCTTGTTCCAATTGGTCAATGTACTAATATCCGACAAATCATCTTCCGAAACCATCTTCACTTGACCGCCGATCCAAAAGAGTTTGCTATTGTCATGAAAGAGTTTGCTATTGTCATGTATTATTTTAGACGACACTTTCTCGTCAATTGTTACCTCGGCGCTGTTCTCTCCTGGTCGAAACAAACGAGTTGAATCTGGCGCTATACTTGCCCACTGGTAGTGTTCCAAAACAAGGTAGAGTCCTGATGATCCCAATACGATTTGACTGATTTTTTCATATGCTTGACCCGACTCACCCTGATATTCGTGTAGCATTTGTGCCTGACCGCTTTGTTCATCCAATTCATAGACGGCGGTATACTCGGAATCAGAAAAAGACTCAACCAGCAGGTAAGTGGTTTCCTCTGTTCTGATGAGCTGTTGCACGCGGGGAGTAGGACTTAACGCTGCAAATTCATGGGGCGGAACAGGTTCAAAGGTCAACTCAATCTCAGTCAATTCTTCACTTTCATTATCCGCAATCATTAGCACAGGTTTCCATTGGCTGTTTTCGACAAAATCCTCAACCCAGGCAGCTCCTTGGGCATTGACATGTATGTCATAAGGCACTCTGAGTTCAGTTTCACGTTCAACCTGAAGTTCCGTCTTGGCTGACCCATCATGATCAGCACGCATAACTCTTCCCTGGTTATCCATCCAGAAGATGCGCTGGTCGTTGGCTCCAAAACACACAATGGGGTTTTCCAGATCAAATGAACTTATCCACTCGCCGGAGAGGCTTGCCTTGTCGAGTCGGTTACCAAAATCGAATAGTACACCATCGTTAACCACTCTGAGGCTAATGGCGTGGTTTTCCTCTGAAGAATACTCCACAAACCATTCATTTTCAGAAGTGTCTGTACAGGCAATACCAAGGAAAAGCCAAAAACATAATGTAAAACAAAAATAATTTCTCATAACGCTTTCTCCTAATCTAAATATTAATCTAAATAGTTTTTTTGAAAAAATTACCGATGGCAAAACACTGATCAGTGAAAAACTGATGAAACGCCAAGAACCAATGGCCTAAATTTCAACAAAAAAAGACTATGGACTCGGTCTAATCATCAATAAGTCAAAATGGATTCAGGAGAATGGCAGGCCAAGGTAATAAAAGCTACAGAAAAGGACGACACTGAAACGCTGGAAATAGGCCCTCCCCTGACAGGTCTTTACTTTCTGCCCGGCAAAAAAGAAGACAAACAAACTCTCACCCTCCATGCCGGCCAAATTTCTCACACCTTCGAAAAAAAATAATCCAGAATCTGAAAATTAGAATTTAAAACACCAAAAAGGGAAAATTATTTTGTTTAAAATTTTTCCATGTTTTTTCTCTTTTTAGTTTTTATTCTTTTTATTTCCCTGTAAAGAGTTGATAAACCCCCTGAATAACCTTCTTCTTTCAACTTTTCATAAATCACAGTTCCACAACTCCCTTTATCCATTAATTTTTGAATCCTTTTGCTGAACTGGTCAGTTTTATGTTTGTAGTTTTTTCTTTTTTTGAACTTGGGAGGAGTTTCACTATCCCAATATTTTCTAACAGTATTTCTGGATATTCCCATTTTCTTGGCAACTTCCCTTTGTGAAAAATAATATTTTCTTAAATAACTGATCTGCTTCCACATTTCCTTACTCAACACGAAATCTTCTCCTCTAAAATTTGTTGCCAACAGGTTAAATCTCTGATTTCATTTAATCCTGAAAATATAATATCTTCAATCCACCAAATTTCAACCTTTATTCACAATCACTATCTAGTTCCCATCCCAAAAATGGATGTCATCGTCTGAATGCGGAATTTTACCTCATCTGCTTTGTCGCAACTGCTTGATATAGTTGTGGCTATATCTTCGCAGTTTCTCCTCGCATCTGAGGCAAACTTCTCATTCAGCCAAAAACCCCACTTCTGGGATGGGAACTATCTAGATTTCTTCAGTCGCAGACGGCGGCGCGGAGGACGAAGGCATTAAAGTCTCGTCCTGTCAGATGCTCGCCAAATGCTCCCGGGTCACCAATGGGTTCAGCCGGGCTCAGCCCTGTCATGGGCAAGGTTACGCTGCCACCGCTGTAGGTTCCTGAGACAACAGGATCGTCGTAAAAATTCTGGGCATTGCGCAGCTCAAATTCAACCCCTGAAGGTAATATCTCGCTCAGATCCACAGCAACTTCCTCGAGCCCCTCCCAATTATATACAATGATGTGGGCCCGCCCCGGCTCAAAACCGTTGGGTCTGATAAACACCGCGTTATTTGCAGGCGCTCCCTCAATGTAGGTATTGTCTGCGTAATCGGCGGCGTCCAAGCCTGAAAGTCCTCCCTGGGAATTATCACCGATGAAAGTATTGTCTGTCATCTCTATTCCGGACCACTGATCCTGAAAAATGGTCTGACCCACAAAATAGTTCTCTACCAGCAGGGCATCTTCGTTGGCGGTGTCCCAACCCAGACGAACATCACGATCCCCAAGTCCCCTGACCCAGCCGTAGTTTTGGTAAAGTACGGTGTTGCGAACTATACGAGTTCCGTCATGACCCACCATGCAATTATCATAGAGTTTGCCACCCGGAGCACCGTTTAAAAACCAGACATTGCCGTAAAGCTCGTTATTTTCCACATAGTTGGTATCTGAATAACTGTAATTGTGCACCCCAAAACCATAAGCGTAAAACACAATATTTTCTTCAAGTTTGATAAACCCGTCGCGGTTGGTGAGATAGAAATTGTGACCATGACCACGATCTTCACCCGACCAACCGTTATTATACACCAGACAACCGTGCACTCGTATATTGGTACCTTCCTGAGTATCATCCCCGGCCATGCGCCCTCCGCTGATTCCAACTCCCACATCGTGCACCGTGAGATTTACCAGGGTGATATTGTTTCCCCCCACGTAAATACCCGTGGGACGATCCGAACGTCTGTCCGTACCGCTGTTGGTTATCTCAAGATCTCGCAAAATAGTCCAGCGCCGGTAAATCTGCACAACCGGCTCATCCGTAGCACCGGCACTGTCCAGAGTAACCCGCTCCCCGGGCCAACCGCGAATAGTTATGGGGGCATCTTCTTCGCCATCTTGTTTGACCACAAAGGTTCCCACATAGCGACCCCCATGAATCCAAACAGTATCTCCGGGAGCAACTCCGGGAGGATCATTGAGCGCTGTAGCCAAATCCCAGGGAGCCTCCAAAGAGCCATCCCCCTGAGCCGTCCCCTCAAGAGTAACGTGAAATCCGCCGGTATCATCACCCTGGGGACAAGTGGGAGGTTCAACATATGGAAGATCAAGCACATTAGTCTTTTTGTCATCAGAACATCCACCCAAAACCCCAAACACAAAAGCTAACAACACCATTTTAACAAATAATTTCATAAACTTTCTCCAAACTATAGGGTTTAATTATATAGACTATAAGTGTGCAGTCAACCCAAATTACCCCTGGCAGTTCATAATTCTCGGGATTAAAAATTGTAATATCGCTTTGGGAATCGCCAAACGATGACATCCATTTTTGGGATGGAAACTAAGGGAACTAAGTAGTATAAACAGAATTAAACATTACATAATCTGTTGTCAGGTCTGTTCCCCAGCCTGTTGCTTTTGCTTTACCTTCATTCATATTGATTTTTATTTTAATATAACTCTCTCGCAGTAACTTTTTCATATATTTTCTATCGAATTCTTCAGGCTTCCCTTTATCCAGAACTTTAATAATATTTTTATCTGAACCAAGATATAATTCAATATTTTTATAATTAAATGGAACATCAGCATTTCCTGCAGCAGAAATTATTCTACCCCAATTAGGATCTCTACCAAACATAGCTGTTTTAACTAGTGATGATGTTGAGATGGCACGAATTAATGTGCGAGCGATATATTCACTTTTTGCATTCACGATTTCGTATTCTATATGTTTTGAAGCCCCTTCGCCATCAGATACTATTTGCTTAGCCAAATGAATCATCATCTCTTCAAGTTTTGCTTCAAACTTTTTGAAGCCAGTGTCTTTAGGCGAGCTTAACTTTTTGTTATTTGCCAATCCATTTGCAAGTACTACCACCATATCATTTGTAGAGGTATCTCCATCAACAGTTATCATATTAAATGATTTATCAACTAATTTTTTTACCAATTTTTGCAATAGTTTTGGTTCTATTGCTACATCGGTAACAATAAAAGCAAGCATTGTTGCCATATTTGGGTGTATCATTCCTGAACCTTTTGCTATACCACCCAAATTAATCTCGTATCCATCTAATTCGAATTCTACAAATCCCTCTTTGGCAAACGTGTCAGTAGTTAAAATAGAATTAGCAACAAAAGTACCTCCATTAGATTTCGAAGTAAGGTTTTTAGCGTTTTCTTTTATCCCCTCGATGATATCTTCGGTAGGAAACGGCTCTCCGATAACTCCTGTTGATGCCACTAATACCATCTCTTTATCGATGTTTAGTTTGTCGGCCAGAGTCTGAGCCATTGCTTCTGCCCCTTTCATTCCTTGTTCACCGGTAGCTGCATTGGCGTTACCGGAATTAATTACTATAGCTTGTGCTTTTCCATCTTTAATGTGTCTTTTCGATACGGTAACTGGAGCTGCCACTACTTGGTTTTGTGTGAAAACTGCTGCTGCACTTGCAGGAGCTTCAGAATAAATAATAGCTAAATCCCGTCTTAAAGATTTAATTCCGGTATGAGCTCCCCAACATTTTATGCCTCTAACGTTTGTAATATTTTTAATCATAATCCTGCCTTATTTAAATAAACTATTTAACATTTCTTTAAGGATTCATCGGTATTTGGTTTAAACCGCTTTTTTCATCCAATCCGAAATTTATATTCATATTTTGAACTGCTTGTCCGGCAGCACCTTTTACCAAATTATCTATTACACTAACTATAATAATTTTATTGGTTCTTTCGTCGTAATTAATATTAATGTCGCAATAATTAGTTCCTCTAACATCTTTTATAGAAGGTGATTGTTTTCTGATTCTCACAAAAGGCGCTTTCGAATAAAAATCTTTGTATAATTTCACCAATTCATTTTCGTTAACATTTTTTTTCGGACGCAGATAAGAAGTTGAAAGAATTCCTCTGTCAACCGGTAAAAGGTGAGGTGTAAATTGTACCAAAGCACTCCCCTCTGATATTTCTCCTAATATATTTTGTATTTCAATTGTATGCCGGTGTGATTTTAATCCGTATGCTTTGAAATTATCATTAACATTAGAATATAAATTAGTCCGTTTCGCTTTTTTTCCAGCACCTGTAACACCGCTTTTGGAATCAATAATAATAGATTTATTATCGACAAATTGGCCCATAACCAAAGGTGCTGATGCTAAAATAGCACTGGTTGGAAAACAACCCGGATTAGCGATTAGTTTTGCAGTTTTGATTTTATCCGAAAATAATTCGGGAATTCCAAATACGGCATCTTTAATTCCTTTTTCATAAAGATGCTCCATTTTATACCATTCTTCATACTGCTTTTTCGATTTAATTCTAAAATCTCCGGAAAGATCAATTATTTTAAATGACTTGTGGGCCTGATCTTTTACAAAATTCATTGAAACCCCATGAGGTAGTGCCAAGAATACCAAGTCTAAATCATAATTGTCTATTTTTTTTAGTGAACGTAATTTTTTTTCTTCAATTCCCTGGAAAAACGGGTGAACATCAGAAAATTTTTCGCCTGCTCTGCTTTCCGAAGTAATTAATGTTATTTCGACAGACGGATGATTAGTTAGAATTCTAACTAATTCAGAACCTGTGTAACCTGTTGCTCCAATAATACCTATTTTTATCATATTCATTTTATCTCTTCTATTGATTCTGTTAGTACTTCAATTACTTTTTCTAGATCCTGAATTTTAATATTTAATGCAGGTACTAAGCGTAAGACATTATCTGCCGTAGCATTTGCCAATACACCTTTTTCAAGCATTTTAGCAACCAATGGCTTTGTTTCAAAATCAAATTCAATACCTATCATTAAACCTTTCCCTCTTATTTCCTTAAAACCCGGCAAGTTTAATTTAGTTATTTGATTTTTTAACCATTGTTCTTTTTCACTCACCTGAGTTAATAAATTTTCATCCTCAATAATATCTAATACAGCCAAACCAGCAGCGCAAGCTAAAGGATTTCCACCAAACGTAGTACCATGATCACCAAATTCAATAGCAGTGCTGACTTTTTCGTTGGATAATATTGCTCCCATTGGAACACCACCGCCCAAAGCTTTTGCCAGCGTCATAATATCAGGCTTTACACCAAAATGTTCATGCGCAAACATTTTTCCAGTTCGTCCAATACCACATTGAATTTCATCGAAAATTAAAACAATATTTTGTTCATTACAAAAACTTTGTAGTTCTTTAATAAAATCTTGGTTGACAAGATTAATACCACCTTCACCTTGAATAGGTTCAATTAAAAAGGCTGCTGTTTCTTTAGAGGCTATTTCCTTTGCCGCTTTAATATCATTAAAGGGTATTGTCTTAAATCCAGCAGGGATGGGTTCAAATCCTTTTTGCATTTGTTTTTTTCCGGTAGCAGCAATGGTAGCTAATGTACGTCCGTGAAAAGAGCCTTTAAAAGAAATTGTTTCTCCGCCCCTGCCAATGCTGTGCGCATATTTTCGTGCAAGTTTTATTGCACCTTCTATAGATTCAGCTCCACTATTGGAAAAAAACACCCTCTCTAAACCGGATAGTTTTACCAATTTTTGTGAAAGTTCGACCTGAGGTTTACTCAAATAGAAATTTGAGATATGAATTAACTTACTTACCTGCTCTTGTATTGCCTTTACCAGTTTGGGGTGGTTATGTCCAAGCACATTTACAGCTATCCCTGCTAAGGCATCAATATACTCTTTTCCTTCTACATCCCAGACATGACTACCATTGCCGTAATCTAAAGTGACAGGGTAGCGAACGAATGTTTGCAGATAATGTTGTTTGTCTAATTCTAAATATTTGTTGTTTGTCATATCCATAATATCATACTTTTTTTATTAAAGTTCCAAATTTATTCTCTTCTATTGATAAAATTTGATCAGGTTTTGTGCCATTGATGATTTTTGCTGATTTAGCACCTTTATTTATAGCATTCTCACAAGCATCAATTTTAGGAATCATACCACCTTGAATAATTCCATCAGATTTTAATTTTTTAATTTCATTAAAATTAAGATTTCTAATAATTGAATCAGGATTTTCTTTATCCATCAACAAGCCGTCTACATCTGTTAAAACAATAAACTGGTCGACATTAAGTGCGCCGGCAATCGTTCCGGCAAATGTGTCGCCGTTAATATTATAACCCACACCATCTTCATCTGCAGCAATACAAGCTATTACAGGTAAATAATCATTTTCAAACAAAGAGTCAATAAGTTTTCTGTCAACTTTTGCAATATTGCCAACCTGTCCTAAATCCACAATTTCTTCTTTTCCGTCAACAACTTTTTTGTGTAGACGCTTTTCGGCAATTACAGTTTGTCCGTCTTTTCCTGACAAACCAACTGCTTTACCTCCTAAAGTATTTATCGTATTTACCAGATCGCTATTCACTTGTCCTTTTAAGACCATTTCAATATAATTAAAAGCTTTGGGTGTAGTTACTCGTTGACCATCAATAAATTCAGATTCAACTCCGACCTGTTCTAAAATATTTTTTATGAATGGACCTCCTCCATGCGAAACAATAATGTTAAAACCTTTTGTCTTCAAAGTTAAAATATTTTCTAATACTTGTTTCTTCAAAGAATTATTTGTCATGGCATTGCCGCCATATTTAAATAGAATTGTTTGTTTTTTCATATTTCCTTTTTTTTGTTCACAACGTTTGACCCGGATTTCTCCCCAAAAAAACAAAGGACTTTTTCGGCAGATCCTTTTATAATATAAAGGTTTGTGACACAACAAAATACCAAAAAAGCCTTATTCGAAACTAAGGGACAGTAACGAATATATTCAATAAATTCAAGTATAAAATCGTTTAAAGATTTGATGGTGGAGAAATTTACTTCTTATCGTGGAATTTTGCCTTTGGCTAAGATTTACCCTGTACATGAAATATAACAGATTAGCCGATTGTTTCACTGATTTCAGAAACAGTAAACTTACTGAATTTTCAGTGACCGAATCTCGCGCTAGATAGTTCCCATCCCAGAAGTGGTATTATTATCTGGGAAAGAAGTTTGCCTCAGATGCGCGGAGTAACTGCGCCGACATAGTTAACACTATTTCAAGCAGTTACGACAAAGCAGATGAGGTAAAATTCCGCGTTCAGGCGATGACCTTTTTTTTGGGATGGAAACTAGATAGTTCCCATCCCAGAATGTGGGATTCAACACTGGGGAAGAAGTTGGATTGAGATGCATGTAAGTCTATCATGTCCCCACCTGTATTATTACTAACCAACGCTGGCCATCACCGACATGGTATTGAGCGACAGAAGAACACCCCATCTGAGTGCATTCTTTGTTCGATATGTTATTTTGTCCATCCAGCATCTACGACTTGTCTGTTGTGAGGGACTTTAAGAAGTTTGCTTTCACCCAGCTCCAATTCAAGATCACGTGTAGTATGGCGGCAATGCCGAAGAAGCTTCCCCCGCCCTTGTGCATAATCTCAAATGCTAAGTGTGGAAGAACCCCATGAAAAATACCGGTCAACACCTGATTCAACAATAAGACACCGAGAATTGGGTTTAGAATCTTCAGCATAGTTTTACGTTTCATAAAGTCTCTCTTTCATTCTTAGTCCCCCGAGGGAGATAGACTGTGAAGGTGGTTCCCTGTTTCTCTGAAGACTCCACTACGATCCGCCCGTCGTGTGCATGCACTATGCGTTCGGCGATGTAGAGTCCCAGGCCGAGGTTTCCATTTGGACCATGGGTTGAGGACTTAGGGGCCGTCGTGCTGTGCTTCATCGGATTGAAAATACCATTGAGCCGATCCGCCGGAATGGGAGCGCCATGGTTATGGATCATGATTGCCACTTCCTTTTCCCCGCCGCTAAGCTCCACACTTGCCACAGTCCCCGAGGCACCGTGCTCAATGGCGTTGCCCACCAGATTGGTAAGGGCTTGACTGATACGCGCTGCATCCCACTGACCGCTCTGTTCCTCGCCCGCATTTACCTCGATCTTCCGGTTGGGGTACGCAGCCAGGACCTCGTTGACCACCTCATGCACAACCTTTCTTAATTCAACTTCAGATGGATTAATCGGAATGCCCCCGCCGAGACGACTCCGGGTGAAGTCCAAGAGGTCACCGACCATCTGGGTCGCTCGCTTCGCGCAATCGGCGATCTGCAATGTCAGGTTGCGGTTCATCTCGCCGGAGTCGCTCATAAACTCAGCCGTGGTGAGGATTGCCCCTAGTGGATTGCGAAGATCGTGCCCGAGGATGGCAAGGAACATCTCCTTCGCGTTCTCGACCTTTTCAGTAAACTCGGCTACCGATTCCGCGAGCGCCTGGTCGATAGCTTCGTTGAATCGCGTCAAGTCCTTGAGGTCGGCGGATTTCTGCTCACCACACTCCCGGGTCCACAATCGAAGCACACTGGCCCGCAGGGCACGGTACTCAGACATCATCTGCACCACGGTAAACCCACTCGCTGCCCGTTCCAACCCGTGCTTTTCGGCTGCCGTCATTTCTAATTTGTCAGTATGCGGTGCGTGGCCTTTTGACTTTTCCGACTGCTGGAATTTGCCTTGGTAAGTCTTGAGATCCGCTACAATCACCATCAGCATTTCTTTCGCGTGATCGCCAAGTGCCTTCACGTCCATGGTGTTGCTCGCCGGCGTACAACTATGCGCGAACTTTTCCCATTCATTGAGGATCTGCTCACTATTTGTCAAAATAAAATCGTAAAGTCGCATCTGATCTTCTCCTTCAAACCCGGATTAATCACCAAAAAAAAAGGCTTTTTTGGCAAATAAATAAACCCCAAAAAAGCCTTATTCCAAACTAAAAATATTGTACCGAGTATATTCAATCAATTCAAGTTATAAATAGTTCCCATCCCAGAAGTGGGGTTTTTGGCTGAATGAGAAAATTGCCTCAGATGCGCGGAGAAACTACAAGTTGCCACTATTTCAAGAAGTTATGACGAAGCAGATTAATTCAATTTCCGTGGCCAGACGATGACATCCATTTTCGGAACGGGAACTAGTCTAACCGGGACACAAATCCACTCAGTATCTGGATAAAAAGGAAAATCTTCGGGAGAATTTTAAACTCATTTTCAGTTTTGCTTCTTGTCCGTTCTTTTCAGGAACACTTGCATTGAATATTGCCCACATTTTCTTCTTCTTGCCGTATTTCATTACTTCAAGTTTACTTACAAGATTTTTAACTTTCTCGTTATTTTTAAGCTTTTTATTGCTTTTCAACAAAGGGGAAATTTGTTTTCCCAATTTATAGATGTTGATTCCGGTTGCATGAGAACTGTGCTTGTGCAAAGCAAATATAGAATGCAATTTCAATGATTTTCCCGGATTCCACAATCTTTTCATTTCCTTTTTCCAGTTCTTGCCAATTGCAAAAAGCACTTCATTCTTGCCTGGCAAAAATGCTATCTTGATGTTGTTACCGATAACCTGATTAATAATCAGATGATAAAGGTCTGTTGATTTCTTTTTTGTCTTTTTAAAATTGAGACTCAACAAAAATCCCTTTTTCCCTTTGTATTTCAGTTTTTTAGTTTTGATTATCAAGGAATTGCTTATTCTATTTTGCCACACTGAGTTTATACCTTTTAACTTTTTTTTCAACCTGACAGGATTAATATGGGTAAAGAAATTCTTTAAATTTTCTATTAATTTAGCGGGCTTTTGTTTATTTTTTACTCCCAGAATTCCCCCTGCCAGATTTTCATTTGCAATCTCATGTACAGAAAAAACTGTACTTCCATTCCATGTTTTTAATATTCCATAAGAATCATTCAATATTTCTATAAGAATATCTAGCGTGGCTTGTTTTTTCTTGTCCAAACTTCCACTTGCTTTTACTCTTTTCATTAACTTATAAAATTTCTTAGTTTTATTCACAAAAGGATCCCAATTGGTTTTATCAACTATAAAACCAGAACTTTCCTCTGGCACATATTTAGGAAGTGTCTTGATCTTTTCACCGTGTGAATTTAATTTTTCCACTGAGTCAGAAAAAAGATCGCAAATAATTTCGTAGACGTCGTGATCAAGACTTTTAAAAGCTATCTCACCCTTTTTGGCTGAAATAAAAATATTATATTGTCTGAAAAGAATATTCAATTTACCAATTTTTCTATTAACTAATTCAAGATAGGGTTTTATTACAGTTGTTATTTTTGTGGAATTAATACCAAAAAAAGTTTTTTTGTCTTTACTGTCCAGATATTTGCCAAGAGCTGCATGATAATATTGAATATTATCCAGATTATAACTGAGAAGGCACAAATTGCCTTTCTGGTAAAGAAATACTTCTTGTTTGGTTTTATGGTTCGACAAAAATACTCCCCCCCACTTCTCAGATTTAAATTCACCCAGGACTCCTTTTTTCAGATTTTCGGCAAATTCCTTTTTATTTTTGACTCTAAACAGCAAATAACCATCTTCTTTGGCCAGATGAGATAATACATCAAAATTGATTTCCTTGCTTTTGTCCGGATAAACACTGATTACAGGCTTTTTACTATATACCCTCGCGGCACCCGACTTTTTTTTGTATTTCTTCACGGTGACCGACTTTCCATTGGTTTTGTTCACAGTGACCGACTTTTGCGGGTTGGCAAAATGATTCAATTTAATAAATCCAGATTTATGATTCAAACTGTTGTCCCCACTTGAACTATTTTTTTGGATTTTGGAAGATTTGCTTGTGTTTTCAGGAAGAGATTTCTTTTTATAGAGAGGTTGTTCATTGTGCTTTTTAAAGGCAAGCAGAATTTCTCCCTTTACTTTTGTTTTAAGCAAAATATTCTGCATATCCACAGGAACAAAGCTTTTAATCTGGCTTTGCAACCCAAATTTCTTTCGATATTTTTTCACCGAAGCAGGATCGTAATAAGCATGTCTTCTTGGCTTGGACCCCTCTACTTTTGTGTAATAATAACGAAATAAATTTTCTAACTCATCAGAAGCATCACTGAATAACAACTTCAATTCAAATTCTTCAAGAAATGGCTGCAACTGTTTGTTTTTATCGAAGTAAAAAGGCTCAGAATATGATTTTTGCAATTGAACTCGTGATGCAGGTAATTTGGGTACAGAGCCAGGTGTAGTTTTGTCAGTATTATTTTTTTCCCCACTTCCATTACAAGATATTAAAACCAAAGAAAATAATACAGTTTTCAACAAAATTATTCTGTTGAACAAAAACATATAAATCTCCTTTTTCTCAACAAACAGTGATAGTTGCTCAAATTTCCAGAAATCATTCTGCAAAAACAAAGCTTACAATGTTTGGAAAAAACT
>JAWLEA010000099.1:0-12967 GCA_041686345.1 Polyangia bacterium | reverse complement strand
TCATAGATTTCAATTGCTCCGGCAGTAACTCTGACTTTACCTTTATCGGGACAACCGTCTTTATCTTTGTAACCGTTGAAGGTTTCGGGCTCATTGGGACATTTGTCATCTACGTCCAGAATACCATCACCATCATTATCGGGATCGGGACAGCCGTCATCATCCTGGAATTTATCAAAGTCTTCTTTGGTTTCTCTGAAGCTGGTTTTCTTGTCAGTATCTTTGCCGGGGCAAAGATCTTTGATGTCGGGAATACCGTCACCATCGTTATCAGTATCAGGACAGCCGTCTTCATCTTCGAAGTCGTCGAAGTCTTCAGGGTCATCCGGGCATTGATCCTTGTGATCAGGAATGCCGTCGCCATCCCTATCTGAAACGAGTTCGTCGGGGCAACCGTCTTCATCTTTATATCCATTGACAGTTTCAGGTTCGTTGGGGCATTTATCATAAACGTCAAGAATGCCGTCTTCATCGTTGTCAGGATCGGGACAACCATCTTCATCCTGAAAACCATCGAAATCTTCTGGTCGATAAGGGCATTCGTCCACATCGTCAGGAATACCGTCACCATCGGAGTCGCCAATGAAGGGTTCGAAGGTGAAATTGGCAAAAAGTCTGAAGTCGGGTGCACCTACATGATCGCCGACTAATCCGGTGATACCAACACCACCACCTACAGCAAGAAAAGAATTGGTGGCCAAGTATAATTTAAGTCCCGCCAATGCTTCTACAGGCATAGTGTTTTGGGCATAAGAAATATTATATGTTTCATACGGAGTAGTAGTTTGGGTGTCTTCTTTGCCGAAAGATGACATTTCAACTGAGCCAAAAAGTTCGGTGACAAATTCGATACTTTTGGAAAATTTGTAAGAAAGACCGGCTCCATAAGTCAGTTCATACTGTTGGGAAAGATTCTGGGTGCCGTTGTTGTCATGTTTTGTTTTCCAACCTGTGCACTGGATGTCACCAGAATTGCCGCCATTTCTATCGTAATATGTTTCACAAGTGGACCAGCCCTCATTTTCGGTTAGTTCACCATCTCCGCCCAGATAAAAGCGGCCACCAAGATTAAGACTTAAAAGCATTTTGCCATCAGCCATTCTTTTGTCGACAATAAAGTTTGGGGCTATACTGAAGCCTCCGGTTCCCATGAACATTTCATCAGTTCCGGAAGGAAGAGATGAAGAAAGCATGAAGGCAAGACCAACTGGATTAAGAGCCGAAGGTAGTATACGCCATTTAAAATTGACAAACGCATCACCCACTCCGTCATTTCCAAATTTGCCTGAACGGTCGTAACCGAGAGGACCTGTGCTTATTTTCAGAGTAGAACCCTGATTCCAGCGACCGTAGTCGATACCGGTACATCCAGCACATTCATCAGTGGAGAAATTTTGATCTCTGGGAGTAGTATAACCTGAGAGAATATGAAGTGGGATTCCGGCACCAATTTCAAAATTTTTGAATAAACCGATTGCTATTTGCAGGTGACTGGAAAGCATTTGGTCTATTACAAATTCGCGATTATTACCTTCGAGTACAAGGGGATTGAAAGCACTGGTAAGTCCGAATCCCAGGGAGATTTTGAGATGCCCCAAAACTTGGGAGGAATCCACTGCGAAATGACCCTTGGAATCCATAGCGGGTCTGAATTTTTGAATACTGATGGGTCCCCCCTGGGCAAAAGATTTTTGCTGATAACTGAAACTGGAAGTGAGAACCAGAATTGATGTGAAAATTAGCGATTTATATATTGACTTCATGTTTTTCCTCCATGTTTTGAGCATAAGTTAAAAAAAGAGGAGTGATTTGTCAATATAATATATCAGTTAATGGAATAAAAACTTTTCCTTATTAGTTCTTTGAAGACCAACTGCAGTAAAACAATTGGTAATTATTTTGTTAAAGAGAAAACAATGGGGAGTTGGTGATTTAATATTCCAACAATAGATCAGTCAGTCCCAGTTCAAAATAATAGCAGGATTCTGAATAATTTTCGTCATCCGGGTTATTGTGGGGTACATCATGTTCTTCACCCAGTCCACCATTGTTCAGATATTTGCTGGCAAATACAAGCAGCAGCCGGCCATTCTCAATTTCGTATTCACAGATAAGATCACAACTGTTGTTGCTGGTATCCATGGCTGAAACAAGTGCGTGTCCTGGACATTGAACATCATAACAACTAGGAAATGAGAGATTGTTGCTGCGCAGTTGTTCGATTGTAGTTATATCAGATAATTGGGGTATCTCAATACTTTCTTCGAGGATATTCAGAGGAGAGCCACCACTGGTTTCCAAGTTGAGATCGAGCTGCCAGTAATTGAGAAAATCCTGCGCAGCTGAAGAGATAAAAGAAGGTTTGACAACAAAAACTACCTGCCCACCGTATTGCAAAACACTTTCCATTTCTTCAAGGGAGCTGGCATCTATTGTATTGACAGGATCAACGGCCATGGCTACATCGGGAGTGAAGGGCAGGGGAGCACGAGTGGCATGGGCAGTAATTTCCTGAACCCGATTAAGGTTGACATAAAAAGTATAATGACCGGAGCTTCCCGATTTGGCCATGCTGAGGTCATCACATTTTGAATCAACTCTGATATTCAATCCTTGAGGTCTGCGGTTGCGAAGAGGAGTTGATTCATCTTCTCTCTGGGCAAGCCATTCAAATCCGTTGAGAGCAAGACCATTATTATCAATGAAAAAGAGGTAAGGATCACCAAAAATATTCTGATCTCCGGTAACCATAACTCGGCCTTCTCCATATTGAACTGTCTGGACTACGGAAAGTGGTCCCCATGATTCGTTTGGATCTTTGCTCCAGTTTCCATAAAATCCTTCTTTCATTTCGGGATCCCACAAGTCACCCCAGCCGTTTTCACTGATGTAACCAATTCCGCCCGGACCATCAAGAGTGCCTCCGGTTTGAAGGGAATATTCAATCAGACCTTCATTTACAGGATGATCTTTCAAATCCTGGACCAAAATCCAACCTAATCCTGCTACGGAATGGGGATATACATCAACTGCAATTTCATATCTGATTTCTATGCCATAAGGAGCAAGCAGCGGGTTTGTTTTTTCAGCATGATAATAAACATTTGTATGATCGGCTATGACAAAAAGACCGCCACCGTTATTGATAAAATTTTCAACTGCTTCAATTTCTTCTTCTGTAAAATCAGGTTTCTGGTCATCCATAAGATTGAGAAAAATAATATCGTAGTTTTTCAGTAATTCCGGGGTAAGTTTACCCGATACCAGTCTGTCATGTTCATAGCCATTCTGATTCAGGTGATTAAACAACCTGTTGAAAGCATACATATGCGAATAAAAAAAGTCATTTTCAGTGAGAGCAAAAGTAGTATTCTGTTTGGTAGCATGAACATTGTCTTCAAGAATTCTGGTAATCTGCCCATCATAATCAGAAGGAACCCGACCTTCTTCGATGATTGTCCGACCATTGAGTTCATTGGAATTATCACAACCAGAACTAATGAGAAAAGAAAATAAAGAAAAAAAGATAATAGTAATAAATTTCATTTATACACCTTGAATTGTGTTTGAGAGTTTCATGAAAGTTGGATATTATGCAAATAAATCAGACAGTTTTTTGCAAAGACTTTCAAAAAAACAAGCAATTATACTTGGAGATTCAAAACACCTCGACAAACTTGATTTAAAAACCTGTTTAATACATTATAGCACGCACAAAAATACATTAAACTGGTTTTTACCAAGTATGATATTTTGACATGTTTTTCAGTTATTACAATCATCAACCCAAAGTATACATCTCGGTTTAATACTATTTAGTTGCCATCCCAAAAATGGATGTCATCGTCTGGCGACGGAATCTGGCTTCATCTGCTTTGTCATAACTTCTTGAAATAGTTGTGGCTATATCTGCGAAGTTATTCCGTGCATCTGAAACAGCTTCTTCTCCAGCCAAAAAACCCACTTCTGGGATGGGAACTATTTAGTTCCCATCCCAGAAGTGGGGGTTATTTAATAAACTTCTTAACAATGGATTTGGTGTTGAAAATTATGAGACCAAGTAAAACAAGTACAATTGGTATTTTCCATAGAATTCCAAAGCTCCTGGGCTCCTGATCCCCAATCATAATATAACTGTCTTCAGAAACTTCAGTTGGAGGATAATATTTGAATTTGATCAGATGTTTGATATCTATCATAAAATTGCTTTTCATTTCTTCAGGGATCAAAATATGAGCTGCAATCTGTTTCTCTTTCTGAGGATAGTACAGAGTAAAACTCTTGAGTTTTTTCTTGTAAAATCGAGGATAATCAGCCTTTGCTCTTAACAGGATCAATTGATTTCCCTGCTTTTTTATATTTCTCATTTTAACTTTATTTATATATTCAATCCTTGAACGAACCATTATTTCGGGATAGATATATTTACAGGTTTTTTTGCCAGTTTTGTCTTTTTTACAATCTCTTTCTATTTTGTTTTCCTCTTTCAGAATTTCCAGATCCCGATCCGGAATGGAAGCTACAATTTCAAAATTGCCATAATCAGTAATGTCTTCTTTTTTAATTTCCAGAAAGGGATATTCCTTCTCAAGGAGCCAGCGATAACAGCCGGCAATTGTTTTATAAGGATGGTATGAAAGTTTCAATTCATATTGTTCTGGTTTATTTTTGCAATTTCCACCGGAGATTACAAATTTGTTGTTTTTGAATACAATTGGTTTTTCTGTTTCAAGATTAATTACTTCGGCATCAGTAGGAATTCTGATGATAGTAGAGTTCATTTTACGAAATTTATTTTTGTATTCTTTTTGATTTTCAGTTGAAACTTTACAGTCAGGGCAGGTTAATTGCTTATTTTCCTTTTTTGCCTGTTGATCTTTTAAATTGAGTTCAGGTTTAAAATCTTTACCTGAATATAAGTCAGGTTGTGGGAGGTTGTGTACTTTTTCCGATTTTTTGATGACAAGATCTCCGCCTTCACCCAAGGGACATTTTTTGGATTTCCAAGTTCCCCCTCTGGCTTCAATTTCACTTGTTACTTCATACTTTTCATTAAATGACACGATAACTTCATCAGGGAAAACAAATTTGAGATCCAGTTCGTAATCTGGCTCAGGAGAAATTTTGGTGTCCAGATCCGTAATGAAAAGTGGATTTGGCTTATCAAGTTCCCTCAAATTATGGGTAAAAAGCTTTTCAAGTTTTTTATTATTTTTGCTGGCTGAAGGAGGATAGCGAAAGAAAATATCGTGATCAATACGATTGGTTTTATCACTTTTTATATAATTTCTAATCCTTTTTCCTTCAGAAATATCGTTTATGCGAAGAATTCTTCCAGTATGAGTATTAGGAATTTCACCAACAAATTGAGCATGATCTGATAATCTTTTTACCAGGAATTTATTTTCGGTGCCTTGTAAAATATAGTAGAGATAAAATTTGCCGTCTTTGCCTGAATCTTTTGGAACAGAAATCAGGCTCTGAATCAAAGGACTTCCTTTGACCTGGGCAAATTCGTTAGGTTGGATTTTTCCTGCTTTTAATGCTCTTTCTATATTGCCCAGCTTTTCAGGTTCATTGGAGATAATTCCTTTCACTCCATAGATAAAATCTTGATAAAACAAATAGAGCAGGAAAATGGAAACAGGGATTACCAACAGTGCAACATATGGATTTCTGCGAAATTTTGGTTTAAAGGTTTTAAAAACACTGGGGTCAATGTTAATTTCGTTATCTGCTGTTTCTGTTTCTGAATTGAAAAAATCTTTTTCAATTTTATCCTGATCGTCACTCAATTCTTTATTATTGCCACTATCGTTATTTTTGTCAGTCATTGTAATTCTTCCTCAAAAGTGGAAAAGCTGTTGAATCTGGTTCAGCCACCTGTTTGTATCTTTGCCGATTTTGGCAGGGCAGGGGATGAAAAATAAAATGTTCTTATCCAGTCTTTCTATATTTGTTTATCAAAATTTGTCCAATAATGTAAGCGAAAAAGAAAGGATTTGCTTGGCACTATAGAATCAAATTGTTAAAATTGATCTCATGATTGCAGATAAAATTATTTACAAAAAGTCATTCTGGGTATCTGTAAAAATTACATTTTTGCTGTTTGCTGTTCCCTTTACCATGTATATTTTGCAGGAAGTCAAATACAGGCGTTCTCTTATTCCTCTCGGAGTCGATTCTTACTATCTGCCTTCAGCCAAAACTCTTCATTATGCTTCCCTCGGTCACGACAGAATGTTGGCCGATCTGGTCTGGGTCAGAGCTCTGGTTTATTTTGGTACCGAGTTATCAGGTCGAAGGCGACAGACTTGGATTTTCGATTATATGAATACTGTTATTAGTTTGGATCCCTATTTTGAAAAAGCTTATGAATGGGCAGGAGTTGCTATGATTTATGGTGGTGCTGTTATCGATCGGAAGGCAATCATGCAATCCAACTATTTTTATGAAAAGGGTCTCGAAAAATTTCCGGATAATTGGGAAATGCTTTCATCTCTGGGTTTTAATTATGCCTATGAGTTAAAACCTGACTCCAAAGAAATTGAAAAAGAATACAGACAAAAAGCAATCAAATATTTCTTGAAAGCATCCAAATCTCCTGATGCTCCCAGTTATGTCAAAAGTATGGCAGCAGCTCAGTTGACGAAAGAAGGAATGCGGAGAATGGCAGTTGAATTTCTGAAAAATTCATTTATCAATGCGGCAGATGCACAAGAAGAGAAAATGATTGAAAACAGAATGAAAAAAGTTATGAATCTTAAAAATATAAAAAAGATCAAGGCAGACAAAGAAAAGCTGGAAAAATTATATCAAGCTGCTTTGCCTTTTGCTTCAGAAACTCTCTTTTATTTACTTGGACCTGAATATCTTGCACCCCATGTGGATAAAAATTTAATGGAAAATGATGCCCCTCTTCACTAAGACTCTAATATCTATATAGTTTATTTTTGCCATATTCAACTTTCTTCAGGCACTGGGCTTTGGCCTCTTTCAGTGAATCGATTTTTTTTATGATCAAAACTGAATCCCGGCGGGATATATTATTGGTACATAATAATTTGAACAGAGAGGGGAGGCGCTTGTCATCAGATTTACCAATTATTTCTCGCAATTTTTGGTGGTGTTTTCTGGAGAGAATTGTTTTAAATTTGGCATAGGCATTCAAATAAACAGGTTCACTGGGATCTGAAAGCAATTCAAGCAAAAGCGACTCGAGTGATTCATCAAGTGATTTGGACCCGTCTCGAAGATCCCAAATTAAATCGAGAGCATTCTCCCTGATACTGAAAGAATTGCCCGTTCTGACAGTTTTTATGAATAATTCTTTGGAGTTGAGCAAGGGCCAGGAACTTATTTTTTTGAGCACCAATCTGGACACAACAGGATTGGTGCCCACAAGCAGTTTTTTTGCAATCTTAAAATTTGCAGGCGTGTATTTGTTCAACTTCATTACCAGTTTCTGGTTGTTCTTCGTCAGAATACCTGGTTGAGCCAGCTCTTTTTGATATTTGCTTTCCTTTTTCTTTTCAGAATTATTGTCACAGCTCCAGTTGTTTGTAAATACAATCAATATTGAAAAACACACAATCTGGTGAAGAAAAGAACAAGTTTTCATGTCTGTTACCTTTTTCATTTTTTGAATTTGACTTGGTTGTGGTTCAGGCAATGCTCCCATTCTTAAACGGGACTTAATTTCGTGGACCGAAAATTGCTGTACCTACTCTGATTATAGTTGCCCCTTCTTCTATGGCAACAGTAAAATCTGAACTCATTCCCATGGAAAGGTGTTTCAAATTAACATTTTTCAAATTTTCATAATTAATGTTGTTTTTTAGCTCTGCCATGATTTTGAAATATGGTCTGATTTTTTCAGGATCTTCATGAAAAGGGGGAAGGGTCATCAGACCTTGACAACGAAGATTTGTACATGATTCAAACTTTTTGAGAAAAACTGAAGTTTCCTCCGGTTTGAGTCCATGTTTTGAATCTTCCATTCCAGAATTGACCTGAACCAGTACATCTTGAAAAATATTTTCTCTTCTGGCTCTTTTATCCATGTATTTTAAAATTTTTTCTGAAGCGACAGAATGGATAAGACTGGTTTTGCCAAGAATGTACTTGACTTTGTTTTTTTGGAGAGGACCCACAAAATGCCATTCGATGTCGTCATTGTTGATGGATTCATGGTTGGCAAAAAATCTGTGTTTGTCTCTGAATTCCTGACCGTAACTTTCTCCAAATATATTATGACCACAATGAAAAGCTTCTTCAATTTTCGTTTCCTGATGTTTTTTGGAGATCGCCACTAACTTTATTTGATTGGGATTGCGACCACAGGAATTTGCAGTTTCAATTATTTGCTTTTTGATTTTATCAAGTATGCTTTTCAATTTGTCGGAATTCATGTTTTTACTCCTTCCAAGGAAAAGCTTTCCAAGTTGGATGAAGAGTTTTGAGATCTTCAATAACTTCTGCTACGGGTAATCCCATAACATTAGTATAAGAACCTTGAATTTCCTTGACCCAGAAAGCATTCAATCCCTGAATCTCATAGCCGCCGGCTTTGTCTTTCCAATTGTCAGTAAGTACGAAAGCCTCCATTTCTTCAGTGGATAAATCTTTGAAACAAACACGAGTAGTTACTTTTTTGACAATTTTTCTTCCATCAGGGTTGATTATGCAGTAGCCACTGATTACGTGATGGGTTTGATCTGATAAAAGACTCCAGATTCTGAGAGCATCATTTTTTGATTTGGGTTTGCCAATAATTTTGTTATTGAAAACAACCGTGGTATCTGCACCCAGTATGGTAAAATCCTTTGTAGATTTCCAAATCTTTTCACATTTTTTTTCAGCCAGAAGTTGAACAAGTTCAGAAGGATCTGCTAATTTGTAGGCTTCTTCATTGATATGGGCAGGTTTGACAAAGAGTTTCAGACCCAGTTTTTCCAGGAGATTTTTTCTGCGAGGAGAAGCCGACGCCAGAATTAATGAATATTTATTATTAACTTGATTCATGATCGGGTTTGTTTCTTTGAATTGTGAATAGTGGCAACGGTCAGATTGTCTTAAGGGATGTACAGTACAATTAAAAAAACCAATAAAGGTATAAAGTTTATTTTATCCTTCTTTGGTGGAATAATCGCAAACGGGACAGTCGAGCCGGTTTGCCTTTCTTTTGTAAACTCTCTTAAGCAGATATTTGCTGTGGCAGGCCGGGCATTCTTCATCTACCGGTGTTTTCCAAGTAGAGAACTGACAACCGCCATCTTTTGAATAGTTGGAGCAGCCATAGAATTTTTTTCCTCTGCGAGTTCTGCGTTCAATCAACTTTCCATTACATCCTTTTTCAGGACAATCATAAGGTAAAAGCAGAGGACGGGTTCCTTTACAATCGGGATATTTTGAGCAACCGAGAAAAGAACCGTATTTCCCTTTTTTCAGCACCATGGGGGCTTCACATTTTGGGCATTTTTCTTCTCTTTTTTCAGGCAGGATAATCTTGATATTGCCATCTTTATCTTTTTTGAATTCCTTAGTATTTTTACATTCCGGATAATTGGAGCAGGCCAGAAATTTGCCGTTGCGTCCCCACCTGATAACCATCTTTGCTTTGCATTTATCACATTCTATATCGGTTTCTTCAATTTTGGTTTTCAAATTGGGCATGGATTGTTCAGCTTTTTCGATATTTTCATGAAATTTATGATAGAAGGAGTTCAGGATATCCTTCCAGTGAACTTTGTCCATTTCAACATCATCAAGCTGTTTTTCCATTTCTGCGGTAAATTCAACATCCATAATATTAGGAAAGGAATCAATCAATAACCTGGTGACAACTTTTCCCAATTCAGTGGGAGCAAAATTTCTTTCTATTTTTTCAACATATTCTCTGCCTGTAATGGTGGAGATGATATTGGCATAAGTGGAGGGCCTGCCTATACCTTTTTGTTCCAGTTCTTTGATCAGAGATGCTTCATTGTAGCGAGCGGGGGGCTTGGTAAATTTTTGCTCAGTATTGACTTCCTCAAAGTTGACTACTTCGCCTTCTTCAAGTTCAGGAAGAAATTTATCCTTTGATTTCTTTTTTTCGTAGTCGTAAATTGCTGTATATCCTTTGAATTTGAGAACCTGTCCTTTGGTTCTAAAAAGCAGATTTCCCCGTTCAATCTCGACTGTGGTGGAATCGTAGATAGCAGGTTTCATTTGAGAAGCAACAAAGCGATGCCAGATGAGACTGTACAATTTTACCAGATTACTGACTTCACGCTGGGAAAGACGGGATTTTGAAAGAATTTGAGAAATTTCGCCGGGAGTTCTGGAAACATCAGTGGGGCGGATAGCCTCGTGTGCATCCTGTGCCCCTTTTTTCTTGCGAAAGTAATTAGGCTTGGCGGGAACATATTTGCTTGAAACTTTGTTGCCGATATAACTTCTTACTGCAGCAACAGCATCTTTGCTGACTCTGGTGGAGTCTGTTCTCATGTAGGTAATCAAACCATCCACCATGTTTCCTTTTCCTAAATCGATCCCTTCATATAATTTCTGTGCAAGTCTCATGGTTTTTTTGGCAGGAAAATAGTATCTGCTGGCGGCATTTTGCTGGAGAGTGGAAGTGATATAAGGTGGAGGCGCGTTTCTTTTTGACTCTTTTTTGGTTATTTTTACGACTTTAAATTCACCGCTCAATTGCTTTTTCAGTTCTTCAACTGTTTGGGCATCAGGAAGTTTTGCCTTTTTACCTTTGACCCTCCAAAGATTAGCAGAGAATTTTTCAGCGGAAGTTTTTTTGGATAAATCAACTGAAAAAAGCCAGTATTCTACAGGTTCAAATTTTTCTATTTCTTCTTCTCTTTCAACAACAAGACGTAAAGCAACAGATTGAACTCTTCCTGCACTGAGTCCGCGTCGTACTTTTTTCCAAAGAAGGGGACTCAGTTCATATCCAACCAGACGGTCAACTATTCTTCTGGCTTGCTGTGATTCAAAAAGATTTCTATTGAGTTCACGAGGAGAATCAAGTCCGCGTTTTACACCTTTTTTGGTGATTTCGTTAAAAAGCACTCTTTTTATGTTTTGGTTCTGAGATTTTATCAGTTCATAAAGATGCCAGGCTATTGCTTCTCCTTCCCGATCAGGGTCAGGGGCAAGGTAAATAAAACTTGCATTTTTTGCACTTTTCTTGATCTGGGAAATTACTTTTTTCTTGGATTTTACAACCACATAGTCAGGTTTGAATCCATTTTCTATATCCACCCCCATCTTTGATTTGGGGAGATCTCGTACGTGACCTTTTGAAGCAAGTACCTTGAATTGCTTGGAAAGATATTTTGAAATGCTTCTCGCTTTTGTAGGGGATTCGACAATAATAAGGGGTAGACTCATATATTCACCAAAGGGCTCAACCATATTCCGTTATCGAGGCAGCACCGGAAGTGATTGCCTCGAAACTGGTAGTTGAGTTGTTATATTTTATCATTATTCAAAATCAATATTTGTTTGGAGTTTTATTCTGGTGCTTCTTCAAATTTGGAAAATCAATTAATATTTTTATCCCGGGTTTAACTGACTTTGATGAAGAAAACTCTCATCAACAAAACATGAAATCTTTGCAATGCGGGGTTATTATAGCAACAACAGCGTTGCCAATCTAAGGTATAAGAAAAAATTGTCAACCAGGGAAATCTTCCCTGTTTTTAAACTTGAAGAATAATTTATTTTAATAAGAGCGGTGCAGTTTCTCTTGAATCTTTTTACAATCTTCGATGGAGTTCAAGGCAACAGTTCCTTCTTTTATCAGTTTTTCGCAACCTTTGGTACCGGGAACAGCAAAAAGCTGCTTGCCAAACTTTCTGGCAAATTTGGCAGTATATAATGATCCAGATCTGTGACCGGCGGCAATTACAATTACAATTTCAGCCGCAACTGCCATAAATTTGTTCCTCTGGATAAATGTTCCGGCATGGGGAGGCAAATCAAGTGGCAGAAATGACATAAGGGCACCTTTGTGTTTAACTATTTTTCGGAAAAGAGGGATGTGTCTTTCAGGGTAAAGATGGTAAAAGCCACCGCCGAGAAATACAGAAGTTTTACCTTTTGAGGAGAAACTGCCTCGATGGGCTGCGCCATCCACTCCATAAGCACCTCCGCTGATAATGTGATAACCTATTTCTCCAAGTTTGCCCGCCAGCGCAGCGGCTAACTCCATTTCTTTCCGATAAGCTCTTCGGGCTCCAACAATACATATTCCCGGTTTGTTTGACATGCGACCAATCCATTTACAGATAAAAGGCGGGGAGTTTAACTGGTACAAATATTTGGGATAATTCATATCCCCCAGAACAGCAAAGTTGCAATTATTTTTGTTGAAAAATTCCATCTCCTGCTCATAGGTTTCTCTGGATCCGGAGAAGTCTATTCTGAATTTCTTTTGCAATTCTTTTTCTTCCAGTACTGTTGCAGGATCACAATTTCCCGCCAGAATTTGTGTTGCCAGGTCTTGTCTTTTTCCCACTGTGCTCAGCCCAAGTTGATAGATAGCTTTTTCTCTATTTTTTTCCATGTATTCATCTCCTTTTTTCAAAATAAATTGGTCAACATATATTCTATGGATTTTTTAATTGATTTTGATCCGATTCTGCTTTAAAAATTAACTCTAACAACCTTGGCATTCAGTTGCCCTGTTCTTGTTTTCGAATTATTTAAAAAAAAAACTACTTTTTTTTAAAATTTTGCATCCAAGTATTTCAAAATGGAGGTTTAATCAAATCAATCCCAGATGCCATAGCAAAAGCATTAAAAAAATACGTTTATAATGATGATAAATGGAAAGAATATGATGAAACTACCCCAATAGAAGATATAGAAGATTTTAAAAGACAAATAGCAGATATTTGTCCTAAATGTGGACAACTTGCTTTTGTAAAAGATGGTGCTTGTAGAGGAGGTCATTGTAACTTAT
>JAWLEA010000098.1:0-12994 GCA_041686345.1 Polyangia bacterium | reverse complement strand
GGCGGTTTTCTAAAGGTGATCAAACATCTTGAAAAAGTAGTAAAAAATTAATGGAATTTAGGCTATAATCTGCCAGCATGAAAAGATTATTTTTATTTCTTATTTTTTTACAATTATTTTTTTCCTGTGAAGAAGATTCATTTCCTCTTTACCTTGAGTATTGTATACCGGTAAATTTACAGAACTCAATTGATTTGCAATATCCGCCCACTGTCGGGGTTGTGTTAAACTACGAAGATTATAATAATGCTCCCCTGGTTGGTTCTGATGCTATTCAGAATTTTCTTCTGGCCACTGATTTTCCCATTACTGTAGTCACTGATCCAACCTTGGAATCCGGTCAGATTATCATGGAAGAAATTCCTCTGGCCATTGTCGATAATTTATCGGTCGGCAATGAAGAAAGAATTGCAGCCAGAATCTCACTTGACAATTTTCCTGTTATCAAGATGGCAGATGTAAATTCCATTCTTCCTGATTCCATTTCTCCTGTTGACGGAGTTATCGGCGGAGATGTTTTCAGAAAATTTGCAGTCAGATTTAATTATTCCCAAGACAAACAATGTACTTTTTATTGGGATGAAGACGAAAAACGGTGGCCCAATGTGCTTTTTCTCAAAGAACAGCCGGCTGTAAATCAAGATTTGGCTGAAGATGGTTATGCTGTTATTGATTTTTCTTTATCCGGAGGAGGAAATCTGCTGCTGGATAATCAAAAAAACAAATTTGATTCTACTCGGGTGGCCATCCAGTTATGTGTAGAACCGGATCCATTTCCCCTTGACTCTGATAATCCTGCTAATGCACCTTCCCCCCAAGAAAATCGTCCCGGCCGTTATCCAATTTCCGGAGTTAATATGTATGGTCTGGTATCTACCGGAATAAATCGTAATCTCACCACGGGGAGTGGAGTAACCAGAATATCTGATGTACTGGATTCCAACAATGAAATCTATTCTTTAACAACAAGTACTATCAATATCAGCGGCCAAACACTTGCAAGCGAAGTCCTTGACGGTATCAACAGAATTGCATTGGTAGGAGGTGCAGGGAGCAATCGCAGTGCCTGTGAAGAATTGGCTGTAAGGAGAGGGCAGGAGTGGCATCGACTCAACTCCGGAGTTGAAAATGTCTATTTTAATGATGCCGAGGATAAAATTTCAGCTGTAGCCGAGATTGATTTTTCCCGCAACTCTTTATTGCCACAGAAAATGAAAATAGAAGCAGTACCCGTCGAAGCTGATTATTGGCAAGGACTTTGGGCTGAAACCTATCCATCAATACCTCAAATTGATTTTATTCTTTCTCATAAAATTCTTAAATATTTTGAATTTATAATAGATTATCCCAAATCGAGGTTGATCATGAGGTGTAACAACTACAATTGTGAAAATGCAGACCAGCCCTGCTGTGATAATAATTCAGCCATCTGTCGATGCCCAGACAGTTCAAAATGTTGCCAATATTCCAAAATTAAGGAATAATGTTTTGATATCATCGAAAAATTGCACAAAGACTTGATTGATTTCAGTTCTTAATTTTAACTGATTTTCAGGTTGAATTTTACTATCTATCTATGGTAAAACATGGTTATTGTTGTTTTTTACCTGTTTTTAGGATTTTACTTGTTTTTTGTTTTATTTTGCCTTAATCGTCCACTTTGCAAAAATATATTGATAATTGAACAGTATACCTATATAACTATTATGTGGACAGACAGGTGGCAGCTTTTTTTGTTTTATTTTGTCCCAAATCCGACTGAAGATACATATTAAAGATTTTCCGATGTCGGTTTTTTTTGGTCACCATAACCCATTCAATCATGGGTGCCATTGAGTTTTTTACCTTTAATCCTTTCGAGTAGCAAATCTCTCGAATTCAATATTATCGGTGTGAACAAGGAGTTCATAACTATGCCTGAAAGAAAAGAAAATTCTGTATTATTTTCCCTAAAGGAATTAAGAAAAATAGAAAAAAGTCGCGTTGAAGAGCAAAAAGAAGAAGAAAAGCGCAAAGCCGAAGAAGAGCGCCAACGTGCTCTCGAAGAAGAACGCCGCCGCAAAGAAGAAGAAGAGCGTCAAAAAAGAGAAGCTGAAGAAGCTAAAAATCGCCAGGAACAAATGGAGCTGGAACAAAAGAAACAACAAGAGCTCCAGGCTCAAATTGAAGAAGAAAAAAATAAAATGCAGATGGAATTTCAGCGCCAGATGGCAATGGAACGTCAGAAACTGCAACAGCAGATGGCTGCTTCAGCCCAAAGCGAATCCCCTGATGCAGCATTGGCTCCACCTCCCCAGAGCAAAAGCAAAGGAATGACTATTGGTTTGATTATTGCTGTTATTGCCATGGGTGCTTTTGCCGCTTACAGTTTCGTCAGCGGTAATGCTAAAGAGAAAGCCATGGGACAACGTCTTGATAAAATCAATTCCCAACTCGAAAATATCAATGAAAAGTTAAAACAGGCTGAAAAAGAAAGAGATGAAGCCAAAAAAGCTAGAGATGAAGCCAAGGATGCAAGAGATAAGGCTAAGGAAAAAGCTGAAAAATTCAAAAAGCAACTGGCAGCTGCCAAAAAAGAACAGGGAAAATCCAAAGACGCAGATAAAGACGACAAGAAATCTGCCAAAAAGACTAAAAAGCGCAGAACCAGAAGAACCAGTAGAACCAGAAGAACCAAAAAGAAGAAGAAGAAAAAGAAGGGTAGCAAATGCCGACCCGGCGATCCTCTTTGCTTCTAATATCAATTTCAATTCCTTCTTTAATTCTCTCCTCATTTCCCCTTAATAAATTAAAGTTTTCCCCTCTGATTGCTGTTATATAATTCAGGAGACAGGTTCGTTGGCAATATAAACTACTAACAGTGTGATATTGTCAGCCCCGCCGCGATTTAGAGCTGACTGGATCAGAAGATCAGGGAGTTCGGAGTAGAAAGAATAAGTACAGATGCGTTCAAGCTCCGGTATGGGTATGTAGTTGGAAAGACCGTCAGAGCAAAGAATAAACAGATCTCCCGAACTATAAGGAATGGAATGGGTGTCGATATCGATTGATTTGCTGAATCCCACTGATCTGGTAATAACAGATTTGAATTTTGAATTTTGAGCTTCTTCCGGGGTGATATAACCGGCCCGTAATTGTTCTTCCACCCAGGTATGATCTTTGGTGAGTTGTTCAAGGGAACCGTCTCGGTAGAGATATGCTTTGGAGTCTCCCACATGGAGAAGATGAAGTCGGTTATTATCTTTGATAAAACCTGTAAAAGTGGTTCCCATCCCTTTTAAATCAGGGGTATCGGAAGATTTGTTGAAAATTTTGTGGTTTGCCTGGATGAGAGCATTAAAAAAGGCTTGTTTTTTATCGGGATTGCTAGGATCAAAAAAATTTTTGACATAATCGGTGGCCATGTTACTAGCAATTTTCCCTCCGGCGTGTCCTCCCATTCCGTCAGCTACCATGTAAAGATTATATTCGGGTACAACCAACCAGGAATCCTGATTTTCATCTCTGACTTTTCCAACATCTGTTTTTGCCCACCAGTGAAATTTCATAATGGATTCCGGGTTAAAGCCCAATAAGCAGTATTTGGCAAAACCCTTGATTAGTATGGTTAATGCCTTTCCCAAAACAGATTCTTGTCAAAAGCCAAATTGAAAATTAATTAGGAAAGCAAACTGGCCTTGAAGATGGTAACTGAAAAATTGGGAATAAAATTGTTATGAAGTTAATTCTTGTTATTAACTGGTTCCCATTTAAGAATGGGGAGTATTGATTGAATTTGTGATTTAAAAGAAATTAATATCAGAAAAAAATCATTTACACCAGAAATTATAAAAAAAAATTAAGGTATTTCCAAAATGATTGAACGTCCAAAAAAAAATTGATTTTTTAAGGATCAATGCAAGAATAAAGATCTTATGAAAACTATTGTGTATTTACTTGTGATAATTATGTTCCCAGTCTTGGCTAAGGCTGATATTTACAAATATGTTGATAATAATGGAATTGTTCATTTTACCAACAAAAAGCCCCCGGGAAAAAAAGGAAAAAAATGGAAGAAGGTAGTTAGAGATTATTCCAAAGCTGTTCCAGGGGCCAAGACCAAAAAAAAATGCAAAACCTGCGATGTTGTCCCTTCAAGAGACAATACCAAAGCCAGGTTCACCCGTTATGACAAATGGATAAAAGAAGCTTCACGCCTTTATAAAATTCCTGTACCTCTGATCAAAGCAGTGATCAAGGCTGAGTCAGATTTTGATCCAAGGGTGGTAAGTTACAAAGGTGCAAAAGGTCTAATGCAGATAATGCCGGTGGTACAAAAGGATATGGGAATCAAGCATGTTTTTGATCCAAGAGAAAATATCTTGGGCGGAACCAGGTTGTTGCGGTATCTGGCAAATTTTTTCAAAGGAGATATGATCCTGACAATTGCCGGATACCATGCTGGGCCCAATGCAGTAAAAAAATATGGAGGCATCCCTCCTTACAAAACTACCAGAGTGTACGTTCCCCGAGTCCTTAAATATTATTATTATTTCAAGAAAAAATACAAGAAAGGCAAAAAATAGTTTACAGAATTATTTTTGTTTATCATTCTCTTTTATTTTTTTTCAGAATCTTTATCTTCTTCTTTTGCCACTGAAAAAATATACATTCCTTTCAATACTTTATCATGTCTGGCAATAATAAGAATGTGGTTTAATCCTTTTTCTAGGGGGATATCAGCAGCAAAATCGATTTTTTTACCTTTTCCTGTTTTATACAATACCTTTTGTTTGCCTTTTTCAGAATCGAAATTGTTAGTGAGAATGTAAATATCTTTCAAATTCTCAGGATGGGTGGCAGAACCTTTGATTTTGACTGAATCTTTGCTGGTAATTGCTTCAGGTTCTTTGGTAATCTTAATTCGTGGAGTGACAATATGGGGTAATAAAGTAATCTTTTTGTTTAACTTTTTCTTGTTCAAACTGGCTGTTTTGCCGCATTTGGCAAAGGCGCTGAGAAAAGAACCGGTATCAAGTCGGCAAAGATTACCAATTCTGCCGTTGATTTTGAATTCACCCTTGCCCTGTCCAAGTTGATGGTGCTGGGCTTTGGCCGAGGCCCATAATTTTACCGGGTTTTTATAGGTACCCAAGAGGTTTGTTTTTTCGATCTCTCTGGATTTTCCTTTGGGAAGAACAACATTGCGATTGACGCCTCTGCGGAAGACTTTGTCATATACTGACAGTTCAACCTTAAGTGGTTTTTTGTCCCCTTTGACTTTGAAGGTCATTTCTTTGATGACAGATTCTCCCGGTTTTAATTCATCGGGGAAATGTCTTCCCTTGATGAGAAAAATTCTGGCTTTGGATTTGTTGATAATGCTGATTTTGGGTTCTACAGATTTCCCTTTGCCAACATTGGATACTTTCATGGATAATTTATAAAATTCTCCTTTTTGCACAATATTGTCAGCTGTGGGTTTTTCGGAATAATTGTAAGAAATCTGGAATCTGGGTTTAGGTAACTTGTTGATGAAGATATGTTTTTTTGTTTCAGTCAATTTGCCGGTCAGTTGGCTTTTAACTTTAAGTTTCACCGGTTCCAGTCTGACAGATACATGCTTGCTTACAGAGATATCTTTTTGCCAGAATCTTGTTGTTTTGGGAGCAAGTTTACCAAATAAAAACTCTTCTCCCCCCAAAATATCAGAGGGTGATTCAGAGATCCCATATACTTGATAAAGTGGAAAATCAGACAGATTCTTGACAATGACTTTCATAATGTATTTTTTGCCTGGATCAACTGCATCAAGGGGGGACTCGCAATTCGGATCCTCTTTTTTATCACAAAGAACTATTTGAGTTGATATGTCGGGGTCTTTCAGATTTAATTTTCCTTTGATCCAATTAATTCCTTTGGTTTTCAGTGCTGAACTCAAAACTGTTTGTTCTTTTTTTTGTTCCTGATCGATAAAATTGGAAACTGAATTCAAGGTGTCTTCAGCCAAAGGTTTTCCATGTTCAAAAAGGATTCTGCGGGCAAAGTCAATTACTTTATCATCGGCAGCAAAATCATCGACACTGTTGCTGTATTCTCGTTTGTCAATCTTGTCTTGATAATAAGTGATTTTATATCGAGGTTTTTCAGGTGGTTTGGTTTTTGAACTTTCAATAAAAGAATTTTTTTTATTTTTTTTATCGGGAAGAGTATGCCAGAACATTGACATTCCTTCCTTAAAACCGATGGGTATATATTTAATGTGGGGTACAACTCCTACTTGTTGAATTGAAATATTCCCAGCTGTTAGATATTGACGTATTGTAAGTTTGAGTGCAGGCTTATCTTTGGATTTGGAAAAGATTTGTTGTACTGTTCCTTTGCCATAAGTAGTATCACCTATTAAAACAGCCCGATTCAGGTTTTTCAGTGTACCGCCAACAATTTCAGAGCCACTGGCCGAATTGGGTGAAATGATAATGGCCATGGGAATTGATTTGGATAAGGTTGTTTCGGGATTTGCTTTTCGAACAATTTTTTTGCTTCCCGGGGCACCTTCGGTAGAGACAATTAAGCCATCATCCACGAAAAGATTGGCCACATTGATAGCTTGTGGCAGCAATCCCCCGGGATTATGTTTCAGGTCAAGAATAATTCCATTAAGTTTCTGTGCTTTTTTGAGTATTTTTTGATATTGACTGCGTAAATCAGCAGCAGTTTTGGAGATAAAATGATCTATTCTGAAATAGGCGATTTTATTTTTGAGAATTCGAGAAGAAACGCTGTTTATATTGATTCTCCTGCGGACAAGAGTGTATTTTTTTGGTTTGGTCCATTCTATCTCAAAGGGTTTTAATTTTTTCTCTTTATTTTTATTTTTGTGTTTTTCAGGATTTGCCAATCTCTTGATCCAAAGATGAACCTTGGTGTCAGCCGGCCCTCTGATTAAATTTACAGCTTCCGTCAAGGGCATGTTTACAGTGGAGCGTTCGTTAATTTGAACAATCTTATCTCCCTTTTTAATGCCTGCTTCCAAAGCAGGACCACCTTCACGAGGATCGATTACAGTAAGTTCATGGTTTCTTATACTGAGAACCATGCCAACTCCCCCATATTGACCTTTTGTATGCATCTGCAATTCATCATTATATTTGGGTTTGATCAAAACGGAGTGGGGATCAAGAGCTTCAAGAAAACCGTTGATAAAACTGTATTTGGCATCTTCGATCAATTCCTTGGTTTCTTCCTCATTTTCTCCTTGTTTTTTAATTTCTTTAACCAGGAAATCAAAAATTTTAATTGAAAGTTTTTTGAATTGTCCCAAGTCGTTCAAATCACCAATTTTAAAAATCTTTTTTTCTTTATCCACCTGCAGAGTAATCTTTTTGCCTTTTTTAAAATAAGCTATGGAAGCAACACTGGTTTGCAGATTTTGCAGAGCTTCGATGAGCATTATTTGGGGCTTCAATTTGGTTGGATCATAATAAAATTGATGAAGAAGATACAAGGTGGAAACCAGTTCATAATGTTTTGAGTCTTCATCATTTTTTGACTCCAATTTGACTTGAGATTTTTCAATTCTTTTTTTCTTTTTTTCTTTATCCTTTTTACAACTGAACGGATTAGAAATTATTGTAAAAATTATTATGAAAAAAAACAGCTTCTTTTTGTTCATTATTCAAGCCTCAATTTTAGAGTTTGGGGATAAGGATTAACCAGTAGCAATTCATCTTTGCCGTCATTATCAATATCGGAAACCACGAAAGGGTCAAATCCGCTTACTTTGGCCAGAACATAACTTTTCCAGTTCTGAGAAGGAAAATAAGCCTTGATGATATTATTACCTTTGACGACAATATCAATCTTTTTATCACCATCCAGATCAGCTTTTTCAATTTGAATTATGCTGAAATTATTCTTTATTTCGTCCACGATTTCTTTTTCAAATTTATTTTCGCTATTCAATTTCAGTTTGGAGAGCAGGGGGCGGGCAATTTTGCCGTAGTTTTTATCCCAGCCGTCTCCAATCAAAATTTCTTCCTCAGGGGTGGAATTCACGTTTGCTGCAAGCAGGCCTCGAACTCCTCTCAAAGAAGGAAGTTTCACTTTTTTTCCTGATGGGGAGAGCAAGAAAAGTTCTCCCGGACTCCCTGGTTTATCTCCGTAAATCCTTGAAACTACCAGATGGTTTTTCTTGTTATAATTGACAGTGGAGATATTACTGATCATTTTGAATATTCCAATTTCTTTCAGATCAACAAAAGGTTTGGAGGTTTTGACGATTTTTACTTTGTATTTATTGATATGGAAAGCAAAATAAAGAGTTTTGTTTTTGTGAATATGAAGGGATACGGGATCAGGTCTTTGGGTGGAAGGAGAATAAATATGTCGGGGAATGATCTTCCCTTCAGCAAACCTGTAAATGGAAAGGGTTATAACTGATGTATTCTTTTTCCGACCTCTGCCCCAGGCAACAGCAAGTTCGTCATTTCCTGTCTTTGGGTTTTTAAGTGTTTTGACCAGGCGAGGAGATGCAGGAGCTGGTTTTTCCGCCAGGATCTGTCCCTTAAGGTTAAGCAACCTTATTCTGTTTTTTGAAAGATAAATCAATTGTTTGTTTTTACCGAAAAAATTGCCGGCTGCAATTCTGGATGGCTGAATTTTGGTATGGGGTAGTTTGGTTGAACTGCTTTTTATATTTTGAAAATTTACTGATTTTATTCTGGGTGAAGGTTTTTTGCGACGCAATTGACTTACCGGAGGCAATTGGTGATCAATAGTCATAACTTTTTCAGGGGAAGAATCAGTTGTTGAAGATGCAGTTAATTTATCAGTTGATTTTTTAGAATTGTCTGAAATCTGTTTATCATTTTTTTTGCAACTGGCAGAGAGGAATAAAACTGAGAGTAAAAAAGAACATAGTTTTGATCTCATGATAAAACCTTTTTTAAACATAATCTTGTTCATCAAGGGGTATTAACAGACAAAATGCAGTCAACTTGCTTGTGAATTCAAGGCATTTAGAATTTTTTCAGGTGTAAAGGGACCTTCTTTAATTCTGACTCCCGTTGCATTGTAAATGGCATTGGAAATGGCAGGGAGAGCACCGTTAATAGAAATTTCAGAAACAGATTTGGCTCCATAGGGTCCGGTATCTTCGAAAGTAGGAACGAGGATAGTCTTTATATGGGGAATATCCTGAGTGGAACAAATTTTGTAATTGCCAAAATCAGGATTGAGCATTTTGCCTTTATCGTTGAAGATATATTCTTCGGTCAGAGCAAAGGAAATACCATTGACCAGGGCTCCTTCAGTTTGTCCTTCTGCCAGTTTGGGGTGAATGGCCGTTCCACAGTCTACAGCCGCAACGTAATTGAGCAGATCAACTTTGCCGGTTTGGGTGTCAACTTCCACTTCAACAAAATGAGCGGCAAAGGGGGGAGGCGATTTTTCGGTTATATGTGAGGCTGAAGCTATTATTTGATGTTGATTGTCAGCATAGAGAGTGTGGCGACCGACATCTTCAAGGTTGAGTTTTCGGGGACCACCGGTAATTATGCTGTTTTCAATGTCAAGATCTTTGCATTTGCAATCAAGCATTTCAGCAGCGGCTTCTAATACTTGGTATTTAGCAAGAGCAGCTGTTTTTTTGACTGCCATTCCGGAAAGATAGGTAGTTGATGATGCATAAGCACCGACATCAAAAGGAGTTACATCTGTATCTGAAGAGAGGGGAATAATTTGCTCTACAGCAACTCCCAATTCTTCAGCAGCAATTTGAGAAAGAACAGTATCGCTTCCTGTTCCCAGATCGGTAGCTCCCATCAACAAATTGAAAGAACCGTCGTCGTTGAGTTTGAGAGTTGCGGCACCCATGTCAACGTGAGGGATTGATGATCCTTGCATGAGCACAGCCAATCCCAAGCCATGTTTACGCCAGGGTTTACTGCCTTGCATATTTTGTTTTTCGCCCCATTTGATTTCTTCAGCTCCCATTTGAAGGCATCGATCAAGTCCGCAGGAACCGATTTTCATTTCTACTCCTTCGGTTCCTTCGCCTAGAGCCTTGAAAATCGGGGAAGTTCCTCCACTGCGAATATGGTTTTTCTCCCTGATCTCTATTGGACTGATACCGAGTTTTTCAGCGGCTTCATCCATGAGGCACTCCAGTCCAAAAACAGCTTGAGTGGCTCCGTAGCCTCTATAGGCTCCACCAACGGGAAGATTAGTATAGGGAGAATCCATGGAAAAATCTATGTGATTGCAGGGATACATCGGTAACACTTTGGAGCCAGAGTTGCTGCCTACTGTAAGAGCATGAGAACCGTATGCTCCGGTATTCAAAATAACCTTGAGCGACATGGCTGTTAATTTACCGGAAGAATCGAAACCGAGTTTTGTGTCACAGATAGAAGGATGACGAGTTCTTGAGGAAATAAATTCTTCTTCTCTTGTATAATCAAGCAAAACTGGTTTTTCTGTACGCAGAGCAAGCATGGCGCAGACGTCTTCAAGCAGAATTTCCTGTTTGCCACCAAAACCACCTCCTATGCGGGGTTTGATAACTCTGATTTGTTTGATTGGAATTTCGCAGACTTGGGAAACAATTCGTCTTACATGAAAGGGAACTTGAGTTGAAGTTGTAATAACAAGTCTGCCATGGGGATCGAGTTTGGCGTGGGAGATATGTGGTTCGATGGCACAATGGTTTGCATAATGGGATTTATATCTGCCTTCCACAACAATATCAGCTTCAGCGAAAGCTTTGTCTGTATCACCAACCTTTGTATCCACGTGGGCTGCGAGATTACGGTTTTTGTCATATTCTACCGGAATGATGACTTTGGCGTCTTCTTCATCGTGAATGATTGGAGCTCCCGGTGCCAGCGCTTTTTCAGGATCAAAAACAGGCTCGAGGACATCATATTCAACATCAATGAGTTCCAAAGCTTTTTTAAGAATAGCAGGAGTTTCAGCTGCGACAGCGGCGACTCTGTCTCCAACGTAACGAACTTTATTGTCAAACATGACAGCATCGTAGGGTGAAGGTTCAGGATAACCTTGACCAGCTGTGGTATGGAGAACTCGATTTACGTTACCGTGGTAAAGAACGCAATGTACTCCGTCCAAGCTTTCAGCTTTAGAAATATCAATTTTTTTGATGCGGGCATGAGCATGAGGAGAGGCAAGAATGCCACCAACAAGGGAATCTTCATCAGCCAGATCAGCTACAAAAAGATGTCCACCTGAGGCCAGTCCGATTCCGTCAACTTTTCTTACATTTTTACCGACAGTTTTATATTTATTTATATTATTGGTCATTTTTGTTCTCCCTCATGATTTTGGCTGCTTTTTTCACTGCTGCTATTTGTTTGACATAACCTGTACAACGACAAAGGTTGCCATCCAGGGACTTCCTGATTTTCTTTTCACTGGGATCAGGATCTTTATCAAGCATGCTTTTGCTGGCCAGGAGCATTGATGGAATGCAATATCCACATTGAACAGCACCTTCATCGACAAAAGAAACTTGAAGGGGATGAGGATTTTGAGCATTGCCTAGAGATTCTACAGTTTTGATTTCAGTGCCGTCTGCTTGCATTGCCAAGACAATGCAACTTTTGCAATAAACTCCGTCCATAATTACTCCACAGGCTCCACATTCACCTTTTCCACAGCCTTTTTTAACAGATTTAACTCCGATACTGCGCAAGAAATCCAGCAGGGAAGTATCGGGTGCTGTTTCTTTTTCATGTTTTTGGCCGTTAACTGTCAAACTAACTTTTATCATCTTTATATCCTTTGAAATTTTAAGTGATTGATTCCTGTCTTACAACTAAGGCTGTATAAAAGAACTGAATATTTTGAGTAGTTCCTGTTGCCTTGAGATTGTGTACAGGTAATCTGAACAAAATTAATCTCGCACAATAGAAAAAATATCAGAATACCAAATTATAAATCCTGTAAAACTCGGGAAATCATGACTTTAATCAATGACCTCTGGTATTTTGTCGAAGCTCTGAAATCTGGTTTGATTTTGATTTCTTCACAGCATATAGTGCTGATTTCTTTAATAATTTCGTCAGTGATTTTTTTGCCAACTAACCGGGCAGAAATATTTGGAAGAAGACAGGGCAGGGGAACCACACCTCCGATACTCAAATTGATTTTTTTGATGATATTTCCATCTTTCACTGCTTTCCCGGCTGCACTTGCCAGAGTATAATCCACTTGAGTCTTGGTAAATTTATGAAAAGAAGAGTTGGCTTTTTGCAGTGGGATAAATATTTTTGTAATTAATTCATTTGATTTAATGAATTTGGATGGATGAGAATTGTAAATTTCAGATAAAGCCACAGTACGTGATGATGACGAATTTTGCAGTAATACCTGTGTATCAAGGGCCAGCAAAGTTACAGGGAGATCAACCCAATAGACACCCCTGGCTATCTCTCCCCCGACAGTTGTCATATTGCGGATAGCTGTGGAATAGATGGAAGAGGCAGTTTGCCCGAGAATTGGAAAAGGTGAATCTTCATCTTCAGCAAGTTGCGACATATTGACCATTGCTCCAATTTCAAGTTGATTATTTTTTGTTTTAATCTTTTTTAATTCAGCCAAATCAGCCAAATTAACTACTTTGGAGTATTTTTTACTTTTGGATAGAGAAAGAGAAGTTCCTCCGGCCAAAGCAACACTGCCCTCAGAATTGAGCTTTTCAAGGGCATTGGATAGTGAGTTGGGTTTGACAAACTGAGTTACGTTAATCATATTTCCTCCGGAACTGGTTATATTTTCTGGGAACTAAATAGTTCCCATCCCAAAAATGGATGTCATCGTCTGAATACGGAAATTCATCTCATCTGCTTTGTCATAACTTTTTGAAATAGTGTCAACTATGTCGGCGAAGTTATTCCGCGCATCTGAAACCAGTTTCTTATCCAGCCAAAAACACCACTTCTGGCATGGGAACTAAATAGCCCAGACTGGAGCCAGCCCGAGTTCTTTGTTTCAG
>JAWLEA010000097.1:0-13073 GCA_041686345.1 Polyangia bacterium | reverse complement strand
AAAATACAGCATTTTATAAAGAAGTATTTTAAAATTGAAGTAATTGTTTAGGAAACAAGCTCTTACAGATAAGACAAAAAGCTCAATTTGATTTCCATGAAATAAGTTATAATACCAGATTTTTAAAGTAAAATAGCAATATTATTTTACAGATTGAAACAATATTGGGATTGAATTTTAGTTAATTCTTTGCTCCCTTTTTTGGCAAATTCAATCATTTTCAACAATTCATTTTCGGCAAAAGTTTTTCCCTCAACTGTTCCCTGAACCTCCACAAAATTACCATTTCCATCAAACACGAAATTCATATCAACATCAGCTTTGAAGTCTTCTTTATAATCCGGGTCAAGGAGTATTTCCCCGTCAATAATAGCACAGGATACAGAAGCTACCGATTCCTTCAAAGGCAATTCCTTGATTTTTCCTGCAAGCATCAGTTTTCGAATTGATTGGCTCAAAGCGATGTATCCTCCGGTAATTGAAGCTGTTCTGGTACCTCCGTCGGCCTGAATTACGTCACAATCAATTGTTATGGTTCTTTCACCGATTTTCTTCAGATCCACGGAAGCTCGCAAACTCCTGCCGACCAGACGTTGAATTTCTTTCTCTCTGCCTCCGATACGCCTTGACTTTCGCTCCCCGGTTGAACCCGGAAGCATGGCATATTCTGCTGTAACCCAGCCCTTACCTTCTTCATCAAGCCAGCGGGGAACTCTTTCTTCAACAGAAGCACTGCACAGAACTTTGGTTTGGCCAAAACTTATCAAAACTGAACCGGCAGGATCTTTTTGAATTTCCGTTTCAACTTGTATTTCTCGCATTTGATTGTTTTTTCTGGTTTTTCTCATCTTTAACCTCAAGTTTTAATTTTATGGAAACTGATTGAACTAGCTCAAATGCTACCAGATTGGGGATTAAAAAAAAAGAAGAAGCTTTTTGAATTTCATCCGTAATTTTATTTTGTCTGTTCTCTCGATTTCATTGCTATGAATTCACTTTTCAAAAAGTCCTCATATTAATTTTAATTTTATGTTATTATTTTTTCATGCAGAAAGGAACAATCATGAAAACCAATACATTTATTTCTCTTGTAATTCTTGTTTTATCCCTGAGTTTCGCCTGTAAACAAAAAGATGAATCGCCAAGCTCTTCTTCATCTTCAAAATCTTCAAAAACTAAAATTGACGACAAAAAACCAGATAAATCCAAAACTCCTTCTGAAGAAAAAACTGATTCAAAGAAAGAAAAGGAAGCTTCTGGTTCCAGCAAAACTGATAAGCCCGCCAAATCTTTGTCGTCAGCTAAAAGAGTTCCCGGAAAGAAGATGAAAAGAAGCAGAAGAGCAACTAGGGGGCTGGGTGGAAAATTAGGCAAAGCCAGCGCAAGCAGGCCCGCCAAAATCAAAGGCCGTAGAAGACCCCCCACTCCCAAAAAAAATAAAAAGGGAAAAGCTGAATTTGATAAAAAAAGATCTAATAAAAATTTCAATACAGAAAAATATGATCGCATTTATGAAAACCCTTTCAAGTTGGTGAGTGACTCTCCCCTTTCAACTTTCAGCATAGACGTAGACACTGCATCCTATTCCAACATCAGAAGATATCTCAAAAATAAACGCAAACCGCCAAAAGGTTCGGTCAGACTGGAAGAACTGATTAATTATTTCGATTATAAATATAATTCACCGTCTGCTAATTCAAAAACTCCTTTTGCAGTCAATGCGGAACAAGCAACCTGTCCATGGAAAAATGGTCATAAACTTCTCAGAATAGGAATTAAAGGAAAAACTCTGCAAAAAGACAAACTCCCCGACTCCAACCTCGTTTTTCTGCTTGATGTATCCGGCTCCATGAAGTACGGGAAAAAGCTTCCTCTTTTGAAAAAAGCATTTACTTTGCTGTTGAACAAACTCAACAAAAACGACAGGGTTGCAATAGTTGTTTATGCCGGCGCTTCCGGTCTGGTTCTGGATTCAACAACCTGCGACAAAAAAGACAAGATTCTGCAGGCACTCAACAGTCTCAAACCAGGCGGCTCAACTGACGGCGCCTCGGGAATTAAACTTGCCTATAAGATCGCCCTTAAAAACTACATTAAAGATGGCAATAACAGAGTTTTACTCGCCACTGACGGCGATTTCAATGTAGGAGTCACCAACCGCAGCGAATTGGTAAGAATGATCACTGAAAAGGCAAAAAGCAATATTTTTCTTACTGTCCTTGGATTTGGCATGGGCAATTACAACGACGCTCTGCTGGAAAAAATAGCCAACAAGGGCAATGGCAACTATGCCTATATCGATTCCTACAATGAAGCTCGCAAAGTTCTTTCACAACAACTCAGTGGTACTCTTCATACTATAGCCAAGGACGTCAAAATTCAGGTTGAATTCAACCCGGCCAAAGTCAAAGCCTATCGACTGCTCGGCTACGAAAACAGAATCATGGCCGCCCGTGATTTCAACGACGACAAAAAAGATGCCGGCGAAATTGGTGCCGGACACATGGTAACAGCTATTTACCAACTGGTTCCCGCCGGAACCAAAATCAAAGTTCCCGGTGTGGACAAGCTCAAATATCAAACCGATCGCAAACTTACCGGCAAATCTCAAGGCAATGAAATAATGACCTTGAAAATGCGTTATAAAAAACCCAAGGGCAAAAAAAGCAAATTAATCAAATTCCCTGTTTTAGACAGAACAGTTAAATTTTCCCAAGCCAGTGAAGACACTAGATTTGCAGCCTCTGTTGCCGCTTTCGGTATGTTGCTGCGAGATTCCAAATATAAAGGCAAAACCTCTCTAAACTGGGTAGCATCAACTGCACAATCCGCTCTTGGAACTGACAAATTCAAATATCGCAAAGAATTTATCTCCCTGGTCAAAAATGCCATGGAAATTAAATAACATATTATAATTAACCATGCCCTCCCTGCTCTATTCTCTCCTCTTGATTTCCAATCTCCTTTTTCCTGTTCTCAAAGGTGATATTTATTATCAGCCCCCTTCCACCTCTCCCGTTGATTCTGAGTCAAAAGCAACCTATGGAGTCAGCAAAACCAGAACCCCGGTATTCAACTCTCCTTTGGCTTTGCGCAAATTGAGCGGAAAAAACTATCTTAACCAGAATTTTTTGTTTACTGCCGTGGAATTTGCAGCTTTTCCGGGGACTGTTTTCAAACTTGGCAAGATTACAAAAATTGATCAGGTCAAAATGCTTCAGGTTGAAACTTCAGAATATGCGTGCAACAACAATTGTTATCTTCCTCTGGAGTTTCTACAACTTTATTCGACAAAACCGCCTGAAAGAGCTGTCCCTCTGTTTCCCCCAGATAAAATTCTGGCAAAACTCCAAACCATAATCAAAACTTCTGCCCGTTATTGCTGGGGCTGCAATTTCCCCGAAGGCATCCCCCGCCTTGTTGAATTATTAAAACTTTCTCCTGAAAAATCAGAACTGGATCATCATCGTCTGCAAAAAGGAGTGGATTGCAGCGGGCTCCTCTACTATGCTACTAACGGATTTACCCCCAGAAACACCTCTCAATTAATTGAATTTGGACGTTCACTTTCAATCTCCAATCTTTCAGTCCGACAAATCAAAGCCATGCTGAAACCTCTTGATCTTATTCTCTGGAAAGGTCATGTAATTATCGTTCTTGACCAAAAACACCCTGTTCGAAAGCGCCAACAGAATATCCGGAAAACTGATTCAAAAAGTTATTCAATCTTCATCAAAAAAAAGATTAAAACAGATAATGCGCTCAAGAAAACCCGTTGATAATTATCATCAATCTCCTCTTACCTCTGAAAACAAATTCATCATCAATCGGTGGCATCCCTTTCAATAAACCTTTCTTCTTGTTCCTGCAGCAACATCTCCTTCTGAAACAATTCAGGATTGACAACCTTACATGTGTTAGGTATCCTCAAGGAGTCGAATTATTACAAATCAGGCAGGCATTTATCCGGCTGTTTACAGTCGCAAATCCTGCTTTCTCAAACTGAGGAACACAATGGCAGATATCAAAACAGGAACTTCAGGTTACGATTATCTGGACTGGATCAATACTTTCTACCCCCAAAGTATCTCCCGCAAAAAGTTTCTCTACTACTATTCCAACAATTTTTCCACAGTAGAACTAAATTTCACCTATTATCGCCTTCCCCAAAAATCCCAAATAGAAAACTTTATCAAAAACAGCAATCCGGACATGGATTTTTCAATAAAAGGCCACGAATCCATGACTCATCGTCCCAATCCGGCTACCTGGAAAACAAATATTCAAGCTTATATTCAAGCAGTTACTCCTTTGTTGCAAAGCAATCGCCTGGCTGCAGTTCTCCTCCAATTCCCCTATAGATTTCACTACGAAAAAGACAATCGCCTCTACCTGGACAAATTGCTCCGAGAACTTCGGGAACTGCCTCTGGTGGTAGAATTCCGCAATCCCCACTGGCTCAATCGCCGCACTTTCGAAGGTCTGCGTCAGCGCGAAGTCGGCTTTTGCATCACCGATGCTCCCCACATCAAAGGTGTTCCGCCCACCATCGACATAACTACCTCCAAGCTGGCTTACATCAGATTTCATGGTCGCAACGCCCAAAACTGGTGGGATGGCAATGCCACCTCTCGTTTTGATTATCTTTATTCCCAAAAAGAATTGAGCAGTTGGATTTCTCGTTTAAAAACTCTTGTTAAAACTGCTCAGAAAATCCGCATTTATTTCAATAACCACCGCAAAGGTCAAGCACCCACAAACGCCCAGATGTTAAAAAATATTCTGGAAAAAGCAAAGATCACCCCATAACAATGTATCGCGAAATCATCCACATCAATTTCACTGGTTTCATGGCTTCTCTAGAGGCTTTGCAAGATAATTCACTGAACAGAATCCCCTTTGTGATTGCTTCAATCAATACTCCCCGCATTTTTATTCTCGATCCTTCCCGTCTGGCTTTCCGAGAAGGGATCAGACGAGGTATGCCCCTGAACAAAGCCCGTTTCATCTGTCCGGACATCAAAGTTCTTCCTCCTAATCCTTCTCTTTACCAGCGGGCAGGCCAAAAAATCTTCAAGCTGGCGTCAACTTATTCTCCTCTGGTTGAAAACTGCGGTTCAGGCAATATTTTTCTCGACATCACCGGCACCCGCACTCTTTTTGGCATCTCTGTCGATACCGCTGCCCGGCTCAAACTCGAATACCAGAACCATTTCTCCCTCGATCCGACTACTGCTCTGGCTTCCAACAAACTGGTATCCAAAGTGGCAACCAGAATTCTCAATCCCGCCGGCTTTGCTTCTGTTCCACCCGGAGACGAAGCCGATTTTTTAAAACCACACAAAGTAGATTATCTTACCGGGGTCGGCTCTTCCACCAAAGCTCGGCTTTATCTTCTCGGTATCCGCTATATCGGCGAGTTGGCCAGCCTCAACCAACATCAGGCATCCCATGTTCTGGGCAATTCGGCATCCGGTCTCCTCAACCGGGCTCGAGGCATCGATCCTTCACCGGTAAACAACTCTCTGGCTCGACAGCCATCCCTTGTTTTCTCCAAACTGCTCAACAATGCTCACGATGATCCCGCTCTCATCAAAGCACACTTGCGTCTGCTTGCAATAAAAGCCGGTTTCGAATTACGCACACATGGCTTGGGCGCTCGACAATTAAAGCTCAGTCTTCTTTACAGCGACCACAAATCCACCTCACGTCAAAAAACAGTCTCCAGCAACATCAAAACCGATGACAAAATCTTTCAAATCGGTTGCCATCTGTTTGAGAAAGCCTTGAATCGCAGAATCAGCATCAAAAAAATAACCATCACCCTTTCTCGTCTGCAACCCGGCAAAACTCAATATTCTCTTTTCAACAACCACAATCACCAACTCAAACTGCAATCAACCCTCGATTATTTGCGCAACAAATACGGAATCACTGCTGTTCTGCCAGCCTCAACCTCAAACCTTCCCAACTTGAACAATCAAAATGACTACCCTGCTTAACAATTGCTCCAACTATTCTCTTCTCTGGGGTGCCAGCCCAATTGAAGCACTTGTAGACAAAGCCGTAGAAGAGGGATACAAAGCCTTTGCCCTTACCGATTTGCAAAACCTGTATGCGGTGCACAAATTCTTCAGTTATTGTGCTGACCAACCAATTGCCCCCATTATCGGCACCACTGTCTTCATCAAAAAAACCAGATTTATCGTTCTCGCCCGCAATCTCAAAGGCTATTCCAATATCTCCAATTTCATCTCCCGCCTCAATCTCGAAAAGGCAACCCCACCCTCTTTGTTGCATCTGTTCGATCAAAACAACATCATTCTCTCGGACAATCAAAATTTACTCAAAATACTCAGTTCTTCTTCCCAGCGTCACCCCTTTATCTACGCCGCTCTTTCTCCCCATGATTACAATCTTTATCGTTTTGCCAAAAACACAGGAATTCCGGTGGCTGCAGTTCCTCCGGTTTTCTTTGTCCACCCTCGCGATTTTAATTTGCATAGAGTTTTGCGAGCAATTGCACTTAAAACTACAATTGCCCGTTTGCAACCCGACGATCTCACTTCCCCCCAAAACTTTCTCCCTGCTTTAAACAATTTTGAAAGTCAATATTCCTTTGCGCCCAAAGCTTTATCAAACTCCCTCCGCCTTTCCGAACTGTGTCATCTCAAACAAATCAAGTTCACCGATGTTTTTCCAGTCTATCCTGTTAAAAACCCTGCAGAACATTTGCGTCAACTTGTTTTCAAGGGGGCTGAATCCAGATATGGAGAACTTTCCGAAACGGTCATCGCCCGGATTGATTTCGAACTTGAAATTATCCTCAAAAAAGGTTTTGAACACTATTTTCTCACAGTAAAAGACATCATCAGCAAAGCCTCCAGAATTTGTGGCCGCGGAAGCGGAGCTGCCAGTATAGTTGCCTATTCACTGGGAATAACCAATGTCGATCCAATCAAACACAACCTCGATTTCAAGCGTTTTCTCAACCTCGATCGGGAAGATCCTCCGGACATTGACATCGATTTTGCCTGGGACGAAAGAGATCAAATTATCAACGAAGTGATTTCTGCTTTCAACCCCAAATTCTGCGCTATGGTTTGCAACCACATCCATTTCAAACCTCGAAGCGCTCTGCGGGAAACAGCAAAAGCATTTGGCATGACCTCATCAGAAATCAAAACAACTATCCACAAATTAAGAAAATTGGACACCTGGTTCTCTCATGGATTTCGCCAATATAACCCAAAGTTGCTTTCTCTTCCCTCGCCCTGGCCTCAAATTATAGCTCTGGCTCAAAAACTTGAATCCTTTCCTCGCCATACCGGGGTTCACTCCGGGGGATTGGTCATCACCCCCAAACCTCTAAGTAATTATGTTCCTTTGAAAAAAGCAACCAAGGGAATAAATGTCATAACCTGGGAAAAAGATGGAACCGAAGATGCCGGGCTGATCAAGATTGATCTTCTGGGAAACCGTTCTCTGGCAGTTATCAGAGATACAATCGCCAACCTCAGGGAAAAAGGAATTGAAAATCCTTTCACTACTATCACTCCCCTTGATGATATCCCCACCAGAAAACTTCTGGCCAGTGGCGATACCATGGGCATTTTCTACGTAGAATCACCTGCCATGCGTCAATTGCAAAAAAAAGCCAAAACAGGTGATTTTGAACATTTGGTTATTCACAGTTCCATCATCAGGCCAGCAGCAAACAACTACATAAAAAAATATATCCAACGGCTGCAAGGCCAACCCTACCAGAGTATCCATCCGGTTTTGGACAATCTTCTCAGCGAAACCTTCGGCATCATGTGCTACCAGGAAGATGTGGCCCGAGTAGCAGTCAAAATTGCCGGATTTTCCTGGAAAGAAGCTGATCAACTTCGCAAAATTCTTTCCCGCAAAGATCGACACCAGAAATTGTCAGAATTGAAACAAAGATTCATCAAAGGAGCTGCTGCCAATAACATCGATCTGCAAAGCAGCCAGAAAATCTGGAAAATGATTCTTTCCTTCCAGGGATATTCTTTTTGCAAACCACATTCAGCTTCCTACGCCATGGTTTCTTTTCAATCAGCTTTTCTCAAAACCCATTATCCGGTCCCTTTTCTGGCAGCAGTTATATCCAACCAGGGAGGTTATTATTCCACTCTCGGCTATATCAGTGAAGCCAGAAGAATGGGAATCACCATCAAGCCTCCCCGGATTAATTCAAGCAGATATAAATTCCACGCTTCCCACAATTCCATTCTTGCTGGTCTCATGTCCATCCCCGGCATTTCCGGCACAACCATATCCAAAATACTGAAATCCCGCAAAAACAAAGGAGCTTTCACCTCGCCTCAAGATTTCATCAGCAGGATAGATCCTCCTCAAAATGAAATAGAAGTACTTACGGCAACCGGCACCCTGAATCCCCTTTTCAATCACCGCAACCAGGCCAAACAATTATGGGAATTGCTTCTCAATCGAAAAAATAAAAAAACCAAAGAAAACAACCCCCTGTTTTCTGAAGATTCTCCATGGCATCAACCTGCCATTCCTGTTTTTTCCAATAAAAATCCTGATAAGCTTTTCGCCCAAAGGTTGTTTTTCCGCCATCTTGGCTTCCTCTGTAATGAACATCCCCTTATTTTTTACAAAAAACAGTTAAATGAAACCAGTGGTTTGATCAAGGCTGTCAATCTACCAAAATATGTGGGGAAATCCATCCAAACCGTCGGCTGGCCCATAACCTCCAAGTTGATAATCACCTCAAAAAAACAACCTATGGAGTTCATAACCTTTGAAGATGATACTGCTATCTATGAAACCGTTCTTTTCCCCAAAGCTTTCAGCAAATATAAACATCTGCTGCTGGCATCAACTCCCTTTATTCTTCAGGGTGTTGTCCAAAATGATCAGGGAGCCCTCTGTGTCAATCTCCACAATCTTTATCCCCTAAAATCTGTTTTTAAGTAAAATTGGTAAAAGTTGTCAAACCAAGGTTTTAACTTGAAATTTAGATATTTTCTTTTTTGACCCAGGTTAAAACCTTGCCCAATATGCGAAAATCCTCACGAACATCGACATTAATGGGACTATAAGCAGGATTTGAAGCAATAAGTCTGACTCCATCTCCACTGTAGGATATTTTTTTAACTGTGGCTTCTTCGCCCAGAAGAACAACAACAATTTCTCCATGCTCGGCTGCCGGTTGCTGACGAACAACTACAATATCGCCATCATCTATACCACTGCCAATCATACTGTCGCCTTTTACCTTCAAGCCAAATATCTTGCCTCGTCTGGCAATATCAGCCTTAACCCTGACTTTTCCCGAATAATTTTCCGTAGCAAAAAGAGGAAGTCCAGCAGCAATTTCTCCTATGACAGGTATTTGGGTAAATTTTGCACTATTGGTTTGCACTATTGAGGAAGCCGGTCTTTTGAGAACTTCAATGGAACGAGCTTTGTTTTTCTGTTTGTTGATAAACCCCTTTTTTTGCAATCTGTTCAATTGTTCGTGAACTGAAGGAGCTTTGATGCCCAGATCTGCAGCAAGCTCCCTGGTGGTGGGGGGATATCCCTTTTCTTTGATGAGATGAATAATAGTATTAAAAACTCTTCTTTGACCTGTAGTAAGGGATTTCTTTGCTTTACTCATATAACAGAATCCAAGTTTCGGTTTTAAAGGGAACTATATGTTTTGATACAAATTCAATCCTAACATTTGCAAGGTTCAGTGGCAACTTTTAATTTATCTAGTTGAGAGAACTAAATACCTTGATGCCCGTCAAATAGTATCCCCGCAAAGTCAAATCAGGTCGATAAACTGTATAATATTTGGAATATTTAAGCAGCAGATCGCCATCTCCACCTGTAGTAATACCAACAGCGCCAGTCTTGCATGTTGCCGCCATTCTTTCGGTCAACCGATCCACCATGCCGATAAAACCATGGAGAAGTCCGCTACCTACAGCTTCTCTGGTAGATTTACCGATGTGAATATCCTGATAATCCTGGGGATGCACCAGAGGCAAATTAGCTGTATACTCTGCCAAAGCATGACTCATCATATTCAATCCGGGGGAAATCGTGCCTCCAACAAATACCTTTCCAGATACAAGCAGATCCACAGTCACGGCAGTACCTGCATCAACTACAACTACATTATTATCAGGCCACTCATGAGCAGCAGCAACCACATTGGCAATTCGATCAAGTCCGAGAGTGGACTTGGAAGTGATATCCAACTCTAATCCCCAAGGAGAATTGATGCCAAGCTCGATCAGAAATATCCTGTTCAGTTTATTAGCTAAATCCGAATGTAATGGTCTGAAACAATCTGCATAATTCTTTTCTTTGCTTAAAGCTGCAAGTTGTCCCCTGATAATTTTCACATTGACCGAAGAAACTCCCCCCAATATGTAAATTGCCGGCAGTTTGTCCCGGTATTCTGACAAAAGCCCGGCCAGTTTCTGTTTAACTTGATGATTGATATTGTTATCATTATTCTTTTGATCAGTGGCAAGAGTAGTAGGCAGCTTGATTCTTTCTCTGGCGAGGATTTCACCTGAGGAATCAAAAAAACCAACTTTTGAATAAGTATTTCCAATATCAAAAACTACAACTTGGGGAATATTTTTCATTTTAGAAAATAGTAAAGCAACTCTGCAATTGCCAGCAACCAGATAATTCCGATGACTATATAAACAATCTTTTTCCTGGAATTATCGGGGGCGGGGTTGTTTTTAAAATTAATAGTTCCTTGCGGTTGTGAAACCTGGTTTGGTGGAGAAGCGTTGCCCTGATATGAATTTGAAGAAGGTTTTGAGAAATTCAGATTGTTCATATCAAGAGGAAAAGAAGAATCTACAGGCCCCGAATTGGATTGTACTGCTGAACTGTCTGGAACTCCGGGGGAAGGCGGAGAAGGGAGAGATGAAGATGAAGGTGAAGATGAAGGTGGTGGTGGAAACGGTTTTGAATTCCCGGGTGTTTTGGATTTCTTTTTGAAATCTGGTTTTTTTTCATTTCCCGGTGTCCAGAATAAAGTTTTTTTGGGTTTTGCTTTGACGGGAGCTCCACATTGAGGGCAGAATTTGAGTTTACCCTTGATTTCAGTTTTACATTTTTGACATTTCATTGTCTTCTCCTCTGATACTTGCTTTGGGCCCGGGCAACCTTCTTGTCCAGTCAAACACCCTATTCTGAAACGAGAATCAGTTAATTCTAACTTAGATTTTTAGCATTAAATATGAAATTAAACAAGTTTTCAACTGAGGAGAAGTAATCATATTATCGGAATAATCGCAGGATTTAATCAGAAGCTTATAAGTAGTTCCCATCCCGGAAGTGGTGTTTTTGGCTGGATAAGAAATTTGTCTCAGATGCGCGGAATAACTTCGCCGACATAGTTGACACTATTTCAAGAAGTTATGACAAAGCAGATGAGATGAATTTCCCTATTCAGACGATGACATCCATTTTTGGGATGGGAACTAAGTAGTTCCCATAATATCAGAAAGAAAAGCAGATAGTTTCATCGACTTCATTATTTTTAATTAATTCAAGAATATAAGCACCTTCTTCAGATAAAGGGAGATTGATTTCATTACTTTGTAGAGGTATACTGTCAAGAATTCTGCCGTTTTTCTTGAGGTTGACTCTTTGAGGTTGCTCCCCTTTTTTCCAAGCAAGACTGAGGGTTATTTTATCTTTACCCACCTGAACAGAAAATTGAGTATTCTGGCTGGTTCTGCCCTGATAACTTTTTCTTCGGTCAACAGCCGGCTCACCTCTGACCACAACCGGGTCCATGAGATTTAGTTCAAAGGAAGAAAAAAGCTTTTTCAAGGAAGTACCGACTTTTTGAAAGGAGAGAAGTTCAAAAAAGGTACTTTTGTTATCAATTGCAGAATCTTCGGATGAGTAAATTATTTCCCTGAGTAATTCAATGGTATCTTTTTCTCCGGGATCAAGATGAGAAGGAATTTCTTTCTCCCCTTGAGCTATGGCCAACATTTCGTTTTTGGCAAGTGGAGCTCTTGATGCACCCCGCTTTTTCAAGGCTTGTACTATAAGAAAATCAAAATTGCCTTTGGATGGATTGAAATTCATGCTTAACTCCCTGGTAACTCGAACGCTTAGCTTCGAATGGTTAAATCTGAATTGAACCTGAACGCCGAAACTAACCTTTAATACGATTTTATCCTTTTTACCTACCCATTTGTTTTAAAAATTTTTTCAATTTGTTCTTTATCTTATTTTTTTTGGAATAAACCGTATTAATTGATAACGACATCCTGTATGCAATCTCTTCGTGGGTCAACTGGTGTTCATAAAACAGTTCGACGAAACGACGTTCATTATCTGTCAACTGTTCTATGGCTCTCATCAGTATTTCCACCTGCTCTTTTCTTTCCAGATTTTTGAGAGGAGAAGGGGCTTCGCTTACCGGTTCAGGTAGATAATGTTCATCATCGTCAAGAGAACTTGTTTCTGGTTTTCTTTTTCGCAGGATATCATAGGCCGTATTTATAGAGATCAAACCTACCCAACTTGACAATTTGTAACCTTTTTCCGGATCATACTTGCGTAATTTACGATAGTCATTTTTTACCAGATTCAAAAAAACCTGATTTTGGGTTTCAGCTACATCATCCTGATCATAATCTACCGAATAACGATTAAAAACTTTTCTAATACAAGTGATTACCAATCTAAAATACTGTCTGTAGAAATCTTGAAAAGCCATTGAGTCTTTTGCCAACACCCTTTCCAATAATTCCATTTCTTCTTTTTTATTTTTCTTTTTTGCCATCTTATTCCTGCACTGCCATTCCTATTTTTTCTCTCATTTGCAAATGAACCTTACTGAAGTAAAATTGAAATATATCTTTAATACTTTCATTATCATCAGCTATTTCGATAATCTCTCCGAGCTCCAGAGGCAATTCCAAAACTTTTTCAATTTCTTCATAAACTACAATGCGCAGAGTTTCATAAAGATCACCGGTTGTCAGAAGACCGATACGGTTACCTACCATCCAGGCATTGCGGCGCCATTTTCCGGAATTGAAAGA
>JAWLEA010000096.1:0-13181 GCA_041686345.1 Polyangia bacterium | reverse complement strand
AGAAGCTGAAGGAACTCTTAATCAGAGTAGTGATACATGTATATTTTTAAACACCCCTTGTTTCTGCTGATTTTCAGTTCTTTTCTGCTCTTATTTTCCTGTGATGATGACAATTCCAGCAAAAATTCCAATAACAATAATATCAATAATGATGCCGGTACAGATGGCGATGTGGATGATGCAGATATTACTGACGATATTATTGAAACAGAATGTATAGAAGCTGAAGGAACTCTTAATCAGAGTAGTGATACATGGGTGGATAATGATAATACTGCAACTATATCCGCATCGGGAAATATCTGTTCAAGGACTTTTTCTCATCAATCCACTCAGGGGTTGAGAGATAATAATCCATCTAATCCAAGAACTTATAGTGAACTATCCGGCTGGCCAAGTGTATCCACAAATAACCTGATGTTTGATGCTCTTTATGCTCTTTCCCTCGAAGAAACTCGGCTATGCAGTGTAAATGCCATCGAAGATTATGCTTATAACAACGGACAACCCATAGAATGTCCCCCGGGGGGCTGTTTTGAAACAGGGAGATTATGGAAATTTGTCTGGACAAGAGATACAGCATATGCGGTAGATTTGGGTCTGGCTGCTCTTAATCCTGCAAGAAGCCGAAATTCACTGGAATTTAAAGTCAGCAACCTCCGCTCAGGTGGAAATCCTCAAATAATCCAGGATACTGGTTCCGGAGGAAGTTACCCCGTAAGTACGGACCGTGCTGTCTGGGCAATCGGAGCTCAGCAACTGATCAATTATTTGCATGGGGATGAACTCGTTGATTTCATCAATCTGGCCTGGGAAGCAACAAAAAATACAATAGAGCAAGACAGAGAGACCGTATTTATTTCTGAAAACGGTCTTTATCTTGGTGAACAATCTTTTCTTGACTGGCGGGAACAATCTTATCCTTTCTGGACAGCCACAGATACTGTTCAAATACATATGTCCCAAGCATTATCCACAAATGTTGGCCATTTAAGGCTACTGGATCTTGGTGCCTGGCTGGCAAAGCAAGTTGGAGAAACTGAGCTGGGTAACACATACGAAGCATGGGCAGAACAACTACGAACTAATATCGACGAAGTTTTCTACCAGAGTGATTTTGGTTTGTGGGGGACTTTTACAACAGGTGTCCTTGACAGAATTTCGGTCAGACATTTTGATCTTCTCGGTTCTTCTTTAGCCATCCTGAGTGATATTGGAAACGAGATCAGACAAGACGAAGCAGTAAGCAAATATCCACATCTTGAAAAAGGTCCTGCTGTTATCTGGCCACAACAAAAAGATATTCCCATTTATCACAACAGGGGAATATGGCCCTTTGTCACTGCCTATTGGTTGAAAGCAGCCAAAAAGGTAAAAAATGACAAAGCAGTGAACCTGAATGTTCATTCCCTGATCAGGGGAGCGGCAATGAATATTTCAAACATGGAAAATTTTGAAGTGGTAACGGGGATGCCTTGGCTTGATGATGGTGATTATTCAGGACCGGTCGTTAATTCTCAAAGGCAGTTATGGTCTGTGGCGGCATATGTTTCAATGGTACATGATGTATTTTTCGGATTGGAAGCAAATCCTGATGGAATAAGGTTTTTACCTTTTATTACAAAAGCTCTTCGTAATAATATGTTTGCCCAGTCTCATTCTCTTGTCCTGAACAATTTTAAATATAAGGGAAAAGTGATTACCGTTGTGGTGAATCTTCCGGATGTTGACGATGTTGATGAAGGAGCTTATGAAGTTGGAGCAATAAAGCTTAATGAAACGGATATAACTCATGATTTTATAAGTTATGAACAACTTGATGAAAAAAATGTGATTGATATCCAGCTTTCAGACTCTGCAATACCTGGAAAATCGATTACCCTTGAAACTGATACTTCTGAATACAGGAAACTTTTTTCTCCCCTCACCCCTGTAATCACAAATGTCAGGGTAGAAAATGGTAACCTCGAAGTTTTATTCAATGCAAACGGTGAAACAACAGATGATATCACTTTCAATATTTACAGAGACAAAGAACTGGTTGCTTCAAATCTTCCCGGAAACACCACCTCATGGATTGATACAGAAGTATCATGGGAAGATATCTCTCCTTGCTACACTGTTGAAGCTGAATTCGTCGTAACTGGTGTATCCGGTAATCCAAATGTGTCACAACATGCAAAACCACGGTGTTACTGGGGCGAAGGATATGAGCGAATCTCTTCTGTATATGCAGTTGATTTCATATCCAATGGCGGTAATTTTGTGGACAATCATGGAAGACAGCATTATGAAAACTGGGGAGAAGAAGAGCATACGATAACAGTGGAAGATTTTACAGCTTCTTTTACCGGTGAACATCTTCTTCAGGTTGAATATGGAAATGGAGCCGGAAATTTCAGCACAGGAATTACCTGTGTAACCAAAAAAGTTGATATTTATGAAGGAGAAACTTTAGTTGGAACAGGGTATTTTGTAATGCCTCACCTTGCATCTTGGGATAATTGGGGAAATTCAAACTTTGTAAAAGTTGACCTCGAAAGTGGTAAAACATATCGCTTCGTTATATATCACAGTGAAAATACAATAAATATGTCTGATTTTGAACATAATGCACTTTACAGTGGAACAGGGGGCAGTTCGGGCTCTCATCACTATGTTAATATTTCAGAGTTAAAAATTCTTTCCCTGAGTGGAATCAATTGACAAAAAACTTCCTTTTTGGGAGGAAATTTAGTATTATTCTGTTCTTAAGCGGTTTAATTCGTTAATTTATGAGATGAGAGGTTTTATGTTTAAAAATAGCGGATATCTATCTTTTTTGATGGTGTTGGGTTTCAGTTCTTTTTTTGCTTGGGGCTGCGAGGAATCGGATGGCACAAACGATGACAATTGGGGAATCGACGAAGAAATCATGCCGGATGAAGAAAAACTTGGCAAAGCCGACAGTGCATGGTCTGGCGGTCCTGCAACAATTTATGACTCATCCGATACGGCAGTCTGGGAAGTCACTAACAACTGGGAAGACACTGATACACCTGAAGCAAGAAAGCCTGGTATTGTTTGGGGAACTGATAGCGGTCTGAACTGGGATGAAAAATATGCTCTGTGGGTTCAGTCAATGGGGATTATTCCAGGTTATGAAGTTAGTTTTCAGACATTCAAGCTCACAACACCCTGGGGTAAAGAACTACCCGCACCAAGACTTGAATGTGCTGAAGTGGCCATGTTTTTAAGGGTTACTTTTGCTTCATGGTATAATTTGCCGTTTTTCCTTAAAGCTGTTGACAGTTCAGGTGCGATTTATTTCGGACACATGGGAGCGCGCACCTCAACCGGACGTTATAAAAATACCCCTTTATACAAAACATCATACAAAGATTACAATAAACAATTTGAGGGGAAGTCAAATGAGTACATTGTCGAGAACTGGCCCGAGGACAGTCTCCTGAGAAAAAGATCTGTGGGACAGGGCGACACCATGGAGTTTCTTGCAGGTAGTGGCACACAGCAGGCAGGTCAATATTTTGACGAAATTTTTCTGAACAAAAGAACCGGACATTTTCTGAGACTGCTTTTAGCATATTTCGGTTCCGTTAATTTGGCCAGTTCTTCAAATACCTACAACCTTAAACCACAATCAATCAGAGGTGGTGATATATTAGTTCACAGATGGCAACGAACAGGTATCGGTCATGTTATGGTTGTTAAAAATGTAGCTGATATTGAGGGTGGCAAAAAAGAAGCTATCCTTGTTTCCGGCTCAATGCCTCGTCGGCAACCTAAATATGAAACTCCGACTTCTTCTAAAGAATATCTTACCAGTGTTAAAGGTGGTGGCCCCGGCGAAAACTGGGATGGCGACAGTTACGCATCACTTGGTGGTGGCTTGAAACGCTTTCGAGTTGCCAAAGCACGAAATGGAAAATGGGCAAATACATGGATGAATAGCGATGAAGCATCCTGGATTAATGACACTGATCATGAACGGATTTCCGCCAGAATAGAAGAATTTGATGATTTGCTTGGTGAGGTTGATCCTGAACAACTTCGGGCTGCCTATCTTCAAATGATAGAAGATGCCAGAAATCATTTGCGTCAGTATCCTGCATCCTGTGCGGCCAGAAACCGCAGAGAAGAAGCGTTTGAAAAACTCTATGAAGTAAACAGTCTTTATTTCAACATGGAGCGCAATGAAACCGACAGGGAATACCGCATCTTTGATGACTATGTCTTTGCAAGGTTGGTTTATCAGGAATCAAAAACCTGCTGTTGGAACCGCAGCACATCTGCAATGTATCAGATCATCATGGATTACAACAATGAACTTCAGCAGGATGGATGTACTATGCCAGTGGTTTTCAAAGCTGAAAACGGTGGTTACGAAGTATTCAGACAATATGCCGAAAACACTGATCGTGGTTATTTGTGGGCTGACTGGTCCGAAGATGAACATTGTCCTCAAAGTAATGTCTTAAATGATACTGAAGTTGAACATACATGGGTTGAATGGTGTGAACTCGGACAAACTTCAGTTGATCCTGAGTGTACTGATATGTTTGAACCCAATAATTCTCCTGACAGTGCAGAGGCTATTGAACCAGGCAGTTATGAAGAGCTCAAAATCTGCAGTGGTGACGAAGATTATTTCTGGTTAGATGCTTCTGCAGATTTTTCTGTGACAATTGATTTTGTTCATTCAGAGGGGGATCTTGATCTGGCACTTTATCAAGATGGAACCAATATTTCTACAAGTCAGAGTACAGAAGATTCTGAAACTGTACAGGGAACCCCTGGTGAATACATCATAAGAGTTTACGGATATAACGGCGCCCAGGGCAATTATACACTTAAATACGAATAATCCTTAGTTTCCATAACCCTTCGTTTTGTAATAAGAACTTCCTGAATATTTACACCACAAATCTAGATTAACCAATAAGCCAAATATATACTCAAAACTAATTGATAATGCAGTTCCGACCTGTTCTTTCTTGGCTTATCACCTTAGGAATATACCCCTTGCAAATAATAGTTTTGTGGTTGAGAATCTACAGATTTGAAAATTTGTGGGAACAGAGCTGATTTATATTTTTCGTTTTACATAAATAACAGCGGGACGTTGTTTTCTTAGTTTTTTGCCCCATCTGTTCTTGATGATGCGCCAATGACTTTTCCACTTGCCACCAAAAACGGTATCAAAATAATTATTCCATTTCTTGAAAACTTTTTTCAAAGCCCGATTCCTTCTAAATTTTTTGCAAGAAACCTTTTTGGGACCACCGTTGCTGTAGCGATACATTTTGCCGTATCTGCCCCTGCCATGATATTTGCGTGCTATTGTCACTTTCCAGGCAAGACATTCGTAACCTTTGGCTCGACGATATCTTCTTTTTAATTTTTTCTTCAGTTTCTTACCCTGTTTTCCAGCTTTGTCCAACAACTCCGTGGCAGTGGATATTTCTAGTTTTGTTAATTTTTTAATGGGTTTTTCTGTATAAACATAGTTGTAGAAACCAGGTCTCATATTGTGCATTTTATAACCTATGGCACTGCAATGTGCTTTGGAACCTGCTGTAGGATTTATTTTTTCTGGATAAGGATTTTCATACAGCCAACAGACCTTTTCTTTTTTTGCCCCTATTTGTCTGGCAATTGTTTTAGCAGCTTCTTTGGTTATTTTTTGAGGATTACTGGTTTTCCGGGCAAGAATTTCAATGAATTTCAACCTTAAACGAGGATAGTTCATGATATCTTTTAATTCAACCTTCAATGTTCCGGAAGTGCAATATCTTGATTTACCAAGCGCTTTGGCTGTAGCTTTTTTATCGAATTTTTGTTTACGCTTAAGCAGATTAATTGAGCATTTCTCAAACTTGAATTTATCCTGGTTAGCTTTTATTTCTGGAAGATAAACCTGGGTAACAAGATAATTGATATCAAGATAACGCAGTCCCAATTTGGGAGTATTGCCGGAAATAGTATGATGTTTACCTAAAAGCTCATCTATTGCTTTTTTATATAGTTTACTCTGGGAAAATCTGCTGAATTTACCCCCAAGCATTCCTTGGGCCAGGTGTCTGGCGGCAACTGCTTTTGATACACCATAATAGTTGGAATACATATAAGTGAAAGCTTCCTTTGCTTCACTGTTATCGGGTTTCTTTTTGAGAACATTAACCAGTTTAATCATGGTGGAATACCATTTTCTGGGCCTTTTGACATAAATTCTCGCCCACCGCAGAATCTTTTTAACTGATTTTTTAGCACTGTCAGGAGAACGAGCCCAATTGGGTACAGGTTTTTTCTTTGCTTTGTAAACCTTCTGAATCCAATCGCGTTTATAGTGACGCAAACAAGTTTTCTGGGCCTTATTCAACATCTTTGTTGCTTTGCGACTGGAGGGATTTATACACTTTGCCTTCATCAATTTATAAAGAGCTTTATTGCATCTGTCTACAGCCGAATATCTGTAGCGATAACTCTTTTTGTGGAGATAATCTTTGGCCCAACTGAGCAAACTCCGAATACTGCGATTTCGCTCATACTTCTTGACCTTCAAATTAGGATGGGAACAGGAATAGGAAACAGGATTCACCGGAAGACTGAACTTGTCAAGACGGCCATAATTAATTTTCTTTCCTGAACTATTCATTTTGAAAAGATCAGCCGCTTTGGAGCCTTTGGAAGAACTGCTGCTTTTGGAAGAACTATACACAGACTTTCTTTTGATTTTTTTTACTTTCCTCTTTAGTTTTTCATACAATTTTTCCACATTAGGTGGAGTATTTCTTTTTGCTTGAACACTTGTGGTTGCCAAGACAAAAATCATGAATATTAAGCTTGAATAAAGTTTTCCCATGAATAAATCTCCTTTTTAAATTCCGGTATATTAGAATTTTAAATTTTATTTACCTGTCAAAATGTAAAAAATCGGCTTTAGAATAAACTCCTGATAAAATTTTTCAAATTTTATTAGCTTACAAGCCTTATTTGAAAAAACTAGTTTAATATTGCACTTTTTTCAAGTAAAAACCCCTTTGGTTAGTTTTTTAAGGTGAGTCAGGATTTAAAAGTCAGACAGGCAAAGTTAAACGTTAAATTTGGCCTTTGAAGTTGTCGATAATATCCTGAACGACGGATTCATCTCTGAGAGTGGAAGTATCGCCAAGATTATCGAATTCCTTGACAGAAATCTTTTTGAGAATTCTTCTCATAATTTTTCCGGAACGAGTCTTGGGAAGACCATCAGCCCACTGAACATGTTCAGGAGTGGCAATGGGACCGATCTCAGATCTGACATGCTTTTTAAGTTCAAGTGCCAGTTCGTCGGTTTTTTCGACGCCTTTACCTACTGTTACAAAAGCATAGATTGCCTGTCCCTTGATTGGGTGGGGAGTTCCAACCACAGCTGCTTCAGCTACTTTTGGATGGGATACGAGAGCACTTTCAACCTCTGCTGTACCCATTCTATGTCCTGAAACATTGATAACATCGTCAACTCGACCGGTGATTTTGTAATATCCATCTTTGTCTCTCAAACAACCATCGCCGGTATTGTATTTTCCGGGGAAAGTTGAGAAATAAGTATCCATATATCTTTCGTGATTTTTGTAGACTGTACGAGCAATGGCGGGCCAAGGGAATTTAATGGTGAGATAACCTCTGCCAACACCTTCAATTGGTTTGCCTGATTCATCAACCAATTCCGGCTGAACTCCGAAGAAAGGTAAAGTGGCATAACCAGGTTTGATTTTGGTTGCTCCAGGCAAGGGGGTAATCATGATACCACCTGTTTCAGTTTGCCACCAGGTATCAACAATACTGCAATTGCCATGTCCTACTTCGTTGTAATACCAGAGCCATGCTTCGGGATTAATGGGCTCGCCAACTGTTCCGAGAACTTTCAGGGAAGAAAGATCGTGTTTTCTTACAGGTTCGGCACCTTCTTTGGCAATAGCTCTGATAGCTGTTGGGGCTGTGTAGAAGATATTGATTTTATGTCTTTCAACAACATCCCAGAATCTGTCTACATCCGGATAGTTGGGGACACCCTGGAACATTAACGTGGTTGCACCATTTGTCAGTGGGCCATAAACAATATAGGAGTGACCGGTAATCCAACCAATATCAGCTGTGCACCAGTAAATATCGTCTTCTTGATAATCAAAAACATATTTGTGTGTTGCACTGGTGTAAGTCAAATAACCACCGGTTGTATGAACTACACCTTTTGGTTTGCCGGTTGAACCTGAAGTGTAAAGAATAAAGAGTGGATCTTCTGCATCCATTTTTTCATAGGGGCATTCAGCATCAACTTTGGCCATTTCATCGTGCCACCAAGTGTCTCTGCCTTCTACCATTTCAACATCCATTTTATTGTATTTTACAACAATGGATGTTTTAATTGGAGAATCACCTTTAAGGGCATTATTTGCTATTTTTTTGAGATTTATGAGTTTTTTCCCTCTAAAACTGCCGTCAGCGGTAATAAGAATTTCACAACCGGCATCGTCAATTCTGCTCCTGAGGGCGTCAGCTGAAAAACCACCGAATACGATGGAGTGGATAGCTCCGATTCTGGTACAGGCGAGCATGGCAATTGCCAATTCTGGAACCATTGGCATGTAAAGAGCTACTCTATCGCCTTTTTTGACCCCTTTTGCCTTGAGAACATTGGCAAATTTCTTTACTTCTTCTGTGAGCTCAGCATAAGTAAATTTTTTGATATTTTCAGGATCATTGCCTTCCCAGATGATGGCAGTCTTGTCGCCGTTGCCGTTTTCAACATGTCGATCGAGGCAATTATAGGATACATTGAGTTTGGCTCCTTTGAACCATTCAATTTTACCTTTGTGGAAATCCCACTCTAGAACTTTATCCCATTTTTTGTCCCATGATACAAATTCTTCAGCCATTTCAGCCCAGAATTTCTCTGGATTTTCAACTGATTCTTTGTACATTTTCTCATATTTTTCCTTGTTGATAAGGGCATTTTTTTTGAGGTTTTCAGGAATGTCAAAAACTTGTTCGTCTAGATTTTCGGCCATTTAAATAATCTCCTTCGGTTTGTTAAAATTAGTAATTCCAAAATTATGGTTAAATGATTGGCACATATATAAGTTTAAAATAGCGACTCATCTAATAAACATGAGTTTCGAGCCAAATGTTAATATCGCAGATTAACTGAATAATATAAACCTGTATTTTCAATTGGAGAACAATTAACATTTATAATAAACAAATTCAAGAAGAAAACATTTTAAATTTATTTTAATAATTGCAAATTAAAGGTTTTCAAAAATATTAATTCTTTTCAAACTATTTTTTCCAATTTCCTGAACTGAATTCCACTAAGCTTTTAATTTATTCTTATAACTTTTTACAAATACTTCAATAAATGGATATCATCGTCTGGCGACGGAATTTTACCTCATCAGCTTTGTCGTAACTGCTTGAAATAGTGTCAACTATGTCGGCGCAGTTACTCCGCACATCTGAAACCAGTTTCTTCACCAGGCCAATAACCCTTATTCTGGGATGGGAACTAGTTAGTTCAGATCTGCAATTTTCCATTTCCAAATTTTTCAGGTTTCAGCTAGACACAATTTAATATGAAGTGTATTTATATGGAATAATAAGGAGGTAATCCAATTATGGATATTAAAAAAGATGTTACAGATCGTTTTATCAGGTACGTTAAAATAGACACCCAAAGCCAGGAACCTGAAAGGCCGGAGGATTCAAAAAAATATCCCAGCACCGAAAAACAAAAGGACTTGAGTCGTCTACTTGTAAAAGAACTCCAGGAATTGGGCATAGAAGATGCTGCTATGGATAAATGGGGATATGTAATGGGTACCCTGCCCTCAAATGTTGATAACAAACCACCAGTTATCGGTCTGATTTCTCATGTTGACACATCTCCTGCAGCTTCCGGCAAAAATGTAAAACCACTCTTTCATGAAAACTATGACGGAGGAATTATCAAATATCCCGAGGCTGACTGGCAAGTCCTCGAACCCGATAAATTTCCTGCCTTGAAAAAGAAAATTGGTCATACTCTGATCACTTCCAACGGTCACACCCTTCTTGGTGCCGATGATAAAGCCGGAGTGGCAGAAATCATGTCCACCATTGCTTACCTTCAGGCAAACCCCGATATTCCCCATGGCGACATCAAAATTGGCTTCACCTGTGATGAAGAAATTGGAGCGGGTGTAGATCACTTTGATATTAAAAAATTTGGCGCTGATTACGCTTATACAGTGGACGGAGAAACAATGGGCACCATAGAAGATGAAACCTTCTGTGCTGACAGTGCCGATTTGACCGTAAAAGGTATCGAAATCCATCCAGGTTTCGCCAAGAACAAATTAGTCAATTCCGTGGTTATTGCCTCTGAATTTGTTGGAATGCTCCCCAGAAATCAAGCCCCGGAAACTAGTGAAGGAAAAGAAGGTTATTTGCATGCCTACACTATAAAAGGGGGAGTTGATAAAACTGCGGTTAAATTGATTATCAGGGATTTTACTGAAGATGGGCTCAAAAAGCTCGAGCAAATACTCATTGATAATGTCAAAATCCTTAAAGAAAAATATCCCAAGGCTGAAATAGATCTCAAAATCAACGAGCAATATCGCAACATGAAGTTCTATCTTGAAGATAAGTCAGAAGTTGTAGAATTGGCCCTAAAAGCAGTTGAAAATGCAGGATTAAAACCTGTTAAAGGAAGTATTCGGGGAGGAACCGATGGCTCCAGACTGTCAGCCATGGGACTGCCCACTCCCAACATATTTACAGGAGGACACAATTTCCATTCTACCAAGGAGTGGATTTCTCAAGATGATATGGTTGTTGTTGTCAATGTCCTGTCTGAACTCTGCCAAATCTGGTTGAAACAAGCAAAATAATCAAATTGGCTAAAATCATTTACTCCAATTTGACCTACCCTTTCCTTAAAGAATAAAACAAAGTGGAATTTATACCTTTTTCCAACTTTATTACAGCATTAATCATATTTTCAATTGGGGTTTCTCTTTTTTTCAAAAAGAATGTCAGGGAATCAAGTTACAATTTTTTTCTGCTTTTTGCTTTTTGTTTGGCTGGTATTTTTCTTTTCAACGGTCTTTCTTTTCTTTATACCAACAATATTTTCAACGAGATCAAATATTCTTTCGTAATTATGGCGGGATTGGCAGGGATCTCATTTTTTAACCATACCCTGCGTTTTCGAACCGGTTATTTCCTTAATCTTATTTTTGGAATTATTGCTGTTTTTGCCATTTTATTTTTCTTTTTTAATCAACATTTGCCCTTCCTCTCTGAACTTACATATTTCAAACCTTATCTGAGTCTGATTTGTGGCATCACCTATTCTATCGCCATAATTACTATAATTTACCTGACATATATTGATTCTCCTTCCGGTTACCTGCGAAAAAAATTCAGTTTTACTCTGGTAAGCACTTTTTTGTTTTTCTTCATCCTGCTGCTTTCTCAAATTGTAAAATTGAAAACCATCCCCATTGTAACCAGTGAAGCTATTACCCTGGTGTATATTTATTTTCTCAGCCAAACTCTTTTTCACGCCAAATTTCTCGAATTAAAACAGATCTTCTTGAAATTTTCTCTCTTTCTCAGTGGGGCCCTGTTTATAGGCCTGATTATCTGGGGTTTATTGATTTTGCTTTCGGTTTCCAACCCTGCTAAATCCCCTGACAATTATTTGAAAATTGAACTTTTCAGTTTCAGTCTGCTTTTTACCTTGTTTGTATCTTCAATAATTGTGCTACTTTTTCAGGAACATTTCTCCAGGATCACTGAAAAAATCCTGCTTAAATTGATTGCAGGAAATCCTCAAAAATTTAACAAACAGCTTAAAGAGCTTCTTCTAAAACTTGATCGCATGCATGCAAATGAGATTTATATTGGAGACACGATAAAGGATGTTTTCAGCAAATCTCTTTTCATTTCCAGCTTTTCTCTTTACACAACCCGAAATGAACTTGAATATAACCGCATTTTTGCCTTTCCTGATAATGAAGTTGAAAAATTATCAAGATCATCCCATTCAAATTTCATAGAAAGATTAAATTTGGGGCAGCTTGTATTCCGGCAGGATATAGAACATGAGCTTCATCGACTCAAACAAGGTTGGGCTGTAGTCCTGGGAGCCAAACAACTTAATTCAATTCTCAACTCCATGGAAATGCTTGATACCAATCTTGTTATTCCAATCTTCATAAAAAACAATCTTCAGGGATTTTTATGTCTTTGTCATATAGAAAACAAATCGGGATATCCCTTGTCTACAATTAACCTGCTCCAACAACTTGGCAACCGAATTGGCAATACTCTCAACTATACCAAAGAGTACCAGAACTTAAGGCAAAAAGACAAGTTGGCCCTGCTTGGCAAGTTGTCTGCTGTTCTTGCTCATGAAATTCGTAATCCCATCAGTTCCATAAAAGGCTCAGCCCAATTGCTGGAAATTGAAGATGAAGAAAGCAGAGAATTCCTGGAAATCATCGTGGAAGAAACAGCTCGGCTTAACCGGGTTGTTAACAATTTTCTTCAATTCTCCCGGAATTCCAGCCCCGAATCCTTCAAATTACTTGATCTTGGCAAATTGATCCGCAAAACGCTGGCTCTGGTTAATAATGAAAGTAATAATCAGATACAATTTAATGGAATTGATAATGATGAAGAATATCCCATCAGAGGAAACCCCGATAAGCTTAAACAGGTTTTGATCAACCTTCTGAATAACGCCAAAGATGCCACTGCAGACAAAAAGAAGGCAAAAATTGAAATTGAAATAAACAAACTCAATACTTCAAGGGGTAAATTTATTGAGGTGCTTGTAAAAGATAACGGTTGCGGCATCAGTAAAGAAAATCAAAAATCTATTTTTGAACCATTTTTTACTACCAAAGCTGAAGGTACCGGTCTTGGTCTCCCTGTAATTTCTAAAATTATTGATGAACATAACGGTCAAATCTCGGTTTACTCCAAGCAAGACAAAGGTACCCAGTTTAAATTGCTGTTCAGATTGTTTGCAAAACGGGAGTAACTAGTTCCCATCCCAGAATGGGGGTTTTTGACTGAATGAGAAGTTTGCCTCAGATGCGCGGAGTAACTGCGCAGACATAGTTGACACTATTTCAAGCAGTTACGAC